>DASVGQ010000021.1:0-29995 GCA_036379455.1 Nevskiaceae bacterium
TACCACCAGCACGAGGATGACCGCCACCCCCAGCAGGCGCCGCAGCACCTTTTCCCGCGCGCCCGGCTGCATCAACCTGAAACGACGCCCGCGACCGTCTTGAAGGAGCCGCACACCACGATTGTTCCGTTGCCGCCGATGGCCGCGCGCGCGGCGCACAGACCGGCTGCGGGATCCAGAGCCACCTCGGCCCGCAGTCCTCCGATGGCCAGACGCGAAGCCAGCTCACGGCCCGACAGTCCCCGCGGCGCGGGCAGCCCCACCGCGTACACGCGTTCACACAGCCCCAGCAGCTCCCGTGCGACAGCCTCTACCGGCTTGTCACGCATCATGCCGATCACGATCGCCCGCGGCGGTTGTGCTTGTGCGCGCAGCCACGACGCGAGTACCGCCACCGCCTCAGCGTTGTGCGCCACATCGAGAAGCAGATCGCCGCGCCGCTCGAGTCGCCCGGGCAGACGCATGCGCTCCAGACCGGTCTCGATCGCCGCACGCGGCACCGGGAGCATTTGCTGCAGGGCATCCACGGCTGCCAGCACGCCGGCCGCGTTGCGCAGCTGCATCGTCCCCGGAAGCGCCGGCAGCGGCAGACCGGGCGTTGTTCCGCCGGGGCCGCGCCAGTCCCACCCACCAGCGATCGAATGCGGCGAAAAGTCCCGCCCCAGCAACCGCGCTGCTCGCGCCGTCCGCGCGGCTTCCAGCACGCTGCGCGGCGGGTCCGGATCCACGCACACGGCCACTCTCCCTTCACGGAACACGCCCGCCTGTTCGCGGCCGATGCTCTCCCGCGTCGGGCCAAGCCAGTCCGTGTGGTCCAGCCCGGTCTGGGTGAGGATCGCGGCGTCCGCGTCGACCACGTTCACCGCGTCCAGCCGTCCGCCCAGCCCCACCTCGAGCACCTGCACCTGTACGGCCTCGCGCTGGAACAGCCACAGCGCCGCAAGCGTTCCGAATTCGAAGTATGTCAACGACACGTCGCCGCGAGCCTGCTCGACGGCTGCAAACGCCCGACACAGCTGCGCGTCGGACACCGGAACATCGTCGATCGCGATGCGTTCGTTGTAGCGCCGCAGATGGGGAGACGTGTAACAACCCACGCGATAGCCCGCGGCGCGGTAGACCGCGGCAGCCAGCACCGCGGTCGAACCCTTGCCGTTGGTGCCGGCAACCGTCAGCGTCGGAACCCACGCTTCCAGCAAGCCGAGGCACGATGCGACGCGTCGCACGCGCTCAAGCCCCAGATCGATACGGCTGGGGTGGAGTCGCTCCTGCCAAGCCAGCCACTGGTCAAGGCTCCAATCGTCGCGATCAGCGGCGGCGGCTGGAGTCACGAGATGCGACATGGCGGTGTCTCCACGAGACGAACCCCGGGTTTCCGAACGATGACCGCTCAGACGCGTCAGGCGGCTGCCGACGTGGCATCGCGCTGGAGCAGCAGCGCGAGCAGACGATGAATGCGGTCACGCATCTCACGACGGTCGACGATCATGTCGATGGCGCCTTTCTCCAGCAGGAACTCCGATCGCTGGAAGCCTTCCGGCAGCTTTTGATGCACGGTCTGCTCGATGACCCGCGGTCCGGCGAAGCCGATGAGCGCGTTGGGTTCGGCAATGTGGATATCGCCCAGCATCGCGAGGCTCGCCGATACGCCGCCCATCGTCGGATGGGCGAGCACCGAAATGTAGGGCAGCCCGCGCTCCGCGAGCTTTGCCAGCGCCGCGCTGGTCTTCGCCATCTGCATCAGCGAAAACAGCGACTCCTGCATGCGCGCGCCGCCACTCGCGGAAAAACAGATCATCGACGAACCCTGTTCCAGCGCCACATCGACGCCGCGTACGAACTTCTCGCCCACGACGCTGCCCATCGAACCGCCCATGAAACCGAACTCGAAGGCGGCCGCGACCACCGGAAGGCCGTGCAGACGCCCGCTCAGGACGACCAAGGCGTCGTCCTCATCCGTGTCACGACGAGCCTCGTCGAGGCGATCGGTGTACTTGCGGCTGTCCTTGAAGTGCAGCGGATCGACCGCGCGGATGCCGCGGCCGATTTCCACGCGATCCTCTTCATCGAGGAAGTGCTCAAGTCGTTTCCGCGCGCCGATCACGCGATGGTCCCCGCACTTCGGGCACACCTCCAGCGTGCGCTCCAGCTCCGCCCGATACAGCACCGACCCGCAGTTCCGGCACTTGCTCCACAAGCCCTCCGGAATATTCTTGTGGTGGATGCCCTCGGTCAGCAGGCGTGACCCCGAGATCTTGTCGAGCCAGCTCATCGTGGCGTCATTCTATCGAATCCGCCACGCGCGAAGATCACGCGCACCCGTGCGGAAGGACATGCCGCGCAGCGGCGCGTCGAACCCGTCCAGCATGTAGGGAGATCCGCCGCCGGCAACTCGCAGGACTCCCCGCACCGCCGGAACACGCGCCGGCCCCCGATGTCAGGCGAGGAGCCACCGCTGGCGTTCGTGCGGTCCCCGCTATCACGGAAGCCACGGCTCGGGCAACGCGGGGAGGCCCCACGTCGACGCGTACTCAGGGCCCACGAAGTACAGCCCATCGGGCGCTGCGGTCGGTCCCGCCTGTCGCCGGTCACCGCCTCGCAGAACGGCGGATAGCCACGCGGCGGGTCGGCGCCCGCGGCCTACCTCCACAAGGCTGCCCACGATGTTGCGCACCATGTGCTGCAGGAACGCGTTGGCGCGGATGTCGGTGACCACGAACGCACCCTGTCGCCACACCTTCACTTCGAATACGCAGCGCATCGGCGTGCGTGACTGGCATTCCGCTGCCCGGAACGCGGAGAAATCCTGTTCGCCGCGCAGGACCTGGGCCGCCTCGTGCATCGCATCGACGTCCAGCGGCCAGGTGACCCACGTTGCCCGGCCCGCGAGCAGCCCGGCGCGGGCCGCATCATTCCAGATCAGGTAACGATAGCGACGCGCCTGCGCGGAGAAGCGTGCGTCGAAGGCCTCCGGCACCGCCTGCGCCCAGCTCAGGCTGACCGCGTCCGGCAGATTGCTGTTCGTGCCGAGCACCCAGGCGCGCGGGCTGCGCCGCGCGTCCGTGTCAAAGCTCGCGATCTGCGCGAACGCATGCACGCCACTGTCGGTCCGTCCGGCACAATGCACCTGAACCGCCTTGCCGGCCACCGCGGACAGCGCCGATTCGAGCGCCGCCTGCACGCTGGGACGGTCCGGCTGGCGCTGCCAGCCGGCGTAGCCGCGCCCCTCGTACTGTACGCACACCGCCCAGCGCATCGGGCCGCGATCATCCGGTCTGACGCGAGGGCTTCGAGATCAGGATTGGCCGGCGACCGACTGCAAAACCTGCTCCGCGGCGGCCTTGTCCGCGGCGGTTCCGTGGTCCAGGACCTCCTGAAGCACTTCGCGTGCGCCCTCTCCGTCGCCCATCGTCGCGTAGACGCGGGCGAGCTCGAGCTTGCTGGCGTAGGCTGAAGCGTCGTCGTGTCCGTCGACCGCGACGTCTGCTGACGCCGCCCGTGGACCGGCGGCGGTCGGCGCATCCGTCGCCGGGCGGGTGCCGGCACCGCTAGCGCTACGCACCCCGGCCGTCTCTTCGTCGCCGAGATTGAACGGGAGCGGACCAAGGTCCAGCTTTCCAGCATCCTCGCCGCCCTGCGGGACCGCATCGGCACCTGCCGGTGCGTCAAAGCCGGTGACGTCGAAGATGTCCGAGACGCGGTCGTCGCCCGTGGGTCCATCGATCATGCGTTTCGGCCCATCTGGATTCGCTACGGCTGCAGCCGCGGCATGCTGCTCCACTGGGGGAGCGCCCGCTTCCCCGGCGTCGAACTCGATGACGTTTTCATCACGCGCGGCGGGCGTTGCCGCGTCCACTGCCGCACCCGACGCCACCGCAGACTGTCCGGGGGTGAGCGGCTGCTCTTGAAAGGCCAACGGATCGGCTTCTTTTACAGCCGCCGCGTCCAAGACTTCGCGTACCGGCGCTGAAGCAGGTGACTCCGGATCGGGTGCCAGGCTCCGAGGCGGCTGCTCGCCAGCTTCCGGCGCCTCGGTCGGGATCGCCCACTCCGGGGTATCCATCGTCGGCACGTCGGTGTCGGTGGGCGGAGGAACGCCTTGGAAAAGGCTGGAATCCGGGCACAACCGCCGCCCCTTGGCCGCCAGCTTCCGCCACGCGGCGTCGTCCACCGAACCGCGCAGCGCACCGGCAGCACCCTCGAATTCGCCGGCGTTGCCCGCCGAGAAGCAGGCATCGGCCAGCCGCAGCTTCAGGTCCGGCCGGTCCGGATGTTGCGCGATCGCCTGCTTGAGCAGTGGAATCGCCGCGTCGTAGAGCCCGTAAGCCAGATGAAACTCGGCGTCAGCCAGGGCGTCCTTGGAGTCGTCCTCGTTGCCCGGCAAGACCTGCGCAACGGAGGGCGCTGCTTCCGGCACAGGCATGTTCGCCTCGGCGGCCACGTCATCCACATGCGCAGCGACGGCTGCAGAAGCCGCATCCACGGCGATCGGCGTCGCCACCGCCTCGCCCGACGTCGCTTCCACTGCCAGCGTCGTCGCCTCGTTCCTCGTCGCCGGCGCTTCAGCGGCATCACCCTTGCCGCGACGCATCCGACGCCCGTGCTTCTGCGGGCCATCGCTCGGCGTCTCCGGGTCCGCGGCACCATCGCCCCTTTTCCGCTTCCGGTTGCGGACGACGAGCGCCCCCAGCAGGAGCAGCAGGATGACGATCGCCGCAACCAGGCGCCAGTCGATCGGCAATGACGACGCTGCGGGCGCCTTCGGGATGGCGTGGGCAGGATTCTTCCGTACCGGCCTCGCTGGCTTCTGTGCCTGGGATGCGGCAGCAACCTCGCTACCGTTCCCGTTGTTGGCCGCCGCGGATGCCGCTGCGGGTGCGGCCGCACTGTGCGCTGCGGCGGGCGACGCCGCCGCGGACGCCGTCGACGCGCTGCCCACGCCGACGCTGGCAGCGGTGGACGTCGCCGCGGCCGGCTGCCCGCCAGAGGTTGCCGGCGCTGCCGCGCCGCCCGTCGCAGCGGACTCGCCTTCAGCCGTAGCCGCGACTCCGTCGTGCGCCCCGGTGCCTTCAGCGCCAACGAGAGCGCCGAGGTTCTCCGCCGGAGCGCTGTGACCCGCCTCCGGTGGCGCGGTCTGCGCGACGCCGGGTTTTGGCTCGACGACGGCAGACTTGGATTCCGTGGCCATGACCTCCCGCGCCGGGTGGCGCTCGGTCGGCGTGGCACGATGCAGGGTGGATCCGGCGCGCGGCAACACGGACTCACCGACGGCCGCACGCAGCCGCGTGACACGCTCCGCCGCTGCGGCAACCGAGACTTCACGCATCTGTTCAGCGGTGGGAATGCGCAGCCTGCTGCCCTTGATCAGGCCGTCGAAGCGACCGTGGCTGAAGGCTCGAGGGTTCGCGTCGTAGATCGACAGCAGCACCTGATCCATCGTGATGGAAGGATCAGGCCGCACCTGCTCGCCAATGCTCCACAGCGTCTGGCCGGGCGCCACCGGGCCGTAATGACCACCCGCATATGCTTTCTGCGCAGCGCCCGCCGACCCGCTTTGGCGAGGCGCCGCGTGCACCGGCGGTCGGGCAACAGGCACAGCTGCCGCACGACCAGCATCCGCGCGCGCTTCACGGCCCGCGGTACGCGGCACTGACGGCTCCACCGGCACCGCTTGCGCGACGCCCGAGTGCGGGATCGGCGCGGCCGAAGCGGTTGGCGCACCGGACGCCACGGCGGTGGACGTTCCCGCCCCGTGATAGTCCGGCGGATTGAGCAGTACCGTGTACTGGCGCAGCAGTGTGCCGCCGTTCCAGTTCACGCTGACGAGGAAATTGACGAAGGGATCGCGGATCGGCTGCGAGCTGCTGACCAGGACTTCGGCACCGCCGCCGTCGAGCTTCTGCACCTTGAAGTGCAGCATCGACACGGCGCTCGTCGAGATCACGCCGGCCTGGCGAAACGCGGCCGGATCTGCCAAAGACACCGTCAGTCCATCCAGGTCGGAGGGCGAATCCACGCGCAACGGGATGACCGCCGAGAATTGCTGACCCAGGCCCGACTTCACCTGAATGGCGCCGAGCCCGAGGGCAGCCGCCTGCAGCGAGAAAAGCAGCGCGGCCATAGTCGCGATGACTCCGGCCACGCCGACCATCCATCCTGGTTTACGCATCATCGCCCCTTTCCCCCCGCAAATCGCCGTAACGATATTGTGCCTTAGGTTTCCAACGCAAGTCCCATTGCACATGGGCGTTTTAACGTTCCACTCACGTCGCGTCAAAGATAACGTGTCACCCCTGCCGCCCCATACCGAGCAGGTGTCGCAGAATCCCCACCTGTTCAGCCGCCGATCCACAGCGGATCGCGTCTCCGGTGGTGCCCAGCGACAGCTTGCCGCCCGCGCGCGGAGCTTCGAGCCACTGCAGGCGCAAGCTTGTCCCGTCCGCCGCCGACGACACATGCAAGCCCGAGTCCACCTCGGACGCCGACCCTTCGACACCGACATCCACGCCGCCGGTGGACGCAAGCGCGTCACGCACGCCGACGGCATCGACGCTCTCCTCCAGCTCGAGATCGAAGGCCAGCGTGCAGTCGTAGAAGACAGGGATCACCAGCTCGGTGACACGGACATCCAGCTCCGTTTGGCCCAGAAGTTCCACCAGCTGCCGCGCCAACGTGGCGATCTCGTCGTCTCCGTTCGTCGCGGCAGCGGCAAGCGTGGTGACCCCGAACGCACGCACGACGCCGCGAGGCTCGGCGTGCGGATGCGTGTGCTCCAGCCCGTGCCCGTTCAAGGCGTGCGCGGACTCGCGCGCGAGGCGTTCCACCCCCGCCTTGCCGCTGCGCGCCGCCGGATGACAGACCAAGAGGTTCACGCGCCGCAGGCCGAACCGCTGCTGCAGCGGCACGAGCACCCGCAGCGCCTGCACGACGGCATGGCCGGGCGTCATCACGACCTCCCCGGGCAAGGAAGTCAGCCGCTCCAGCGCTTCCGGGTTGACGCCGATGACCACCGTCAGCGCGTGCGGATCTGCGCGGAAAAGCCCGCTGGCGTCAACGATCAGGCACCCCGCGGAGCGTGCAATCGGCAGGCAGCGCGCGGCCGTGGCGCGGTCGACCGACGAAAGCACGACGCCGGCGTGCGCGTATTCGAAGGCCATGGCGTCCTCGACGACGAGGCGCGCGTCGCCGTAATCCACCGGTTCCCCGACGGCGGCTCCCACGTCCAGCGCGTGGACGTGCGGGAAGGGCTCGCCGCCGGCCGCAAGCAGGCGCAGTACCTCTTCGCCCACGAGATCGCCAGCGCCGAGTACGGCAACACCGCGTTGGAAGGTCGCGCTCACCGAGCCCCTGGGTGCAACCAGACGCAGCGGGCAATCGCCGCCCTGCACCGACGCGGTTCCACCAGCGCCGGCGGCATCCGCAAGCTCACCGGCGTATCACAGGAGTTCGGCACCCAGCAGGATCCGCAGCGTGCGCCGCAGTGGCTCGGCCGATCCCCACAGCAGCTGGTCACCGACCGCGAAGGCGCCGAGGTACAGCGGGCCGAGGTTCAGCTTGCGCAGCCGGCCGGTGTGTATCTTCAATGTGCCCGTCACCGCCATCGGCGTCAGATCGCGGATGGAATCGTCCCGCGTATCCGGGACCACGTGCGACCACGCGTGATAACCGGCGACCATCTCCTCGATCTGCGCCAAGGGCACATCCCGCTTCAGCTTGACGGTCATCGCCAGCGCGTGACAGCGCATCGAGCCGACGCGCACGCATATCCCGTCGATCGGCACCGGATGCGAGGAGCGGCCGAAGATCTTGTTGGCCTCGACCTGCGACTTCCACTCCTCGCGCGACTGGTGGTTGTCGAGCTGCGTGTCGATATAGGGAATCACCGAGCCCGCCAACGGCACTTCGAAGTTCGCCACCGGAAAGCTCGCCGCCTGCTGCACGCGCGTCACGTGCCGGTCGATATCCAGAATCGATGCCGCAGGATCCGCCAGTTCACCGTCCGCCGCCTTCGCCAGCACGCCCATCTGCTGCAGCAGCTCGCGCATGTTCTTCGCGCCTGCGCCGCTCGCCGCCTGATAGGTCATCGATGTCACCCACTCCACCAGATCGGCTTCGAACAGCGCGCCGATCGACATCAGCATGATCGACGTCGTGCAGTTGCCGCCGATGAAATCCTTGCGGCCCGCGGCGATCTCGCGGTCGATCAGCTTGCGGTTGACCGGGTCGAGCACGAGCACGGCGTCGTCACGCATCCGGAATGCGCTGGCGGCGTCGATCCAGTAGCCCTGCCAACCCGCCGCGCGCAGCTTCGGCTGCACGTCCTTGCTGTAGTCACCGCCCTGCGTGGCAATGATGAAATCCATCGTGCGCAGCGCGTCGATGTCGTACGCATCGCCCAGCGGACGTGACGCCACGCCCTGGACGGCGGGGCCGTCGCCACCCGCGTTCGAGGTGCTGAAGAACCACGGATCGATCAGCGCAAAATCATCCGCGGCGCGCATGCGCTCCATGAGCACCGACCCGACCATCCCTCGCCAGCCCACGAACCCGACCTTCTTCATCGTCCTTCTCGATTCATCCATTCCCGATCCCACAATGCCCGACCGCAACGCCGCTCACGCGCGCAGGGCGGACAACACCGCATCCCCCATCGCGCGCGTTCCCACCGTTGCCTCTCCGGGCCGCGCGATGTCGGCCGTACGCAGGCCGGCCTCCAGCACGTGGCGCACCGCGGCCACAACGCGATCCGCGAGATCCGCCCGCGCAAGGCTGTGCCGAAACATCATGGCGGCCGAAAGCAGCGTCGCCAGCGGGTTGGCCTTGTCCTGACCAGCGATGTCCGGCGCACTGCCGTGCACCGGCTCGTACAAGCCCTTGCCCTGCGCGTCGAGCGACGCCGAGGGCAGCATGCCGATCGACCCCGTGATCATCGAGGCGGCGTCCGAGAGGATGTCGCCGAACATGTTGCCGGTGACGATGACGTCGAACTGCCGAGGCTTGCGCACCAGCTGCATCGCCGCGTTGTCGACGTAGAGATGCGACAGCGCCACGTCCGGGTAGTCCCGGCCCACGCGGGTCACGGTCTCGCGCCACAGGCGCGAAGTCTCGAGCACGTTTTCCTTGTCCACCGAGCACACCCGGCGGCTGCGGCCGCGCGCCGCCTCGAAGGCCACGCGCGCGATGCGCTCCACTTCCGGAACACTGTAGTGCATCGAGTCGAAGGCCTCGTCGGCCCCTTCGGCGGTCTTCCGACGGCCGCGCGGCTGGCCGAAGTAGATTCCGCCGGTGAGCTCGCGCACGATCAGGATGTCGAGGCCCGCCACCAGCTCCGCGCGCAGCGACGACGCTCCCGCAAGCTCGGCAAAGGCCAGCGCCGGACGCAGGTTCGCGAACAGCCCGAGGTCCTTGCGAATGGCGAGCAGTCCCCGCTCGGGGCGTTGCTCGCGCGGCAGGTCGTCGTACTGCGGCCCGCCGACCGCGGCGAGCAGCACGGCATCGGCGGCCTTGGCCGCCGCGCGCGTCTGCTCCGGATAGGGCTTGCCGACCGCATCCACCGCGCAGCCGCCGAGCAGCCCGTGGCTCCATTCCAGCGCCAGTCCCTCGGACCTGAAGAGTTCCAATACGCGCTCGGCCTGGGCCATGACTTCCGGACCCACGCCGTCGCCCGGGAGAATGAGAATCTTGTGTGCCATCATCGGCATCCGTGCTTTGGGGAAACGCCCGCGCCGCGCGCGGCGAGCCGTATATTGTGACAGCTTCCTGCTCTCAGTTCGCGCGGCGCGATGCGAAGCGCAGGCGCACGTAGTCGAGCACCCACCGCCCGTCACGCAGCAGCGCGGGCGCGAGCGCCGCACGGATCGCGTCCAGCACCGCGGGACGCTCGTCAGCCGGGAAGCGCGGCAGGAACCATTGCCCGAAGGTCTGAAGCCAGTCCGTCACGTCGCCCGGCAGCATGGTCGGCCGCGCAAAGGTCTCCATGCGCTCGACGCCGAAGCCCGCCGCCTGCAGGCGCTGCCGATATTCGCCCGGCGACGGGAAATACCACGGCTCGAGCCCCTCCGCTGCAATCCCGTGCTGTGCCAGTACGGCGCCGATCCCCTCGCGCACCTGACGGACGTTGCCGCGGCCCCCGAGCTCTCCCACGAAACGTCCGCCCGGCCGCAGCGCGCGATGCACGCCGCGCAGCACGGCATCCGGGTCACGCTTCATCCAGTGCAGCGCGGCGTTTGAGAAGACGGCGTCGAAGTCGCCCTGCCAGCGCAGGGCGTGACCATCCAGGACTTCGGCCGGCACGTTGCGTGCGCGTGCCGCCGCAACCATCGCGGGACTCGCGTCCACGCCATGTACCTCGGCACCTGCTTCACGCAGCTTCGCGCTGAGCGCGCCGTCGCCACATCCGAGGTCGAGGATCCGTTCGCCGGGAGCCGGCGCGAGCCAGGCGAGCAGCGGTGCGCCCAGCTCCGCGACGAAGCGCGCGTTGCGCGCGTAATCGCTCGCGCGCCAAGGCTGGCCAGCATCCGGCGGCGAATCCGATCGCGTCAACGGCTGAAGAGCCACGGCGCTTCCTCGCGCCGCCGTGCTTCATAGGCGTGGATCGCATCGCCGAGCGTCAGGGTCTCGCCGATTTCGTCGATCCCTCGCACCATGCGCGCCTTGCGCAGCGGGTCCACCTCGAAACCGAAAGCCAGATCACCCGCCGGCGTGCCTGGAACGCGCACCTGCTGCTGCGGCAGATCTACCGTGATCTGTTGCTTCGAATCGGCCTTGACGGCGTCGAACAATACTTGGACTTCCTCGGGCCGCAGCACCACCGGCAGAAAGCCGTTCTTGAAGGAGTTGTTGAAGAAGATGTCGGCGTAGCTCGGCGCAATCACGGCCTTGAAGCCGTAGCCGGCCAGCGCCCACACCGCGTGTTCCCGCGAGCTGCCGCAGCCGAAATTATCCCGCGCCAGCAGGATGCTGGCGCCCTGATAGCGCGCGTCGTTCAGCACGAAATCGGGATTCGGGCGACGCGTCGCCGGATCGACCGTCAGGTCGCCGGGATCGAGGTAGCGCCAGCTGTCAAACAGGAAGGGACCGAAGCCGGTGCGCTTGATGGATTTCAGGTACTGCTTGGGGATGATGGCGTCCGTGTCGACGTCGACGCGGTCCAGCGGCATGGCCGTACCCGTCACCGTGGTGAATGCTTGCATCGCGTTCTCCTAGAACGAGCGGACGTCGACGAAGTGGCCGGCCAATGCTGCGGCCACCGCCATCGGCGGCGACACGAGGTGCGTGCGCCCACCGGCGCCCTGACGCCCCTCGAAGTTGCGGTTGCTGGTAGACGCGCAGCGCTCTCCCGGCGACAGATGGTCCGGGTTCATGCCCAGGCACATCGAGCAGCCGGCGTCGCGCCACTCGAAGCCGGCGTCGCGGAAGATGCGGTCCAGCCCCTCGTCCTCGGCCTGCTTCTTCACCAGCCCGGACCCGGGGACCACCATGGCCTGCTTGATGCCCGGCGCGACGTGACGGCCCTTGATGACCGCCGCGGCTGCGCGCAGGTCCTCGATCCGCGAGTTCGTGCACGAACCGAAGAACACCTTGTCAGGACGGATGTCCGTGATCTTCGTCCCGGGCTGCAGGTCCATGTATTGCAGCGCGCGCTCCATTGCCTTGCGGTGCGCGGCGTCCTTCGCTTCCGCCGGATCGGGTACGCGCCCGCCGACCGGCACGACCATGCCCGGCGTCGTGCCCCAGGTCACCTGCGGCTGCACGCTCGCGGCTTCCAGCGTGACCTCGCGGTCGAAGCGCGCATCGTCGTCCGAGTGCAGATCGCGCCACGCGGTGACCGCCTGGTCCCACAGCGCACCGGTCGGCGCGAAGGGGCGGCCGTGCACGTACTCGATGGTCGTGTCGTCCACCGCGACCATGCCGGCGCGCGCTCCGACCTCGATGGTCATGTTGCACACCGTCATGCGCCCTTCCATCGACATGCCGCGGATCGTGTCGCCGGCGTATTCGATGGCGTGCCCGGTGCCGCCCGCCGTGCCGATCTTGCCGATGATCGCGAGGATCACGTCCTTCGGCGTCACGCCCACGCCCATGCGGCCCGTGACCGTCACGCGCATGTTCTTCGACTTCTGCTGCACGAGGCATTCCGTCGCCAGCACGTGCTCCACCTCGCTGGTGCCGATGCCCACCGCCAGCGTGCCGAAAGCGCCGTTGGTGGAGGTGTGCGAGTCTCCGCACACGACCGTCATGCCCGGCAGCACCAGCCCCTGCTCCGGGCCGATGATGTGCACGATGCCCTGGCGGCGATCCACGAGATCGAACTTGAGGATCTTGTACTCCGCGCAGTTCTTGTCGAGCGCCTGCAGCTGCGCGCGGGAGATCGGATCCTTGACCCCCGCCATGCCTTCCGCGCGGTGGTCGGTCGGGACGTTGTGGTCCGGCACGGCGACGTTCGACCCGCGTCGCCACGGCGCGCGCTTCGCAAGGCGCAGCCCTTCGAAGGCCTGCGGGCTCGTCACCTCGTGAACGAGGTGGCGATCGATGTAGATCAGCGCGGTGCCGGCACCCAGCTCCGCCACCACGTGCGCATCCCACAGCTTCTCGTACAGCGTCTTGCCGCCCATGGCGATCCTCCTAGCAGGTGCCGTTCAGTCTAGAGATCACTCGTCAATAACTCCAATGAATCGTTTTAATGAATTACATGGCCGATTAGAATCGATTCATGGACTTCGATCAGCTGCGTGCGCTCGCGACGGTCGCCGAACGCCGATCCTTCTCCCGCGCGGCGGACAGCCTGCACCTGTCACAGCCCGCCGTCAGCAAGCGCATCGCCGCGCTGGAAGCGGAGCTCGGCGTGCGCCTGTTCGACCGCGTGGGCCGGAACGTCACGCTGACGGATGCCGGCGCCGCGCTGCTGCCGCGCGCCCGGCGGATGCTGGATGAGCTGGAGGACAGCCGGCGTGCGCTCTCGCGGCTCTCCGACCGCGTCGACGGGCGCCTGAGCCTCGGCATGAGTCATCACGTCGCGCTGCACCGTCTGCCCGACGTCCTGAAGGACTATGCGCAGCGCTACCCCGAAGTCGAGCTCGAGCTGCAGTTCATGGATTCGGAGATCGCCTGCGACGCGGTTCTCCACGGCCAGCTCGAGCTTGCCGTCGTGACCTTGCCCGGCGCGCGGGCGCCCACTCTCGCCACGCGCGTCGTGTGGCCGGATCCGCTGTCGATCTTCGTCGCACGCGAGCACCCGCTTGCCGGCCGCGCCAGCGTTTCCGTCCGGGAGCTCGTGGACTATCCCGCGGTCCTGCCGGATACGCGCACCTTCACCTACCGCGTTATCCACGACGCGTTCGCAGGCCACGGCGTCGAGCCACAAGTGCGGCTCTCCACGCATTACCTGGAGACCTTGAGGATGCTGGTCGCCGTCGGCCTCGGGTGGAGCGCGCTGCCGGCCACTATGGCGGACGATCGGCTGCGGCCGGTTCACGTCGCGGGCCTTGCCATCGAGCGCCGCCTCGGCGTGGCCTGGCACCGGCAGCGCAGCCGTTCAGCCGCGGCCGCCGCCTTCCTGCGCCTGCTGCCGGCCGCCGACGGAGTGGAGCCCGACGACGGACGCCCGACTTCCACCGCGCCCTGACGTTTCCAGCAAAGCGCGCACACAATGCGTGCGCAAAATCAAACATCGGAACGTCTCATCATGGATCTGCAGCTCAAGGACAAGATCGCCTTCGTTTCAGGCTCTACTGCCGGCATCGGGCTGGCCATCGCGGAACGGCTCGCAGCCGAAGGCGCGCGGGTGTGGCTCAACGGGCGCACGCAGGCGCGCGTCGACGCCGCTCGCCGGCACATCCTGGAGCGCGCGCCGGCTGCGAAAGTCGAGGGCGTCGCGGCGGATCTGAGCCACGCGGACGGCGTTGCGAACGCGGTGCGCGCCGTGCCGCGCGTCGACATCCTCATCAACAACCTCGGCGTCTTCGCCAGCCAGCCCTTCGAGTCCATCACCGACGCCGACTGGCTGCGGTTCTTCGAGACGAACGTGCTGTCCGGCATCCGCCTGGCCCGCGCATGGCTGCCGGACATGAAGGCCCGCAACTGGGGCCGCATCGTGTTCATCTCGAGCGAATCTGGCCTCAACATCCCCGTCGAGATGATCCACTACGGCGTGACGAAGACCGCGCAGCTCGCGGTCTCACGCGGCCTGGCGGAGTCGCTGGCGGGGACGGGGATCACGGTGAACGCGGTGCTGCCCGGGCCGACGGCCTCCGAAGGCGTCCAGCGCTTCGTCGGCGAGCTCGCCGCCGAACGCGGCACCGACGCAGCAGCCGTGGAGCGCGACATGTTCCGGACGGACCGCCCCTCTTCGTTGCTGAAGCGCTTCATCCGACCGGAAGAAGTCGCCAATCTCGTCGCCTACGTCGCGAGCCCTCTGTCCAGCGCCACGACCGGCGCGGCGCTGCGCGTGGACGGCGGCGTGGTGCGCGCCATCGCCTGAGCCACTCGAACGCACCGACGCTCAGGGCGGTGACCCCAGCGAGGGCCGGTAGACCAACCACAGCGTCGCGACGATGGCCTCCCGCGCGCTTGCGCCGCCCGCCGCTCATCTGCAGCGAAGCGCTCTGGCGCGCAGGGCGCTAGACGTGGCCCGTGATGCGCGGCGTCGCCGGCCTCACGTCGCCGCACTGCGCGCGGTTGCGCAGGACATGGTCCATGAGCACCAGGGCCACCATGGCCTCCGCGATCGGCGTGGCGCGCACGCCGACGCAGGGATCGTGGCGGCCGGTGGTGCGCACCTCGGCCGCACGGCCCTCGACGTCGATCGTCCTGCCGGCCGTCGTGATGCTCGACGTCGGCTTGATGGCGATGGAGCAGACGATGTCCTGGCCGGTCGAGATGCCGCCGGCCGTGCCACCGGAGTGGTTGGAAAGGAATCCCTCGGGTGTCATCTCGTCGCGATTCGCCGTGCCGCGGCGGTCGACGACCGCGAAGCCATCGCCGATCTCGACGCCCTTTACGGCGTTGATGCCCATCAGCGCATAGGCCAGCTCCGCGTCGAGCCGGTCGTACACCGGCTCGCCGAGTCCCGGCGGCACGCCGGTCGCCATGACGTTGACGCGCGCGCCGACGGAATCGCCGGCCCGCCGCAGGCCGTCGATGTAGCCCTCCAGCATCGGAACCAGGCTTGCGTCGCCGCAGAAGAAGGGATTGGCGTTGACCGCCGCCCAGTCCTTGAGCGGCAGCGGGTGCTCGCCGATCTGCGCGCAGTAACCGCGCACCGCGATGCCGACGCGTTCGCGCAGCCACTTCTTCGCGATCGCGCCACCCGCAACGCGCACCGCCGTCTCGCGCGCGCTCGCACGCCCGCCGCCGCGCGGATCACGCCGGCCGTACTTCTGGATGTAGGCGTAGTCGGCGTGGTTCGGACGGAATACCTGCTTGATCTTGTCGTAGTCGTAGCTGCGCTGGTCGGTGTTCTCGATCAGCAGCGCGATCGGCGTGCCGGTGGTCCGCCCCTCGTAGACACCCGACAGGATCCGCACCTGATCCGCCTCCTTGCGCTGCGTGACATAGCGCGAGCTGCCCGGCCGACGCCGGTCGAGGTCCGGCTGGATATCCGCCTCGGAGAGCGCGAGATCCGGCGGGCATCCGTCCACCACGCAGCCGATCGCAGGTCCATGCGATTCGCCGAAGCTCGTCAAGCAGAACAACCGCCCGAAGGTGTTTCCCGACATGGCTCAGGTTCCCCGACTCGCCATCCACGCGGCCAGTTCATCGCGTCTCGCGACGAACACGCCATCTCCGCCCCGCTCGAACTCGGGCCAGGTCGCGGGGAAATCCGGAAAACGCGCTTCGAAGAGCGGGCGCGAGCCGCCGACCTCGCACACCAGCATGCCTTCCTGCGCGAGGTGATCGGCAGCCGTCGCCAGCACGCGCGCGACGATGTCCATTCCGTCCGTCCCCGCTTCCAGCGCCAGCCGCGGCTCGCGGCGATACTCCGGAGCGAGCCCCTGCCACTCCGCCGTCGGCACGTAAGGTGGATTGCAGACGATCAGGTCGTAGGCGCGCGCGGCGGTCGGCGCGTACAGATCCCCGGCGAGCACCCGCACGCGATCGGCGAGGTCGTGGCGCGCGACGTTGCGTTCGGCCACCGCGCAGGCGCTGCGGTCCACGTCGACGAGTTCCACTTCGGCGGCAGGAAAGGCCAGCGCGCAGGCAATGCCGATGCAACCGCAGCCGCAGCACAGGTCGAGCACCGTCCGCGGATCGGTGGTCAGCCATGGGCGGAAGCCGGCCTCGATGAGCTCGGCAATCGGCGAACGCGGCACCAGGACGTGCTCGTCGACGAAGAACGGCAGGCCGGCAAACCACGCCTCGCCGGTGAGATAGGCAGCGGGCGCGCGCGTGCGGATACGTCGCTCGAGCAACGCGTGCACCGTCCGGCATTCGTCGTCGGTCAGCGCGGCCGCCAAGTACGGCGCCGGCAGGTCCCACGGCAGCTTCAGCGCCCAGGCAACGAGGTGGAAGGCCTCGTCCAGCGCGTTGTCCGTACCGTGCCCGTAGGCAAGTCCGGCCCGTCCGAAGGCCGACGCACCCCAGCGCACCCAGTCGCGTACCGTGCGTAGCTGCGGCTCGATCGCAGCATGGTTTTCCGCGGATGGCATCAGGATTGCATGCACGAAGGCTGAAATGACGAGTCGGTTAGTATGCGTGCGCGCTCCGATCCTTTCCAAACCGATGTCCGGCAATCACCCACGGCCGCCCGCTGCGGCGATCGAGTCACGCTCCGCGGGTGGCGACCTGCCGGCCCGGCTGTGCAGAGCGTGCCAGCCGCTGCTGCCGACGCGTCTGCTCTCGCGGCTGGCACACGGCGTGGCGCAGAGCCGCTGGGCGCCTCTGAAACGCTTCCTCATCTCCTGGTTCATGCGGCGCTACAACGTCGAACTTGCGGATGCAGAGCACCCGCAGCCGGGCGATTACCCCAGCTTCAACGCCTTCTTCATGCGTACGCTCAAGGACGGCGCGCGACCGCTGGAAGGCGACGCGCGGTGCTTCCTCAGCCCCGTGGACGGGACAATCAGCCAGCGTGCCGACATCTACCGCGGGCGGATGATCCAGGCCAAGGGACGTGACTACGCGGCGGCGGAACTTCTGGCCTCGCCGGAGCGCGCGGAACGACTCGCCGGCGGCAGCTTCTGCACCCTGTACCTCGCGCCGCGCGACTACCACGGCGTGCACATGCCCTGTGACGCCAAGCTCGTATCCTGGAGCTACGTGCCCGGCAGGCTGCTCAGCGTCAACCCCGCGATGGCAGACCGCGTGCCGCGCCTCTTCGCGCGCAACGAACGCGTCATCGCCCACTTCGAATCGGCCTTCGGTCCGCTGGAGATCGTCATGGTCGGAGCGCTGCTGGTCGGCAGCATCGAGACCATGTGGGCCGGCGTCGTGACGCCGCCGCACACGCGCCGCGGCGGGCCGCAGCACTATGGCTTCAAGAAGCCGTTGCGCTACGACCGCGGCGGCGTCATGGGCCGCTTCAAGATGGGCTCGACCGTCATTCTTCTGGCACCACCACAGACCTTGCAATGGAAACCATCGACCGTCTGCGGCCAGGTCGTGCGCATGGGCCGCACGCTGGCCGTGATCCAGGCGTCGACACGCGCCGCTTGAACCGCGACGCCGCCCCTGCCGAGGCCGCACGCGTGCTGGCGGAGCTCGGCGAGGTCGTGTTTGGCAAGCCCGAGCAACTCAAGCTCGCGCTTGCCTGCCTTCTTGCCCGGGGCCACCTGCTCATCGAGGACATCCCCGGAGTCGGCAAGACGACGCTGGCGCTCGCTCTGGCGCGCATCCTCGGGCTCGCGTACCAGCGCATCCAGTTCACCAGCGATCTGCTGCCGAGCGACGTCCTTGGCGTCTCGATCTACCAGCGGGACCGCAGCGAATTCCGCTTCCAGCCTGGCCCGATCTTCGCCCAACTGGTGCTCGCAGACGAGATCAACCGCGCCAGTCCGAAGACGCAGAGCGCCCTGCTGGAGGCGATGGAGGAACGGCAGGTGACGGTCGACGGCGCGACGCGCCCGCTGCCGGCGCCGTTCTTCGTCATCGCCACGCTCAACCCTCGGGAACAGGTCGGGACCTTTCCGCTACCGGAATCCCAGCTCGACCGCTTCCTGATGCGGCTGTCGCTTGGCTACCCGTCCGCCGACGACGAACGCCGCCTGCTCGCGGCCCGCGACCGCCGCAACCTGATCGCGGATCTCGGCCCCGCGCTCGACGCCAACCGGCTGCAGGCCCTGCAGGCACACGCCGCGGCGGTGCGAACCACCGCACCGCTGCTCGAATACATCCTGTCGCTGGTTCGCGCCAGCCGCGCCCACGCGGGCATCCGCACCGGCCTGTCGCCGCGTGCCGGGCTCGCCCTGCGCCGCGCCGCCCAGGCGTGGGCGCTGGTCAGCGGGCGCGAAGGCGTGATCCCCGACGACGTCCAGGCGGTGTTCGTGGCCGTCGCGGGCCACCGCCTGACCGGCACGGAAGGCACCGACAACGGCGCCGCCCTCGCCGCGTCTCTTCTCGATGCCGTCGCCATTCCCTGAAGCGACGGCTCCGCGCAGCGCGAACCACGTCGCAGGTCTCGCGACAGCCCCTGGCCGGCGGCTGACGACCGCACCGCGGCGCACCGTCGAGCGCTGGATGCGCGCGCGTTGGCCGCGGACAGATGGTCCCGTCACCCTCGTCCGCCGGCGCATCTTCATCCTGCCGACGCGCTTCGGCCTCGGCTATGGCGGGCTGCTGGTCCTGATGCTGGTGGGGGCCATCAACTATGGCAACAGCATGGCCTTCATCCTCACCTTCCTGCTGGCGGGTCTCGGCTTCGTCGTCATGCACCACACGCACGCGAATCTCGTCAACCTGAAGGTCCTCGCGCGCCCGGTGCAGCCGGTGTTCGCAGGCCAACCGCTCGCCATCGAACTGGAGCTGTCGAATCCTTCCCGCCGCGTCCGCTACACCATCAAGGCGGGCTGGCCACGGAAACCCGTCACGACCAGCGTCGACATTCCGGCAGGGCGCGTCGAGCCCACGACGCTGATCCTTGCAACCCACCGCCGCGGTTGGCTCGCCGTACCGCGTTTCGCGATCTACAGCGAGTTTCCGCTCGGCCTGTTCCGCGCGTGGGCCCGCGTCGAGCTCGATCAGCGTGCGCTGGTCTACCCGCGCCCGCGCGGCGATCGTCCGCCGCCTCGTGGCCCTGCTGAGCCAGCCGAGCGGCGCGCGCACTTGGCGCATGACGACGGGGATTTCGCCGGCCTGCGCACCTATCGCACTGGCGACCCCCTGCGCAGCATCCACTGGAAGAGCCTGGCGCGGCACCCGGTGCCGGCCGTCAAGCTGTTCAACGCACAGGCTGACGACGAGCTGTGGCTGGACTGGAACGCGCTGCCGCAGCTGGATACGGAAGCGCGTCTGTCGCAGCTCGCGCGCTGGGTCGTCGACGCCGACGCGCAGCACCGCGCCTACGGCCTGCGCCTCCCGGGTACCGTCATCACGGCCGCGACCGATGCCGCACACCGCGATGCCTGTCTCAAGGCACTCGCGTTGTTCGACGACGCCCGCGCATGAAGCGCCGGAGACTCGGGTCCGCCGTACTACGCCCGCCGCGCGCAGTGATCCTTCAACTGCTCGCGGCGACCGTCCTCACGCTGGCACCGCTCACCCCGCATCTGCCGGCGTGGGCCGTTGTGGTCGTGCTGGCGGCGGTGACGTGGCGTGCGAGCAGCGCGCTGCGCCGCTGGCCCCTGCCGAACAAGTGGCTGCGCGGCGCGCTGGCGATCGCCGGCATCGCCGGCGTGTACCTGAGTTTCGGGCGCGTCAACGGACTGGTCGCAGGCGGCAGCCTGCTGACGGTGGGGGCCGCTCTCAAGCTCGTCGAACTGCGCACCCAGCGGGACCTGCGCGTTCTGGTCGCGCTGCTGTACTTCACGCTGGTCGTCAACTTCCTGTTCTCGCAGGAACTCTGGACGATCGTCTATCTGTTCGCCTGTACTTGGCTCATTACCACTGCGCTGATCGGCTCCAACCACCCGGGCGGCGCCTCGACCCTGCCGTGGCGCCACGCGATGCGCATGTCCGGCGCGTTCATGCTGCAGGCGCTGCCGCTGGCGGCCGTGCTGTTCATCCTGTTCCCGCGCATCCCCGGGCCGCTATGGGGGCTGCCGAGCGACGACGGCGCGGAGCCCGCGGGTCTCGCCGACTCCATGGCACCGGGCGACATCCGCAAGCTGGTGCTGTCGGACGCGGTCGCCTTCCGGGTGCATTTCGAGAGCACGCCGGCGCCGCGCGCCGAGCGCTACTGGCGCGGTCCGGTGTTCAGCCATTTCGACGGTCGCCGCTGGACGCCCGGCCTGGTGTCGCCGATCCCCGCGCGCTACACGGTAGAAGGTGCAGCCATCCAGTACCGGATCGCGCTGGAGCCGAGCCGCACCCGTTGGCTCTTCGCGCTGGATCTCCCCGATGCCAGGGACCTCCCGCCAGACGCCGCGATCAACGGCAACGCGGTGCTGTCGTCGACGCGCGACAACCTGCAACGGCGCGACTACGTGCTGCGTTCCCATCCGCGCTATGAGCTGTCTCCCGTGCTTGCGGAAGCCGCCATGCAGCGCGAGCTCCAGCTCCCGTCCGACATCGATCCACGCACGCGTGCGCTGGCGCAGCGGTGGCGCGCAGAAGGGCTGACGTCGGCGCAGATCGTCGAGCACGCGCTACGGATGTACCGCAACGACGGCTTCAGCTACACGCTTGAGCCACCGCCGGTCGGACGCAACTCGATCGACGACTTCCTCTTCCGCACGCGCGCCGGCTTCTGCGAACACTACGCGGGCAGCTTCACGTTCCTCATGCGCGCCGCCGGCATTCCCGCGCGCGTCGTCACCGGCTACCAGGGCGGATCGAAGAACCTGTACGGCGACTACTACGTCATCCGCCAACAAGACGCGCACGCCTGGAGCGAAGTCTGGATTGCGAGGCGCGGCTGGCTGCGGGTCGACCCGACCGCCGCCGTCTCCCCTGCGCGGATCGATACCGGCGTCGGAGCGGCGCTGGCCGGAACCGCAGGCGTCCCCGACTTTCTTCGCGTCGGCAGAAACAGCCATTGGAAGGACCTTCTGAAAGCCCGCTGGGACTGGGTGAATACGCAGTGGAACCGCCTCGTGCTGGGGTACGGCCCCGAGCTGCAGACGCAGTTCATGCGCGCGCTGGGGCTGGCCTCTCGCACCGCGATGGTACTGGCGCTCACCGCTTGCCTCGTGATCTCCATGGCGATCCTCGGGCTCGTCATGAATCGCCGGACGCGCCGCGGAGTTCGCCCCGATGGCGCGCGACGTCAATGGCTGCGCGCCACGCGGCGGCTAAGGCGCTACGGCCTGCGGCAGAAGCCGAGCGAAACCGCCGGTGCCTTCGTGGTGCGAGTCTGCGAGCTGCATCCGGCCTCGGCGGAATGGATCAAGGCGGTGTACGAGGCCTACGTCCAGGCCCGTTACGTGGACCCTGAAGATGATCGCCGCCGCCGGGAGCTGTCGCGGCTGGCGCGCGCGCCGCTGCCGTAGAACAGCCGCGTCCTAGCGTTCGACGCGCGACAGCAGCCACCCGCCAATCAGGAACGAAGCCACCAGCGGAACGAGGGAGAAGCGCGGATCGCCTGTCGTAGAGACGACGACGGCGATCACGAAGGGCCCGAGCACCGACGCGAACTTGCCCACAAAGTTGTAGAAGCCGAAATACTCCCCAGCCTTGCCGGCCGGCACCAACCGCGCGAAGAAGGAGCGCGACAGCGACTGAACGCCGCCCTGCACGAGCCCGACGATAATGGCCATCACGTAGAACTGCGTCACGTCGTGCATGATCGCCGACCAGGCGCTGACGAAAACCAGCGCCGCCAGGCCCACGTAGATCGCGCGGCGCGTGCCGATACGCCCCGCGAGCCAGCCGAAGAACAGCGTCGCCGGAAAGCTCACGAACATCACCAGCAGCAGCGCCTTGATGAGCGCATCGCTCGGCAAGCCGAGCTTCGCACCGTAGTCGACCGCCATCACCTGCAGCGTGCCAAGCGCGTCGATGTACAACCAGTAGCCCAGCAGGAAACGCCGCAGCTGCGGCTCTGCGGCGAGCTGGCGTGCCGTCGCGTACAGCTCGCGCCAACCCTGCGTGACATGCCGCGACGGCTGCTCGCGCACGAAGCGCAGCAGCGGCAAAGTGAACACTACCCACCATGCCGCCACGGTCATGAAGGCCACTCGCATCGCGGCAACGCGCCCTGCCAGGCCGAAGAACCCCGGATCGAGCACCAGCGCGACATCAAACAGGAAGATCAATCCACCGCCCAGGTAACCGATCGCATAGCCGAAGGCCGAGACCCGGTCCGCGCTGGCCGCGTCGGACACATCCATCAGCAGCGCGTCGAGGAAGGAGAACGCGGCAAAGAAACCGACGGACGCCGCGGCGAACAGGCCGACCGCCGCCGGCCACTGCCCCTCGCCGACCTGCGACAGCGCCGCCGTTCCGAGCACTCCGAGCAGCGTGAACAGCGCGAGGAAGTGCTTCTTCGCGCCGTGTCGATCGGCCAGCATGCCGAGCGTCGGCGCGAGGATCATGACGGCGACGCTCGCGCCGCCGTTCGCGAGCGCCAGGAAGACGGTGGACGTCGTGCCCGCGACGCCGCGCGCCCAGTAGCGATCGAGGAAAAGCGGGAAGAAGCCGACGAGGACCGTCGTCGCATACGCGTGGTTCGCCCACGCGGCCAGCGCCCAGCTCCACTGCGCGCGGCGAAGCCGATCGCGCCGCGGTTCCCGTTCCGCCCCGGCGCCTCGTACCGCCACGCGCCAACCTCTCACCTCAAGCGCCAGCCGAGCTCCAGCGCGTAGACGAAGGCATCCTCGCGATTGCCGTCATCCGGATAGTAGCCACGACGCACGCCGATGCGCCGGAAGCCCACGTCCCGATACAGCGCCATCGCGATGTCGTTGGAGCGCCGCACTTCCAGGAACACCACGCGCGTATCCATCGCGCGCGCGGCGTCGAGCGCGTGCTTCAACAGCACACGACCGAAGCCGCGGCGCTGGTACTCGGGCGCGACGCAGAGATTCAGGATGTGCGCCTCCGCCGCTCCGACGCTCAGCACGACGTAGCCGGCCAGCGCGTCACCCGAGCCCACCAGCATGACCCAGCCGTGGTAACCCGCGCTCAGGCAGTCGCGGAACACGGCCTCGCTCCACGGGAAGCGGTATGCGCGTCGATCCACGTCGGCGACCTGCGCGACGCGCTCCGCGGTCAGCGGCCGCAGCCGCCACTGCGCCACGAAGCGGCGCGCCACGGCGCTCATCGCCTACGTTCCTGTGCGAGAAAATGTGCCACCGCCTTGAGATCCTGCCACGCCTTCGCCTTCTCGCGGGGGCTGCGCAGCAGATACGCGGGGTGATAGGTCAGCATCACGGGCGTCTGCCGCGCACCGTAGTGATGAAGGCGGCCACGCAGGCGACCCAGGGGAAGGTCGGTATCGAGCAGGCGCTGCGCCGCGACGCGGCCGAGCCCGACGATCAGGCGCGGCTCGACGAGCTCGATCTGGCGCTCCAGATACGGGCGACACGCCGCCACCTCGTCGGGCAACGGATCCCGGTTGTTCGGCGGCCGGCATTTCACGACGTTGGTGATGAACGCGTTGCGCCGCCGTGAGCAGCCGATCGCCGCCAACATCTGGTCGAGCAGCTTGCCCGCGCGGCCGACGAAGGGCTCGCCCCGCGCGTCCTCCTCGGCCCCCGGCCCCTCGCCGACCACCATCAGCTCCGCGTGTTCGGGCCCGACGCCAAACACCGTGCGGTTGCGCGTCTCGCACAGCCGACACCGCCGACACACCTCAACGGCAGCCTGCAAGCCGGCCCAGTCATGGGGCGGATCGTAGGCCTCGTCCGGCGTGATCGCGGCATCGGGGTCCGCGTGCGGCCCTTCACGCATTGCGGTCACAGATGCCGCGGTCGGAGCCGGCGGCTCCCCCGCTCCGACATCCACCGCCATTTCGCGCGACGCGGGCTCCGTGTATGGGCCAACGCCGGCGCCGGTGGCATGCCGTTGCGTCGCACCGCGGCCGTCGGCGTCCGGCGCTGATCGCAAACTCCAGCGCCGGATGCCGAGCAGCTCCAGCACCTGTCCGCGCCGTGCCTCCACCTCCGCGTCTTCCTCCATCCGTGCAGGGTCCGCCGTCGGCGCGACCGTTACGGAGTGGCCTCGAAGGCCTGCGGATGTTCGCGCACGCTGACGTGCCCCAAGCGGTTGAGCGCGTTCACATAGGCCTTCGCGGAGGCCACCACGATGTCGGTGTCCGCTCCGTTGCCGTTGACGATCCGGCCGTCACGGCTCAAGCGCACCGTGACCTCGCCCTGCGCGTCCGAGCCGGCCGTGATGTTGTTGACCGCATACAGCACCAGGTGCGCCCCGCTGTCGTCGACCGCCTGCTCGATCGCCGCGAACACGGCGTCGACAGGTCCGTCGCCTTCCGCTTGCCTTTCGACGACTTCGCCCTCGACGTCGACCGCGACCTTGGCCTGTACCTTGGTGCCGGTGCGGATGGCCACCTCCAGCCACGCCAGCTTCACGCGCTCGTCGACCTCCTCCTTCTCGGAATGGGCGATGAGCGCCAGGAGATCCTCGTCGTAGACCTCCTGCTTCTTGTCCGCCAGGTCCTTGAAACGCGCGAAGGCTTCCGCCAGCTCGGCGTCCGAACGGAAGCTGTGCCCCAGCTCTGCCAGGCGCGCGCGAAAGGCGTTGCGCCCCGACAGCTTGCCCAGCGACAGGCGATTGGACGTCCAGCCGACGTCCTGTGCGCGCATGATCTCGTAGGTCTCGCGGCTCTTCAGCACGCCATCCTGATGGATCCCCGAGGCGTGCGCGAAAGCGTTGGCGCCGACGATCGCCTTGTTCGGCTGCACCGGATATCCCGTGATGCTGGAGACCAGCCGCGACGCCGGAACGATCTGCGTGGCGTCGATGTTCGAGTCGATGCCGAACACGTCGCGCCGCGTGCGCACCGCCATGACGACTTCTTCCAACGAGGCGTTGCCGGCGCGTTCACCCAGTCCGTTGATCGTGCACTCTACCTGCCGGGCGCCCGCCCGGACCGCCGCCAGTGAATTCGCCACCGCCATACCGAGATCGTTGTGGCAGTGCGTCGACCAGACCACGCGCTCGGCGCCCGGAACGCGTGTGATCAGCTGCCGCACGCGCTCGCCCCACTGTTCAGGGACGGAATAGCCGACCGTGTCGGGCACGTTGATGGTCGTCGCACCCGCCTCGATGGCAACCGTGAAGATCCGGATCAGGAAATCCATGTCCGAGCGCACGGCGTCCTCGGCGGAGAACTCCACGTCGTCCGTATAGCTGCGCGCCAAGCGCACCGCGCCATCCGCCGACTCCACCACCTGATCGGGCGTCATGCGCAGCTTGCGCTCCATGTGGATCGGCGAGGTCGCGATGAACGTGTGGATCCTTCCATGGCGCGCTTTCTTCAGCGCTTCCCCTGCCTTGTGCACGTCTCCGGCGTTGGCACGCGCCAGGCTGCATACCGTGGAGCCGGTGATGGCCTTGGCGACCGCTTCGACGGCCGCGAAGTCCCCCGGGCTCGCTGCCGCGAAACCCGCCTCGATGATGTCCACGCGAAGCCTCTCCAGCTGCCGCGCCACGCGCAGCTTGGCTTCCTTCGTCATTGCCGCGCCGGGGCTCTGCTCGCCGTCGCGCAGCGTCGTATCGAAAATGATCAGCCGGCCCCGATCGGGAACCGAGCTCGTCGTGCTCGTCTGTTGTGTATCCATGATTGGCTCACGCTTGAATGGCTGCCGGAGATCCCGGCGATCTTGCGGTCAAGACTTGGCGCGATGGCACGGATGCGCCCCCGTGCAGGCATGGTCGACGTCTGCCTTACGGCAGAAGTCGAAGCGCGAGCGAACGCCCCTGGCGCGAAGCCGGGAAAGGCTGCAGCGATGCGATGCAGGCGTCCATGTCGTCCGAATATAGCAGCGCACGCAAGGCCGCGCCAAGCGGCCCGCTGCTATCCAGCGGCGCTCGAGCGGCGACGGGCGGCGCGCCAGATCGCAAGGGCCGGCCCCGACAGCGCGTAAAGCAGGAACAGCAGGAACAGGATCCGCGGCGGATCGATCGACACCACGGCGAGCACGATCACCACCGCGGCAAAAGGCAGGAAACGCATGCGGCGCGACAGGTTCAGCTTCTTGAAGCTGTAGTAGCGCACGTTGCTGACCATGAGCAACGCGCAGCCGACGGTCAGGATCCCCGCCGGCAGGACGACATCCTCTCCGCCGAATCCGAGTCCGTAGCTGTTCCACACGAAGAACACGACGACCGCCGCGGCAGCCGGACTTGGCAGGCCGTAGAAATCCTTGTTGCTGTGTGCGATCGCCGTCAGGACGTTGAAGCGGGCGAGCCGCAGCGCCGTGCATACGGCATAGAGCAGGGCGATGACCGCGCCGAGCTGCCCGTGCAGCCAGTGCACGTGCTCGAGCGTACGCAGGCTGTAGCCGTACACGACGACGCTGGCCGCGATGCCGAAGGCCACGAGATCGCACAGCGAATCGTATTCCCGACCGAAGTCGGTGGCGGTATTCGTCAGGCGCGCGATGCGTCCATCCAGCGAATCCACGACCATGGAGAACAGCACCGCGATGGCCGCCACGTCGAAGCGCCCGTTCATCGAGGCGATCACGGCGAAGAAGCCGCCAAACAGCGTGCCGGTGGTAAACAAACTCGGCAGCAGATAGATGCCGCGGTGCCGCCGTCGCGGGCGCGCGCCCCCGGCGGGGTCCGGGTCGGTGTGCAGCGACGTCATAGGTATGCGACCGCGGCGCGGCGTACGGTCCGTTCAGGCTCCGTGCGCGCGGGCGCCAGGCACGCCATGCCTTTCAGTCGCGCGTCTTGTCGACGATCTTGTTCTTGGCGATCCACGGCATCATGGCGCGCAGACGACCGCCCACCTTCTCGAGCGGATGCTCCGCGGACATTCGCCGCCGCGCGTTGAGCAAGGCACCGCCGGCCTGATTCTCGAGGACGAACTCGCGCGCGAACTCGCCGCTCTGGATCTCGCCGAGAATCCGCTTCATCTCGGCCTTGGTCTGCGCGTTGACGATCCGCGGACCGCGTGTGTAGTCGCCGTATTCCGCGGTATTCGAGATCGAATACCGCATGTTCGCCAAGCCGCCCTCGTAGATCAGGTCAACGATCAACTTCACCTCGTGGCAGGTCTCGAAGTACGCCATCTCCGGTGCGTATCCCGCCTCGACCAGCGTCTCGAAACCGGCCTGGATGAGCGCACTGAGGCCACCGCACAGGACCGCCTGTTCACCGAACAGATCGGTCTCCGTCTCCTCGCGGAAGGTCGTCTCGATGATTCCCGCGCGGCCACCGCCGATACCCATGGCATAGGACAGCGCCAGGTCCTTCGCCTGCCCGGTCGCGTCCTGCTGCACGCATACGAGATCCGGCACGCCGCTGCCTTGGACGTAGGTCGACCGCACGAGGTGGCCGGGCCCCTTGGGCGCAATCATCACGACGTCGACATCGGCCTGCGGCTTGATCAATCCGAAGTGGATGTTGAAGCCGTGGGCAAATGCGATCGCCGCGTTGTGCTTGAGGTTGCCGGCGATGTCCTTCTCGTAGATCGCGCGCTGGTGCTCATCCGGCGCCAGCAGCATGACGAAGTCGGCCTGCCTGACCGCCTCGGCCACGCTCGCGACCCGCAGCCCGCCGGCCTCGGCCTTCTTGCGTGACGACGATCCCTCGCGCAGCCCGACGACGACGTCGACGCCGCTGTCCTTGAGGTTGAGCGCGTGGGCATGGCCCTGGGAGCCGAAGCCGATCACGGCGACCTTGCGGCTCTGGATCAGTGAAAGGTCGGCATCCTTGTCGTAGTAAACGTTGATACTCACGGCTGACTCCGTTGCGGTCGGTGCAGCCGTCGCCGGCTCCGGCCTTGAAAATGTCCTCGTGCTGCCGCCCCGGCGTACCGTCAGGCGGGGATCTCGAGCCCCGTCGGGCCACGTTCGAGCGCAACACCGCCCGTGCGCACGACTTCGACGATCTCGGCGACCTTCGCAAGATCCTTGAGAAAGGCATCGACTTCCGCGATCGACCCGGTCAACTGCACGGCCCGCACGTGGTCCGCTTCGTCCAGCACCTGGCCGCGATGCCGCCGCACGCACTCCACGACGTCGCGCGCGCTGTTGCCCTTGATACGTACCTTCGCGAGCACCAGCTCGCACTCCAGATGGTCGCGATCGGCGTAGTCGACGACGCGCACGACGTCCACCATCTTCCCGAGCTGCTTGACGATCTGTTCCATGACCGCGGTGCTTCCCGTCGCGGCCAGCGTCAGGCGCGATACGGTGTCATCGGCGGTCGGCGCCACTGACAGGGATTCAATGTTGTAGCCGCGCGCGGCAAACATGCCCGAGACCCGCGCCAGCGCACCGGCTTCGTTCTGCAGAAGAATGGAAATGATGTGGCGCATAGGCGCGCCACGCTAACGATCCGCGCTGCCGAACGCAAGTGGACGCACGCGCGGAGACGACCGCCGCCGTCCTGTCCTGCGCCTGCACGTGGTATAAGACGATCCCTTCCACCTTAGCATGCTATTGACTGCTGGACGCCATGAACGCGCAAATCAAGCCGAATCCCGAGCACCCCCGCGCAGGCCAGACCATGACCGGGGCCGACATCATCGTCCAGGTCCTCGCGGATGAAGGCGTCGATGTCGTGTTCGGCTACTCCGGCGGCGCGATCCTGCCGACCTACGATGCCGTGTTCCGCTACAACCAAGTACATGCGGACGATCAAGCCGGCGCCATCGAACTGGTGGTCCCCGCCAACGAACAGGGCGCCGGATTCATGGCCGCGGGCTACGCCCGGGCCAGCGGCCGCGTCGGTGTGTGCATGGTGACGTCCGGACCGGGTGCGACGAACACCGTCACGCCGGTGCGCGACAGCATGGCCGACTCCGTGCCGATCGTCGTGATCTGCGGCCAGGTGCCGACCCGAGCCATCGGCTCGGACGCCTTCCAGGAGGCGCCGGTGTCCAACATCATGGGTGCGTGTGCCAAGCACGTGTTCCTCATCACGGATCCGACGCGCCTCGAGGCGACGCTGCGCTGCGCCTTCGAGATCGCCCGCACCGGACGTCCAGGCCCCGTGGTCGTGGACATTCCCAAGGACATCCAGAACTGGAGCGGGACCTATCACGGCCCCGGAAACCAGCGTGCCCTGCCGCTTCCAGGCTACCGCGCGCGCGTCAAGGCGGCCCTCGCCCACCGCGTCGATCCGGAAGCTGCGGCCGCGTTCTTCAAGATGCTCAAGCAGGCCGAGCGACCGCTGTTGTACGCGGGCGGCGGCGTCATCAACGGCAACGCCACGCCGGCGCTGCGAGCTTTCGCGGAGGCCTTCGGCATCCCGGTCGTCACGACGCTCATGGGTATCGGCGCGATGGACACGCGTTCGCCGCTGTCGCTGCACCTGCTGGGGATGCACGGCACCGCCTACGCAAACTATGCGGTGGACGACTGCGATTTCCTCATTGCGGTTGGCGCGCGTTTCGATGACCGCGTGGCGGGCGTTCCGGACAAGTTCGCACGGCGCGCGCGCTGGATCGCGCACATCGACATCGACAACGCGGAGATCAACAAGGTCAAGCGCGTGCACTGGGCGCACGTCGGTGACCTGACGGCGGCGCTGGACACGCTGCGCGGCTACCTGCAGGAACGGAATTTCAGCCCCGACTACGCGGCCTGGCACCGCCACTGTGCGGAGCTGAAGAAGACCTACGCGATGAACTACAGCCACGACAGCAAGTTGATCCAGCCCTACGCCGTGATCGAGGCGATCAACCGCCACACGCAGGGCGAGGCCATCATCGCGACCGGCGTAGGCCAGCACCAGATGTGGGCCGCGCAGTATTTCGACTTCGCGCATC
>DASVGQ010000022.1:0-3294 GCA_036379455.1 Nevskiaceae bacterium
TCGCGACTGTGGCCGCGGAACAGGTTCTGCTCGAGCGTCTCCAGGTCCAGCAGCTGCACCAGCTCTTCCAAGGGTCCGCTCATGGTCGGTGATCCGATAGGTCCGGGCGCCCTTGCGGCAGCCTCATGGCCGTCGATTGGTTGCGCGACGCAAGGATAGCGCAGCCTCCGCGGCGGCCCGGATAATGCGGTGATGGACGGCGGCCCTCCCGAACGCGCGCGTTGAATACCTCGTTGCCGATCGAAGAGGTACTGCCGCAGGTGTGTGAGGCGCTGCGCGCGGGCGACGTCGTGCTCACCGCGCCGCCGGGGTCCGGCAAGAGCACGCGTGTGCCGTTGGCGTTGCTGGAGCAGCCGTGGCTCGGGGCGCGCCGCATCCTCATGCTCGAACCGCGGCGGCTGGCCGCGCGCGCCTGCGCCGCGCGCATGGCCGAGCTGCTGTGCGAGGACGTTGGCCAGACCGTCGGCTACCGCGTGCGCTTCGATCGTCGTACCAGCCCCCGTACGCGCCTCGAGGTGCTGACGGAGGGCCTGCTTACGCGTCGTTTGCAGGCCGACCCGGAGCTGGCCGGCGTCGGGATCGCAATCTTCGACGAGTTCCACGAGCGCAGCCTGCAGGCGGATCTGGCCATGGCGCTGGCGCTCGACGCGCGCAGCGTGCTGGGACTCGATCTCCGGATACTCGTGATGTCGGCGACGCTGGAGACGAACCGGGTCGCGCAGATGCTCGGCGGTGCGACCGTCATTTCCAGCCGCGGCCGGCTTTTCCCGGTGGAGATCCAGTACGCGAGCCGCGACGCCGATCCGCCGGAAGTCGCGGTCGCTGTCGGCGTGCGCGCGGCGCTCGCCGAGGGTGCGACCGGCGTGTTGGGCTTCCTGCCGGGCGGCCGCGAGATCCGCGCTGCGGCGGAACTGCTTGCGTCGGCGCACGCGCGGATCCATCCGCTCTACGGTGACCTGCCCGCGGCGCAGCAGGACGTCGCGCTGCACGCGCCCGCCGGCGCGCTTCCCAAGGTGGTCTTGGCGACGAACATCGCGCAGACCAGCCTGACGGTGGAAGGTGTGACCGCGGTGGTGGACGGCGGCCGGCGGCGCACGGCGGTCTATGACCTCGGCGCCGGCGCCGACGTCCTGCGCACGGAGTGGGTCTCGCGGGCCACGGCGGCGCAGCGCAGTGGGCGCGCTGGACGGGTGCAGGCGGGGGTGGCCTGGCGCATGTGGAGCCGGGAGCGCGAGGCGCACCTGGCGGCGTGGGATACGCCGGAAATCCTCGTCGCGGACCTGTCGCGCTTCGCCTTGGAGCTGGCGGCATGGGGGGTGCGCGACGTCGGTTCGCTGCGCTTGCTCGACGCGCCGCCCGCGGTTGCCTGGGAGGCCGCGCGGGAGCTGCTGCAGCGCCTGGGGGCGCTCGATGCGGAGCGGCGGGTGACCGCGCGCGGCAGGAGGATGCTGACGCTGCCCGTGAATCCGCGGACCGCCGCCATGCTGCTCGACGCGCGCAGCCGTGGCCTGGCGCGGGAAGCGGTATGGATCGCGGTGCTGCTCGACAGCCGCGACGCTGCGGGCGAATGCGACTTGGGCCGCCGTCTCGCCGACCTGCGCAGTCGTCGAAGTGCGGTGCCCCGCTGGATGGAGCGCAGCGTCCGGCAGATCGGCCGGCTGCTGGACACGGACGTGTCCCTGCGCGCAGCGCTGGACGCCGAGGCCGCGGGCCGCATCGTCGCGCTGGGTTATCCCGAGCGCGTGGCCCGCCGTCGATCGGCGGACCGCGGCGTCTTCGTGTGCGCGGACGGGCGCGAGGCACGGCTTGCAGGTGACGGCGCGTTGGCAGCGATGCCGTGGCTGGCGATCGCGCACTGGCAGCCCGGTTCCGTGCGTCGCATCCGGCTGGCCGCGAGCCTCGACGAGGCACAGCTGCGGCGTGACCACCCGGGTTCGTTCCACGAGGAGCGACGCGTGCGCTGGGACCGCGAGCAGGGCGCCGTCATTGCCGAGTGCGTCCGTCGCTTTGCGGACATCGGACTGGATCACGTGCCGTGGCCTGATGCACCTGCCGATGTAGTGACAAAGACGCTGATCGACGGCATCCGCGACGCAGGCCTGGCGGTCCTGCCGTGGACGCCCGCCGCGCGGCAGTGGCAGGCACGCGTGCTGAGCCTGCGGCGCTGGCATCCGCATGCGGCGTGGGCCGACGTGACGGACGAGCATCTGGCGGCCACGCTGGAGGAATGGCTGGCGCCCGCGCTGGCCGGCGTGACGCGTCTGTCGCAGCTGCGGGAGCTGAATCTCAGGCTGCTGCTGGGAACGCTGCTGGACTGGCGGCAGGCACGGGAGCTCGCGCGGCTTGCGCCGGAGCGGCTTGCGGTGCCGTCGGGCTCCGGCGTACCGCTGCGCTATTCCGCGGACGGCGCGCCGCCGCGGCTGGCCGTGAAGCTGCAGGAGCTGTTCGGCCTGAAGACCACGCCGGTGGTGGACGAAGGGCGGATCAAGGTAGTCCTGGAATTGCTCTCACCTGCGCGGCGTCCGATCCAGACCACGAGTGATCTCGCGTCGTTCTGGCGCAACGGCTATGCGGAGGTACGGCGCGAGCTGCGTGGACGCTATCCCAAGCACCCGTGGCCAGAGGACCCGATGACGGCCGTCCCTACGCGGCACGCGCGCCGCGGGGAATCGCGCCGCACCGCGCCGAAGTGACGGAGCCCGCGGGCGCGGCGAGCCGCCGGTCATTGCTTGACACACAGCGGGTGCGCACAAACAATTGCCGGCCCTGTGTGGCGCGACTGCACGGAGGGGTACTCAAGCGGCCAACGAGGGCAGACTGTAAATCTGCTGGCTAACGCCTACGTAGGTTCGAATCCTACCCCCTCCACCAGATGCAGCGGCTTGGCAAAGCGGGTGTAGCTCAATGGCAGAGCTGTAGCCTTCCAAGCTACTGACGAGGGTTCGATTCCCTTCACCCGCTCCAGCAGCTGCTGAACCAAGGTCAAAGAATGTAGACTTGTGCACCTCGTGCCCACCTAGCTCAGTCGGTAGAGCACACCCTTGGTAAGGGTGAGGTCGCTGGTTCGATTCCAGTGGTGGGCACCAGTCCATACCGTATCTCGTCCCGCCGGTCGGTCGTCCCGGCGGCACGCTCGCCGATCCCGGCCAAGGAACACTGCAAGGTAACGTTCGATGTCGAAAGAGAAGTATGAGCGGAAGAAGCCGCACGTGAATGTTGGGACGATAGGTCACGTGGATCACGGGAAGACCACGTTGACGGCGGCGTTGACGAAGCTGAGCGCGGACAAGTTCG
>DASVGQ010000023.1:0-2172 GCA_036379455.1 Nevskiaceae bacterium
TCGATCGACACGCTGCCAGCCGTCACGCACAGCCGCTCCCAGCGGTTGATGCGCGGCGCGTGCCACTGTCGCAGGCGCTCCGGAAGGTCCGCGGCCGTATAGGCGCGCGAGCGCCCGAGCTGGCGGGGCTGGAGCGGGACCGGGGTCGCCGCCGATTCCGTCTGGGCCTGCAGTGGCATGCTATTCGTCTCCAAGTGCGGGCGCGCATGCGGTGCCGGGCCAGCCGGAGTCCGCGCCGCCGCACATCGTGCGGCGGAGGCGGCCGCTCGCCAAGCTCCGGCGTCAAAGCCGCGTACCGCGGGAACCACCCCGACATGTCAGTGCAGGGGTGACTGCGTCGCTGCCGCGCGCTTATATTCCGCTTGGGGAAAGGCCGCTGCGCGGGGGCTCAGCATGGACTCCTTCTGGAATCTTCTGCCGGCAGGCCTGCAGCCGCTGGTGGTGTTCTTGGTGGGCGTGGTGCTGCTCGTCGAAACTTGGTGGCACGGGCGCGCGGGCTGGGTCGGGCTAGGACATGGCGGCAGGACGCTGCGCGCGGAAAGCCCAACGGGTTTCTGGCTGCTGGTCGGCATGAAGATCGCTGTAGCGCTGTTGGCCATCTGGCTGGGCCTCCGCTTCCGGTAGACAGTCCACCTTCAGCCTTCGCAGCGACACCGTTGCACCGCGAAGCGGGCTCCGCGTCGCTGCACATCGTGCAACGGGCGCGGCCGCGCACCAAGCTCCCGTATCAGCGCGCCCCGGATTCTTCGTTGCGTGCCGGGTGTCCCGCCGACTCCGCGCCGCTCGTCTCCAGCACCGCGACCCGCATATATTGAGCGCACGGAAGCGCCGCCGCGGCGCCGGGAGAACCCTCGTGCACGACGCGATGCTGGATACGCTGCCACCGCGGCTGCAGCCGCTCGCCGCGATCGTGGTCGGCGTGGTGCTGCTCGTCGAGACCTGGTGGCACGGACGCGCCGGCTGGGTCGGTTCCGAACTCAGCGGCCGCACGCTGCGCGAGAAAAGCCCGACGGGCTTCTGGTCGATGATCGCGATAAAAGTGGTCATTGCGCTGGTCGCCATCTGGCTGGGCTTGCGCTACTGGTAGGCGTACCTGCCGCGACGCGCCGCCCGCCGGCGCCGCAGCCTCGAGCGCGGTACGACGCGGCTGCCGCCGGCACCCATGATATTCGTCAATGAGACGACGCCCTGACCGACGTCAACATGGCTTCACGCTTGGTCACCTGGAAGACGCCGTGCTCATCAAATCCGTCCGCGATCGCGCGGAATTCGGTCAGCCCCACTTCAACGCCGTGACGCTGGCGCGCACGCCGCACAGCGACACGAAAGTCGTGGCGCTGGAAGCCGGTCAGGCGATCCCGGTACACCACCCGGGCAGCGACCTGACGATGGTGATCCTGGAAGGCGAGGCAACGCTGGTAGCCGGCGACGAAGAGCTTGCTCACGCGGGCCCCGGCGCCATGCTGCACGCGGCGGCCGGTCAGGCGCGCGGCATCCACGCTGACAAGCGCACGGTCTGCCTGATCGTCGCCAGCCCGCCGCCTACGCCGGCCGATCACCGTGAGCTGGCGGAGCACTTCGCCAAGGGCACCTGGCGCTGATCGCGCGCGGCGCGGAGAGCCGCCGTCGCCGGGCGTGCGCTTCGTGGATCGCTCCGTTCGGCGGCAGTTACGAGGCGCGATGCGGTGCCGCCGCAGCACACGCGCTGTCCCGTGCGCATCGTCGCAAGCCGTGATCCGCGCCACCGCGGGGACGAAGACGACCCTGGCGGCGAGTGGCAGGAACGAATGAACTGCTGCGGGCGTGAAACCATGAGACGGCGGGCCGCGCATGCCTGAAGGCCCCGAGATCCACCGCACCGCGGATCGCCTGGCGGCCGCTATCGTCGGCGCACCGCTGGTTCGCGTCGAATTCGCGTTCCCGAAGCTCAAGCCCTTCGAGGCGCAGCTGCGCCGACACGTGGTGACTTCGATCTCCGCGCGCGGCAAGGCCTTGCTGACCGCCTTCGACAACGGCTGGACGATGTACTCCCACAACCAGCTCTACGGCGTGTGGAAAGTCGCGAAGTCCGGCGAGCGCCCCGCCACCGCGCGCAGCCTGCGCGTCGCGCTGGAGACGGCGCGCGCCGCCGCGCTCCTCTACTCGGCCTCCGACGTGGAGATGTGGCGCAGC
>DASVGQ010000024.1:0-14247 GCA_036379455.1 Nevskiaceae bacterium
CAGTTCGACCAGCTTGTCTCCCATTTCCGTGAGCATTCGGGCCCGCTCCGCAACGTCAAAAAATCCCGGCTGCCGCGTCCTTTGCATATCCGTGTACTCCCTCCGAAACCGTCCCCAGTCAGACCCCTGTGCACGCCTCCGGTTGCCGGGAAATAGGCATTTTCTTCACGATTTTTAGAGGTGCCCTTATTTATATATATTGCGATGTGCAGGGCGATCGCATGCAGTCGTCCCCGCAAAACGCCTTGGTATCAGTATCCGCGCGGCTTGCAATGACGCAGGCCCGCGTTGTGCTATCAGCGCATGCGGCGCGCAGCGGAGCGACAGCGCACCAGCGCGGCCTCATGGCGGGCGCACGCTCGTTTTCCCGGAAACCCCCGCGACGGCCATACAACGGCCGAGCCGCTCGAACCGGCCAGCATCCTGATGGCGCAGCGCGCCGGCGCGTCGCACGAACTTGCACGGACCTTGACGGTCGCGGAGGAACCGCGGGCATCTCGAGCGCGCGGCCCATCGGCTTCAACGGGTTTCATTTGCCCCTGACTCCGATGCTGCCACTACGGCTAATCGCGATGGAAACGTCCGGATTCCGGGCGGCGACGCCACTTCACCGCTCCAGCTGGCTCGGACGTCAACTTTTCAGGACTGACTCCGAGGCTTCGAAGAGCTCCGTGCCGGACCACCCGTTCGACTGCAGCTGGCACGCCGTCGGATCACATGATCCACAGGTCGACGTATTCGTGGACCGGCATGCGTTCGAGCTTTTGCTGGTTGAACGAGGCATCGAGGATGGCGCGCTGCAGCTCGGCCGGGAAACGCGAGGCGAGGTTGCGGCGGAACTTCGCCTCGAGCAGCGGAATGCCTTCGGCGCGGCGCCGCGGGTGGCCGAAGGGATACTCGACAACGACTTCGGGCAGGCGCGTGCCGTCCGCGAATTCCACCGTCAGGCCGCTGGCGATGGAGCGCTTGTCCGGGTCGTGGTAGTCCTTCGTGAACTGCGGGTCCTCCACGCAGTGGATGCGGGCGCGCAGTGCGTCGATGCGCGGATCGGCCGCGACGTCGTCCTCGTAGTCGGTGGCCACGAGGCGGCCGAAGAGCAGCGCGACTGCGACCATGTACTGCACGCAGTGGTCGCGGTCGGCCGGATTGTGGAGCGGCCCCTGCTTGTCGATGATCCGCAGGCAGGCTGCGTGCGTGCGGATCGTGACGCTGGCGACCTCATCGGCGCTCCGGCCTCGCGCAATCAGCTCCGCCCGCAGGGCAAGCGCGGCTTCGACCGCCGTCTGGCCGTGGAATTCCGCCGGATAGCTGACCTTGAACAGCACGTTCTCGATGACGTAGCTGCCGTAGGCGCGCGGGAAGCGGAAGGGCTTGCCGTGAAAGCAGGCGTCGTAGAAGCCCCAGGTCGGCGCGCTCAGCGCCGAGGGGTAGCCCATCTCGCCGCGCTGCACCATCAGCGCCAGGCGCACCGCGCGGCTCGTCGCGTCGCCGGCCGCCCACGACTTGCGGCTGCCGGTGTTCGGCGCGTGCCGATAGGTGCGCAGCGCCGCGCCGTCCACCCACGCCAGCGACAGCGCGTCGACGATCTGCGCGCGCGACAGGCCGAGCAGCCCGCCAACGACTGCCGTCGAGGCAACCTTCACGAGGATGACGTGATCGAGCCCGACCGCGTTGAAGGAGTTCTCCAGCGCGATGCAGCCTTGAATCTCGTGGGCCTTGATCATCGCGGTGAGCACTGCGCGCATGGCCAGCGGCGGACGGCCGCGCGCCACCGCCGTGCGCGACAGCCAGTCGGCCACGGCGAGGATGCCGCCGAGGTTGTCGGAAGGGTGCCCCCATTCGGCCGCGAGCCAGGTGTCGTTGAAGTCCAGCCAGCGGATCATGCTGCCGATGTCGAAGGCCGCCTGCACCGGATCGAGCTGGAACTGCGTACCCGGCACGCGCGCGCCGTGCGGCACCACGCTGCCGGGCACGATCGGCCCGAGCAGTTTCGCGCATGCCGGGAACGCGAGCGCCCGCATGCCGCAGCCGAGCGCATCGATCAGGCTGTGGCGCGCCGTCTCGTAGGCCAGCGGGCTGTCGATCTGGAAGCCGCAAACGTAGTCGGCGATGTCCACCAGCACCCGGTCGGGCGCCGGTCGGCGGTTGTCGTGCGGATCGCTCACGGCGCCTGCGGAGGCCGCCTCAGCCGCGACGTTCGATCGGCACGAAGGCCTGATCCTCCGGCCCCACGTAGCGCGCGCTCGGGCGGATGATCCTGCGCCCGTGGCGCTGCTCGATGACGTGCGCCGACCAGCCGGCGGAGCGCGCGATGACGAACAGCGGCGTGAACATCGCCGTCGGTACGCCCAGCAGGTGGTAGGCGACGGCGGAGTACCAGTCGAGGTTGGGGAACATGTGCTTGATCTCCCACATGACCTTCTCGAGCCGCGCCGCAACGTCGTACTGGCGCGTGTCGCCGGCCTCCGTGGCGAGCCGCCGCGCGACGTCCTTGATGAGCTCGTTGCGCGGGTCGGAGACGGTATACACCGGGTGGCCGAAGCCGATGACGATCTCCTTGCGCGCCACCCGCTCGCGGATGTCGGCCTCCGCCTCGTCGGGCGTCGCGTAGCGCGACTGGATGGCGCAGGCCACCTCGTTGGCGCCGCCGTGCTTCGGGCCGCGCAGTGCGCCGATGGCGCCAGCGATGCAGGAGTACAGGTCCGAGCCGGTGCCGGCGATCACGCGCGCGGCGAAGGTGCTGGCGTTGAACTCGTGCTCAGCGTAGAGGATGAGGCTGGCGTGCATCGCCTGAACCTGCGACGCCGCGGGCGCGGCGCCGTGCAGCAGGTGCAGGAAGTGGCCGCCGATGGTGTCGTCGTCGGTCTCGACTTCGATGGCGCGGCCATTGACCGCGTAGTGGTACCAGTACAGCAGCATCGACGTGAAGCTGGCGAGCAGGCGGTCGGCGATATCGCGCGCGCCGGCGTCGCCGTGGTCCTCCTTTTCCGGCAGGCAGCAGCCGAGCGCCGATACGCCGGTGCGCAGCACGTCCATCGGGTGCGCCGACGCGGGCAGCGTCTCCAGCGCCTCCTTCACGGCGGCCGGCAGGCCGCGCAGCGCCTTCAACCTGGCCTTGTAGGCCGCCAGCTCGATGCGCGTCGGCAGCTTGCCGTGAATCAGCAGGTGCGCCACTTCCTCGTACTCACATTCACGCGCGAGATCGTGGATGTCGTAGCCGCGGTAGTGCAGCTCGTTGCCGTTGCGGCCGACGGTGCACAGCGCCGTGTCGCCGGCCTCGACGCCTGACAGCGCGACCGACTTCTTGGGCTTGAAGCCCGGATCCTTCGCCGATGCGACCATGGTCTCTCCTGGACGATCAGTGCTCGCCGCGCGCGAACAGCGCGTCGAGCTTTTCCTCGTAGCGGTGGTAGTCGAGGAATTCGTAGAGCTCCTCGCGGCTCTGCATGAGCGGGACGACGGCCTTCTGCGTGCCGTCGCGGCGGATCGTCCGGTAGACTTTGAGCGCGGCCGCGTTCATCGCGCGGTAGGCGGCGCAGCAGTACAGCGCCATGTCCACGTTCACGCCGGCAAGCTCCTTGGTCGTATACAGCGGCGTGCGGCCGAACTCGGTGAGGTTGGCGAGGATCGGCACGCCGACCACCTGGCGGATCCTCGCGTACATGGACAGCTCCGTCACCGCTTCCGGAAACACCATGTCGGCGCCGGCGTCCACGTAGGCGCGCAGGCGCTCGATGGCAGCGTCGAGCCCTTCGCTGGCCAGCGCGTCGCTGCGCGCCATGATGACAAAGGATTCGTCGGTGCGGGCGTCGACCGCTGCCTTGATGCGGTCGACCATTTCGGCACGGTCGACGAGCGCCTTGCCCGGCCGGTGCCCACAGCGCTTCTGCCCGACCTGGTCCTCGATGTGGATCGCCGCGGCGCCCGCCTTGGCAAAGGCTCGGACGCTGCGGGCGATGTTGAAGGCGCCGCCGAAGCCGGTGTCGATGTCCACCAGCAACGGCAGGGGGCTGGCATCGGTGATGCGCCGCACGTCGGTGAGCACGTCATCCATGGTGTTGATGGCGAGGTCGGGCACGCCTAGAGAGTTGGCCGCCACGCCGCCGCCCGACAGGTACAGCGCACGGAAGCCGACGGCCTCGGCCATGCGCGCCGCGTAGGCGTTGATCGCGCCGGCGACCTGCAGCGGGTGCTCTGCTTCCAGCGCGGCGCGGAAGGCGGCGCCCGCCGATGTGCTGCTCATGCGTGAACCTCCGTGGAGCTTCGATTATATCGGTGGGAACGCTGCGGCCGGCCGTGGTTCCGCGGCGCTCCGAGCGGGCAGCGGCGGACTCGCCGCGAGTCCGTGCGCTGCGGGCGAACTGCTCTCGCGAGGACCGATCCGCGATAATCCGCCGCCATGCCGCCCGATCCGCCCCTCGCCGCCCGCTTCGAGCGCATCGCCGTCGACGGCGCGGCGCGGCGCGGACGTCTTTACCTGGGTCACGGAGCCGTCGATACGCCGCAGTTCATGCCGGTCGGCACCTACGGCACCGTCAAGGGCGTCACCCCGGAAGAATTGATAGACGCGGGCGCGCAGATCGTGCTCGGCAATACCTTCCACCTGATGCTGCGCCCGGGCCCGGAGATCATGCATCGCCTTGGCGGCCTGCACCGCTTCATGCACTGGGAGCGGCCGATCCTCACGGATTCCGGCGGCTTCCAGGTTTGGAGCCTGGCGGAGTTGCGCCGCATGTCGGAGGACGGCGTGCGTTTTGCGTCGCCGATCAACGGCGACCGGATTTTCCTGACGCCCGAACGCGCCATCGAGGTCCAGCACGCGCTCGGCTCGGATATCCTCATGCAGCTCGATGAGTGCACGGCCTGGCCGGTATCCGCAGCTGTGGCGGCCGAGTCCATGCGGCGCTCGGCGCGCTGGGCGCAGCGCTGCCGCGACGCGCACGCGGGTCACGCCGGCGCGCTGTTCGGCATCGTGCAGGGCGGCATGTACGCCGCGCTGCGGCGCGAGTCGGCGGCGCGGCTCGTCGAGCTGGACTTCCCGGGCTATGCCATCGGCGGGGTTTCCGTCGGCGAGCCGGAAGCCGAGGGACTGGCAGCGGTCGAGGCGTCCGTGGCGGTGCTGCCGGTCGAGCGGCCGCGTTACCTGATGGGCGTGGGTACGCCGCGCGACCTGGTGCAGGACGTGGCGCGGGGTATCGATCTGTTCGACTGCGTGATGCCGACCCGCAACGCGCGCAACGGGCACCTCTTCACGTCGCAGGGCGTGGTACGCATCCGCAACGCCCGCTACCGAGACGACGAACGGCCGCTCGACCCCTCCTGCGACTGCCCGGCCTGCCGACACTACTCACGCGCCTACCTGCACCATCTCGACCGCTGCCACGAGATCCTCGGTGCGCGCCTCAACACGCTGCACAACCTCCGCTACTACCTGCGGCTCATGCAACGCATCCGCTCGGCGATCGAAGCCGGCACCTTTTCTGCGTTCGCGCGTGCGTTTCTTGCCGGCCCCGAGGGCGCCGGTCGCCGCGTGCAGGGAGCCGAGTCGGGCGCCGCCGGCTGATTTCGCTCCTATATGCCCCGTGTCGTGCCGCACGCGAGTGGCGCCGGTGCGTGACTTTGCGACGCGCCGTAGACACAGGAAGCCGAATGCAATTTTTCGGCAACGTGCAGGGTGAACGGCAGCCGTGAATGCATGAGCGGTCGTTCCACGACGCATGAACGGTCAGGTCCGTTGATGAATGTCAATCGCGATTTCGCCGTTCTGGCATCGATCGCCCGGAATTCGCGCCGGACGCTGGCCAATTCGTCGCTGGCGGATCGGCATGTGCCGGCACGATCGCCTTTCCGGCCGGACCCTGGCCACTGCGCGCCTACGCGCCGGTTCATATGCCCAGGCCGCTGCGTCGGTTTGACGCGCCAGCCGTCCGATTGCGAGGATCACGGCCCATGGCCCAGCCCTTCCGCTACCGCCTGCGCGTCCGCTACGGGGAATGCGACCCGCAGCAGGTCGTCTTCAACGCGCGCTACGCCGACTACGTGGACGTGGCCCTGATCGAGTTCATGCACGCGGTCGGCTGGGGGCCAAAGGCGCTGGTCGCGCGCGGGCTCGACATGCAGGTCGTCAAGCTCACGCTCGAGTGGCGCGCCGCTGCGCGCTTCGACGACGTCGTCGAAGTCCGCGTGGAAACGCTGTCGGTCGGCAACAGCTCGCTGCGGCTGGCCTTCGACATGCGACGGCTGTCCGACGAGACGGCGCTGTGCCAAGCCGAAGGCGTCTACGTGATGGTGTCCGCGGGCGCGCTCGCCAAGGCGCGCGTCCCGGACGACGTCCGTGAAAGCTTCGAGGCAGGCGCGCCGGGCGCGCTCTGCGACCAGTCAGGCTCGCGTGCCGGCTGAATTCAGCCGGGCAGGCGCTTTTCCAGTTCCTTGCCGATGGCCTCCGGCGTGTCCTTGGAGGCATAGCGTTTCACCACCTGACCATCGGGGTCGACGAGGAACTTCGTGAAGTTCCACTTGATTGCCTCGGACCCCAGTACTCCGGGCTTTGCGCTCTTCAAGTGCTTGTAGAGCGGGTCGGCGCCGTCGCCGTTGACCTCGATCTTCGCGAACATCGGGAAGTCGACGCCGTAGGTGGCCGTGCAGAACTGCTTGATCTGCGCCGCGTCGCCCGGTTCCTGGTGGCCGAACTGATTGCATGGGAAGCCGAGGACGGTCAGGCCGCGGTCCTTGTAGCGCTGCCACAGCGCTTCCAGGCCCTTGTATTGGGGCGTGAAACCGCACTGGCTCGCGACGTTGACGATCAGCAGCCAGCGACCCTTGTAGTCGGAAAGCTTCTGTGGTTTGCCGTCGAGGGTGGTGACTTCGAAGTCGTGCACGCTGCTCATGTGGATCTCGCGGATGGGGGTTCTCTATCCTGACACCGCGGGTGCGTCGTCGCGCTGCATCCAGTCCGCGGCAGGCTGGCGTAGGGCACGGCACAGCGCGCCGACCTCTGGCAGCAGCTGCGCGGCAAAGAAGCGTGCCGTCAGGAGCTTGTCGCGGCGAAAGACGTCGTCCGCGAGCGGCTGCGCGGCGCGCGCCATGCGCAGCCAGCTCCAGCCCAGCCAGGCCAACGCGAAGGCGCGCAGATAGCGGGTGGCGGCGAAGCCGGCGCTGTCGCGGTCGGCGTCTTCCTGCAGCCAGCGGGTGGCTTCCTCGAGCGACTCCAGCGCGCTGAGCAGCGGCTGAACCATGAACGCCGGGGCGGCAGAGCCGCAGTCTGCACGGACGGCGGCGAAGAACCGGCGCGGCAGGCGCCCTTCATGCAAGCGCAGCTTGCGGCGGACGAGGTCCATCGCCTGGATGCCGTTGGTGCCTTCGTAGAGGCAGAGGATGCGGGCATCCCGCACGATCTGCTCGATGCCGTTGTCACGGATGTAGCCGTGACCGCCGTAGACCTGCATCGCGAGGCTGCCGAGCGCGAAGGCGCTGTCCGTGCAGAAGGCCTTGACCAGCGGCGTCGCGAGATCCACCCAGTCTCGGGCGGCCTCGCGCTCGTCCGCATCGGTCGCATGTGCGGCGATATCGAGGTGCAACGCGGCGTCGAAGGCCATCACGCGCGCCCCTTCGGTGATCGCCTTCATGGTCAGCAGCATGCGGCGCACGTCGGGGTGGTTGCTGATGGTGGACCCGCCGTTGAAGGCCGCGCCCTGATGGCGAGATCGCGCGTAGGCGAAGGCGTTCTGCGTCGCCAGCTCGCACAGGCCGAGCCCCTGCACGCCGACCATCACGCGCTCGAGGTTCATCATCACGAACATGTTCTGGATGCCGGCGTGCGGTGCGCCCGCCAGCCACCCCTGCGCGGCTTCGAACTGCATGGCGCAGGTGCACGACGCGTGGATCCCCATCTTGTGCTCGATGGACACGCACCGCACGGCGTTGCGTGCGCCCGGCTGTCCCTGTGCGTCGGGAACGAACTTGGGAACGATGAAGGTCGACAGGCCGTGGACGCCCGGCGGGGCGTCGGGCAGGCGCGCGAGCACGAAGTGCACGATGTTGTCGGCCATCCCGTGCTCACCCGCGGTGAAGAAGATCTTCGCGCCGTCGATGCGGTAGCTGCCGTCCGCCTGCGGCGCTGCACGCGTGCGGATCGCCGCGAGGTCCGATCCGGCCTGGGGCTCGGTCAGGCACATCGTCCCGCTCCACGCGCCGTTGGCCAGCCGCGGCAGGTAGCGCGCCTTCAGCGCATCGGACGCGGAGGCGCGGATGGCCTCGAAGCACCCGGACGTGAGCATCGGATACAGGGCGAAGGCGACGTTGCAGGCGTTGAGCACTTCGTCGACGGCCTGCGCGAACACGTAGGGCAGGCCGGCACCTCCCCATTCGGCGGGCTTGGACAGGCCGATCCAGCCACCGTCCCGATACGCTCGCCACGCGTCGGCGTAGCCATCCGGCAGCTGCACCTCGCCGTCCTGCCAGCGGCAGCCCTGCGCGTCGCCGCTGGCGCGCAGTGGCAGCAGGCGCGCGGTGATCAGCCGCGACGCTTCGTCGAGCAACGTCTCACAGGTGCCCCAGTCAGCGTCCGTGAACGCGGCCAGCCGCGTCAGTTGTCCGACGTCCACGACATCCCGCAGGACGAAGGCGAGTTCCCGCAGCGGAGCGGTATAGGTAGCCATGGCAATCCCTACTCGGGCAGACCGGCGCGTCGTGGCGGATATTGGCACGCCGACACGCGAACGGCGCGCCTGCAGCGCTGTGGCATAATCGCGCGCTCAGTTCGCGGGGAACCCATGTGCTGGACTTTCTGATCACCGCCGCCCACGCGGCCGACGCGCCGGCCGGCGGCAAGTCCGGCGACAGTATGCTGGGTCTGCTCTTCCCGATCGCGCTGATCGCGATCTTCTATTTCGTGCTGATCCGGCCGCAGATGAAGCGTGGCAAGGAACAGCGCAAGATGACCGAGCGCCTGGCCAAGGGCGACGAGGTGGTCATCACCGGCGGTCTCGCGGGGCGCATCGTCGACGTGGGCGAGGTGTACCTGACGGTAGAGATTGCGGACAACGTGAACGTCAAGGTGCAGAAGGCGGCGGTCAACACGCTGCTGCCGAAAGGTACGCTCAAGGCCCTGTGATGCGGTAGCGCTGCGCGTGCCTCGACCTTCGCGATGAAACCCTATCCACTCTGGAAGACCTGGCTGCTGATCATCGTCAGCGTCCTCGGGTTCATCTACGCGGCGCCCAACCTCTACGGAGAGCAGCCGGCGGTGCAGATCACCACCGTCTCGGGCGACGCGCTGCCCGCGCACTTCAAGGACCAGGTCGACACGGCGCTCAAGGCTGCGGACGTGCATTACAAGCTGTCCGATCTCGAGCACGGGCAGTGGATGGTGCGCCTCGACAGCGAGGATCAGCAGCTCAAGGCCGCCAGCGCCTTGAAGAAGGCGCTCAACCCGTCGGGACAGCCACCGATCTACACGGTCGCGCTCAACCTCGCGGCCAAGACGCCGCCGTGGCTGCTGGCGATCGGTGCGCGACCCATGCAGCTCGGCCTGGACCTGCGCGGCGGCGTGCACTTCCTGCTGCAGGTGGATACCAAGGACGCGATCCAGAACTCCCTGTCGCGTTACCTCGACGACACTTCGCGGCTGCTGCAGGACAAGAACATCCACTACAACGGTCGCCATCTCGGCACCGGCGACGTGGTGCTGACCTTCCCGGATACGGCGACCCTCGACCAGGCCCGCGCGGCGATTGCGAAATCCTTCAACGAGCTGCAGCTGGCGACGCCCGCCAACGCCGCGCGGCCGACGCTTGAAGCCACGCTGGGACCGACGCAGGTCAAGTCGATCGTCGACAACGCGGTGGAGCAGAACCTCATCACGCTGCGCAACCGCGTCAACGAGCTGGGCGTGGCCGAGCCGCTGGTGCAGCGACAGGGCGCGAATGCGATCGTCGTGGAGCTGCCGGGCGTGCAGGACACGACGCGGGTGAAGGAGCTGCTGGGCGCCACCGCGACGTTGGAATATCGAGCGGTGGATCAGGACAACAACGCCGAGCAGGCGGCGCGGACCGGCGTGATCCCGGTCGGCGACCAGCTGTTCTACACGCGCGAAGGACACCAGCCGATCCTGCTCAAGCGGGACATCATCGCGGCCGGCTCCGAGCTGGAAAGCGCCGCAGCGACCTTTGACGAGAGCGGCTCGCCGGCGGTCAGCGTGACGCTGTCGTCGGCCGGCGCCAAGCGCATGCTGCATTTCACGCAGCGCAACGTCGGCAAGCCGATGGCGGTGCTCTACAAGGAAACCCAGATCGAGACCAGCTACACGCCGGACGGCAAGCCGATCCGCACGCGCAAGAACATCGAGGACGTCATCTCGGTGGCGACGGTCCAGGGCGTGTTCGGCAAGCGCTTCCAGACCACCGGATTGACCAGCAAGCAGGCGCACGACCTGTCGCTGCTGCTCAAGGCCGGGGCGCTGGCAGCGCCGGTGGACATCGTCGAGGAGCGTACCGTCGGCCCGACGCTCGGCGCTGAGAACATCCACACTGGCTTCCTGGCCGTGGTGGTCGGCTTCGCGCTCGTCATCGGTTTCATGGCGCTGTACTACTTCGTGTTCGGTCTGTTCGCGGACTTTGCGCTGTGCCTGAATCTGGTGCTGATCATCGCCGGGTTGTCGATCATCGGGGCGACGCTGACGATGCCCGGCATCGCCGGCATCGTGCTCACCATCGGCATGGCGGTCGACGCGAACGTGCTGATCAACGAGCGAACGCGCGAGGAGCTGCGCGCCGGCTATCCGCCGTTCACGGCCATGAAGCTGGGCTACGACCGTGCCTTCATCACCGTCGCCGACTCCAACGTCACGACGCTGATCGCGGCGCTGGTGCTGTTCGTCCTTGGCACCGGTCCGATCAAGGGCTTTGCCGTCACGCTGGCACTTGGCATCTGCACGTCGATGTTCACGGCGCTGATCGGCACGCGCGTGCTGTGCTATTACGTGTTCCGCGGGCGTAAACTCAAGGACCTCCCGGTGTAATGCAGTACTTTTCTACACAAGGCGCAAGGACAACGGCCGGCTCGGCCGGGCGGTTCGCGCGCGTGCTCCTGCAGACACTCGCCTGAGGCAAGCAGGAGGTCCATACGCATGCGTTTTCTGTCACGTCCACCGAACATCGACTGGGAGTCCCACCGCAAGCAGGCGCTGGTGCTGTCGATCATCCTCAGCATCGTGGCCTTGGGGGTGTTCTTCACCCGCGGCCTGAACCTCGGCATCGACTTCACGGGCGGCGTGCTGGTGGAGGTGGTCTACCCGCAGAGCGTGTCGCTCGACAAGGTGCGCGACGATCTGCACGCCGGCGGCTTTTCGGAAGCGGTGGTGCAGTATTTCGGCAATACCGACGACGTGCTGATCCGCCTGCGCCCGCCCAAGGAAGAAGCCTTGGGCACGGCCGCGCAGCAGCAGTCCTCCGAGATCAGCACGCACGTGCTGAACGCGTTGCACGCCGGGACCGAGCACATCACGCTCAAGCGCATCGATTTCGTAGGGCCGTCCGTGGGCGGCCAGCTGCGAACCAAGGGCGTGCTGGCCTTGGTCGCGGCACTGGCCGGCATCTTCCTGTACATCATGTTCCGCTTCGAGTGGAAGTTCTCCTGCGGATCGATCGCGGCGCTGATCCATGACCTGATCATGACGGTGGGATTCCTCGCCCTGATTCGCGAGCAGTTCGACATGACAACGCTGGCCGGCGTCATGGCGATGCTGGGTTATTCCAACAACGAGACCATCGTGCTGTTCGACCGCGTGCGTGAGAACCTGCGGGAAATGCGCAAGCAGCCGCCGCTCGAGAAGCTCGTGAACCTGTCGATCAATCAGACCCTCATGCGCTCGGTCGTCACACACTTCACGGTACTGCTGGTGCTCATCGCGCTGCGCGTGCTCGGCGGGCCGCCGGTGCGGGGTTTCGCCACGGCGATGATCGTCGGCGTACTGGTGGCGACCTACTCGTCGATCTACATCTCCAGCGGCGTCGCGATCATGCTCAAGGTGAAGCGCGAGGACGTACTGCCGCCCAAGCATTCGACTGGCGGCAGCCGGGACAGCGGCGGCGCGGTGGTCTGAGCACGGCGAGATCTGCCGCAGGCGGGAGCGTCGCGGTACTGAAGCTCAGCGTTTGCGGCGCAGGATGCCAGCGCCAATCAGCCCGCCGCCAATCACGATGCCGGCAATGCCGGCCCACTGCGGTACGGTCTGGTCGTGGGAGGCGCTGAGGCTGACGCCGCCGACTTTTGCGACTTCGTCCTTCTTTTCGTAGTTCAGCTTGCCGCTCGTCACGGCAATGCCGAGCGCGAGGATGATGATTCCAACGGCGATCAGTGCCAATCGCATGAGAGGTCCTGTCTCGGGGGGCTTCGCAGCCTAACGTGAAAAGCGGCGGGCACGCATGGCGCCGAGATGCGTCTCAGGCTGGTTTTGGCGCCGCCCGCCGCAGCCGTTCAAGCAGCCACGGATGCAGCCGCGGCGTCGCGGCGACCACGTTGCCATGAGCCAGCAGATCGTCGTCGGAATCGTCGGCGCAGACTCCGCTGAGCAAGCCTCCGGCTTCCTGGACAAGCACCAGCCCCGCGGCGATATCCCACGGCTTGAGGCCGAGCTCCCAGAAGCCGTCGAGTCTGCCGGCCGCTACGTACGCCAGGTCGAGCGATGCAGCGCCGGCCCGGCGGATGCCGGCCGTGTCTTCGGCGACGCGGCCCAGCATCGGAACGTAGGCCTCGAGGGCGTCGGCCCGCGTCGGAATACCGGTGCCGATCAGCGCGGAGTCGGTATCCAGGCGCCCGCTCACGCGGATACGCCGGCTGTTCAGCTGTGCCCCGGAGCCGTGGCTGGCGATGTAGAGGTCCTGGGTCGGCGGTGCGTAGATGACGCCGTGTTCGAGCCGGCCACGGACCTCGACGCCGATCGATACCGCGAAATGGGGAATGCGGTGGAGGAAGTTCGTGGTGCCGTCCAGCGGATCGACGATCCAGCGCACGCTGTCGTCGTCACCCTGCTGTGCCCCGCTTTCCTCGGCCAGAATGGCGTGCTGCGGATAGGCGCGCCGGATCGTGTCGACGATGAGGGCTTCCGCTCTTCGGTCGACTTCGGAGACGAAGTCATTGCGCGACTTGGTCGAGATCCGCAGGTCCTCGATGCGGTCCGCGTAGCGCGCAATGAAATTGCCTGCCTTGCGCGCGGCAGACACGGCAATGTTGACGAGCGGGTGCATGCGCAAGAAGGCAGCGGAGGGCCGCTAGAATATCACGGGTGAACGAGATTCCTGCAGGGTCGGCGCCGGCATCCGGGCAGGGTGTGGGCGCGCCGCTGGCCAGCCGTACGCGGGTGGTGCTCGTGCGGCCTCAGCACCCCGGAAACATCGGGGCCGTCGCGCGTGCGATGAAGAATATGGGCGTGGCGGAGCTGGTGCTCGTGGCGCCGCGGTGTTTCCCACACCCGCAGGCCACGGCGCTCGCGGCCAGTGCCGCCGACGTGCTTGAGCGCGCGCGGGTGGTCGCCAGTCTTCCGGAAGCCGTCGTGGGCTGCGCCCACGTCGCGGGCACTACGGCGCGACGGCGTTACCTGAGTCAGGCGGTATATGCGCCGCGGCAGTGGGCGGAGAAGCGCGCCGGTGCTCCGGGAAGAGTGGCGCTGCTGTTCGGCTGCGAACGCACAGGGCTGACGAACGATGAGCTCGACGAGGCCCACGAACTGGTGACGATCCCGACGGACGAGGCCTATCCGTCGCTCAACCTCGCGCAGGCGGTGCAGGTCATGACCTACGAACTGCGGCAGGCGCAACCCGCCGCGGCACCTTCTCCACAGGCGAGGGAGGTCGTCGGGCAACAGGAAATGGACCGCTTCTACGCGCATCTGGAACGCACGCTGGTGGGTACGGGGTTCCTCGACCCCGCCAATCCACGTTTCCTCATGCGGCGTCTCCGCCTGCTGTTCGGCCGGCTGGAGCCTGACGACAATGAGATGAACATCCTGCGCGGCATCCTGACGTCCGTGGAGACAAGCCTGCGCGGAGTCCGCGGCGCGCGGCAGTACAATGGCGCGCCTTTCGGTGGCTGCGACGATCATGAGAAACACGACGATGGAGCGGTGTTGAAGCTGAACCCGACCTGATCCCGGACGGGATCCCGTTCGTCTCACCATCCGGAGTTCTTCATGTTCAGCCGTATCCGCGAAGATATCTCGAGCGTCTTTCACCGCGATCCCGCGGCCCGCAA
>DASVGQ010000025.1:0-14814 GCA_036379455.1 Nevskiaceae bacterium
TGACGGTCCGCCTGGTCGACTACGTGGAGGCGCGCGCCGACCACCTGCGGCTGCTCTATCCCGGCGTGGTCGTCGTCACGCGCGTGCCCGGCAACTGCCGCGAGCGGACGATCCGCGTCCAGCCCTCGCTCGCGCACGCGCTGCTGAGCCTCATGCAGAACGCCTGGCAGGCCTCGCGGCGCAACGGCTCGGCGGTCGTGACGCTGGCGGCCACGGCGTATGGTGAACGCGTGGAATTCGTCGTCGGGGATGAAGGCAGCGGCTTTGCGGAGGAGCGCGCGGGGGACCTGTTCGCTTCCGGCGGAGCTTCGCACGGCCTGGGCATTGGCCTCGCGCTGGCGCGCGCGACCATCGAGCGCATGCACGGCGGCATGGAGGCGCACAGCGGCGCATCGGGCTCCGAGGTCCGCGTCGAGCTGCCGATGGAGCCCGCCGGCTCATGACGGAGGCGACGATGGCCCACGGCCGGCTGCTGTTCGTGGAGGACGACCCGGCCTTCGCGCGCGTGATGGCGCGGGCGCTCACGCGCCACGGCTTCGAGGTGATCGCCGCCTCGACGATCGCCGAAGCGCTGCAGCTTGCCCATGCGTCGAACCCGCGCTTTGCCGTGGTGGATCTCAAGCTCGGCGAGGAGAACGGCCTGGCGCTGATCCCTGTGCTGCACGCGCGCGTGCCGGCGATGCGCATCGTGCTGCTCACGGGCTATGCGTCGATCGCCACCGCCGTGGAGGCCATCAAGCTCGGCGCGCAGGACTACCTGGCCAAGCCGATCGACGCCGAGACGCTGGTGCGCACCCTGCTGCCGGACGACGAGGAAGACGCTCCGCTGCCGGAGATCCCGGACGCGCCGATCGCGCTGCGGCGGCTGGAGTGGGAGCACATCCAGCGCACGCTGCAGGAGTGCTCCGGCAACATCTCGCAGGCCGCGCGCCGCCTCGGCATGCATCGCCGCACGCTGCAGCGCAAGCTGTTGAAGCACCCGGTGCGCGAGCGGCCCGTCTCCTGAGGCGAGGTCAACCGGCAGGCTCGCTGGCGCGAGTCGTCAGCGCGCTGCGTGTGCAGTCCTGAACGGGCGCCGCGGCCGCACCCACCACCACAGCGCCAGCACGTAGATCCACACGATCACGTAGATCACCGCGAACACCCACAGCGGCAGCGGCCAGAAGATGACGCGATCGATCCAGCCGGCGATCAACGGCGCGACCTGGCCGCCTTGCCCCGAGAGATCCGCCTGCCAGATCGTCAGGAAACACGCCTGTCCCGCCACCGCCTGGCCGGCGACGACCGCCAGCGACAGCAGGTGCGCGAGCCGCCACCAGAATTCCCGCACCCAGCGCCAGCGATGCCACGCGCCGAGCGGAATCAGCACCAGCCCGGCGACGTTGAACACGATGATCGCGAAATGCACCGCCAGCACCGCCAGCGCGGCCATCGATGCGGTTCCTCCGGGAAGCGGAATTCGGGTGTCAGTGTCGCACCGTGGCGAAGGGACCCGATGCGACGGCGCGGCGATCGGGCCGGCGGCGGGTCGGCAGCGTGATCTCGCCGCCGGTGCGCCTCGTGCCGGCGGTGCAGAATGCCGGCATGAAAATCGCGACCTGGAACGTCAACTCCCTCAAGGTGCGGCTGCCGCAGGTGCTGCAGTGGCTCACCGACCATCCCGATATCGATGTGCTCGGCGTGCAGGAAACCAAGCTGCGAGACGAGGCGTTCCCGCGCGCGGAGATCGAGGCGGCGGGGCTGCACTGCGCCTGCAATGGCCAGAAGACCTACAACGGCGTCGCGCTGTTGGCGCGGCGGCCGATCGAGGACGTGCGCTGCGACATCCCGGGCTTTGCCGATGAGCAGAAGCGCGTGATTGCAGCGACCGTCGGGGGCGTGCGCGTCATGAGCGTGTACGTCGTCAACGGCCAGGAAGTCGGCACCGACAAGTTCGCCTACAAACTGCGCTGGCTGGAGGCGCTCACCGGCTACCTGCAGACGGAGCTTGCGGCGCATCCCGAGCTCGCCGTGTTCGGCGACTACAACATCGCGCCGGACGACCGCGACGTGCACGACCCGGAGGCGTGGGGCGACGGCATCCTGTGTTCTCCGCAGGAGCGACAGGCGTTTCGCGCGCTGCTGGCGCTCGGCCTCGAAGATACGTTCCGCCGCTTCGACCAGCCGGCCGGCAGCTACAGCTGGTGGGATTACCGCCAGGGCGCGTTCCGTCGCAACCTCGGACTGCGCATCGACCATATCCTTGCGTCGAAGGCGCTGACGCAGACCTGCACCGCCTGCGCCATCGACAAGACGCCGCGCGGCTGGCCGCGGCCCTCGGACCACGCGCCGGTGGTGGCGAGCTTCGGTTCCGCTGCGAATGGCTGAGGCCGCTGCGGATGGGATCGCGCGGGACCTCGAGGCGGTGATTCGCAAAGCTGCGAGCCACGCTTGATCCCGGCGCAGGTACTCGACGACCGCGCGCGGCGGCGGCTGATCCTGTGCCGCGGGCTGCGCAGCATCGGCCAGGGCATGCTGGTCGTCGACTTCCCGCTCTATCTCGATGCACTCGGCTGGAACGGCGTGCAGATCGGCGGGCTCTTCACCGCGATCATGCTGGTGCAGATCGTCGTGACGCTGTTCTCCGGCCCGCTCAGCGACCGCCACGGACGCCGCGGTTTCCTGCTCGCCTACGACTCGGTGCTGGTCGGCGCCGCGCTGTTGGCCTTCTTCACGCCCGCCGGCTGGGCGGTGACGCTGGCGGCACTCGCCGGCAGCTTCGGCCGCGGCATGAACGGCGCGGCGGGGGCCTTCTCGCCGGTCGAGCAGGCGTGGCTGGCGCGCGTCACCCGGCCGGCGCGGCGCGGCGGCACCTTCAGCCTGAATACCGCGGTCGGCTCCTTCGGCATGGCGGCCGGCGCGCTGATCGGCGCGCTGCCTTCGCTGTCGGGGCACGCGCTGCCGCAGGCCGCGGCCTATCGGCCGATGTTCCTGCTGGTGCTGGTCGCCGCGGTGGCGACGCTGGGCGTGATCCTGACGCTGCGCGAGCCGCTGCACCTGCCGCGCCCGCCGCAGGCGCCGCCGCGCAAGGAAGAGAACAGCCGCATCCTGCACATCGTGCTGGTTACCGCGATCAACGGCGCGGGCATCGGCCTGGTTACGCCGCTCATCACCTACTGGTTCCTCGTTCGCTTCGGCAAGGGTCCGGCGGAGATCGCGCCGGTGCTGGCGGCTTCGGCCGCCGCGGCCGGTGTGATGGCGCTGTTCGCTGGCCGGCTGGTGCGCCACGGCCATCTGGTGAAGACGGTGGTCATCATCCGCGCGGTGGCCGTCCTGCTGCTGCTGGCGCTGCCGCTGGCGCCGACCTTCCTGATCGCGGCCTTCTGCTACGCGGCGCGCTCGGCCTTGAACCGCAGCACCATCGGCGCGCGCCAGGCGCTGAACCTGAGCCTGGTGTCCGACCAGCGCCGCGGGCTGGCGGCGACGCTGTCGTCGCTCGGTCGGCAGATCCCCCGCTCCGCGGGGCCGATCATCGCCGGCACGCTGTTTGCCGCCCGCGCCTTTGGCGTGCCCTTCTTCGCGGCCGCCGGGCTGCAAGGGGTCTATCTCTTCGTCTACGGCCGGGTGTTCGGCTCCTACGAGAAGCGCCTGCCGGAGCTGGCGGACGCCGGCGGGACGCGGCGCGGCCCGCCTTCGTGACGGGGTCGCCGACTGCGACTCGATGCGTGCGCTACGCGGCGCGCGATGCCGCCGCTTGCCGCAGCGCGAGCCGCGGCGTGAGCGCCAGCATCGCGGCGACCGCCAGCCCGGCGGCGCCGAGGCCGACGATGGTCGTCGGGTTCTCCATCGCGTGGCTGCCCCACGCCGCCGACAGCACGGTCGGCACGCAGTCGCCGGCGTAGACGAGGATGTAGAACATGGCGAGCAGCGCGCCGCGCTCGCGCGGCTGCGCGAGCCGGTCGGACATCATCACGCCCGCGGCGATCGCCATGCCGCTGCCGGCGCCGATGACGATCGACGCCGGGATTACCCACGGCCACCCGTCGGGGCGCACCGCGAGGAATCCGAGCGCGCAGCCCACCACGCCGCACAGCGCCGCGACCCAGCCGGCGCGCGTCAGCCCGATCCGGCCGACCAGCGTCGTCGCCGCGGTGGCGGCTGCCATGATGAGCATCAGGCTCAGGCCCTGGATGAAGTAGATCTGCCCGAAGCCGGCGCGCGCGATCTGCATGGGGAAGGCGATCACCGCCAGCATCACGAAGGTGTAGACGAGCAGGCCGCAGGGCACGAGATAGCAGGCAAAGCCGAGGCGCGTGCCGCGCGGAAGGCCGAGGTGCACCGGCGTCGTGCGGCGTGTGGCGAGCGACTCCGGCAGCGCCAGCACGATCGCCAGCGCGCCGCTGACCAGCACGAACATGACGGCCAGCGACAGCAGCTTCGGCGCCGCGACCCACTGCACGAGCGCGCTCGACAGCAGCGAGCCGACGCCGAAGCCGAAGGCCATGCTCGCGGTGGCGCGCGTCGCCGCGGACACCGCGTGGCGCTCGCCCGCCAGCTCGCGCAGCCAGACCGTGCCCACCGCGTACATGGCGCCGCTGGAAATTCCCTGGATGAAGCGGCCGACGAGGATGCCCGGAGCGCCCCACCAGCGTGCGCCGAGCAGCACCAGCACCGAGACGATCTCGATCCACGCCACGGGTACCAGCACCGCCTTGCGCCCGCGCTGGTCGGCGAGTGGCCCGCCGAACACGAAAGACATCACCGTGCCGATGGCATAGGCGGTGAAGAACCACGCCAGCGCCGAGGCCGGCAGGCGCAGGTCTACCGTGTAATACAGCAGCACCGGCGCCACGCCGTTCGAGGTATAGGCCACGGCGAACAGGGCGAGGCACAGCAGCGCCTGCTGCGCGCGGCTGGCGGAGGAAAGCGTCGGGGGGGCGGTCGTGGGCGGTGCGCTGGCGCTTCACCAGCCTCCGTGGTGTTCGGGCACGCGCGCGATGAGTGGCATGGCGACGACGAACATCGCCGCCACCGCCACGAAGTACCAGGCCTGCGCCATGCCCGAGTCGCCCGAGCTTGCCACCACCGCGGTGCCGATCGACACGGCGAGGATGGAGCCGATCTGCAGGCACATCGAACGCAGCGCCGCGATCGCCGCGGACTGGTCCGGCGCGAGCTGCAGGCTGGCGTTGCGGCTGGCGGGGTTGGTGATGCCGTAGCCGACGCCGATGAAGAAGGCGGCGACGGCCAGCCACAGGTAAGGCGTGAAGGACGGCGGCGGCGCGATCGCCAGCCACGCAAAGCTGGCCGCGACGACGAGGTTGCCGACGTACATCGGCGGCCGGTAGCCGGTGCGCCGCAGCGCGAAGGCAAAGCCGATGGACACGACCGTGACGGCAATGCCCTCGGCCATCAGCAGCGTGCCGGAATCGAGCGCGCCGAGCCCGTAGCGGTTCGTCGCGTAGAGCGGGATCAGGGCGAGCGAGCCGTAGGCGCCGCCGGTATACAGGCCGTTGATGAGGTTGACGACGCCGAAGCCGCGCCCCCAGATCAGCCGCGGGGCGATGAAGGGCGCGGCGGTGCGCCGCACGTGCCACGCGAAGATGGCGAACGCGCCGATGGCGACGAGCGTCGGGACGCCGAGCGTCAGCCCCAGCGGCTCGCCGCCGCGCTCGCCCAGCGCGCTCACCGCCAGCATGACGGCGAGCAGGCCGAGCCCCAGCCACGCCATGCCGCGCAGGTCCATCGGCTGCCAGGCCTCGCGCGGCGTCGCCGCGTCGCGCGGCACGTAGCGCAGCGAGAACAGGAATACGGCGGTGCCGATCGGCACGTTGACGAAGAACACACCGCGCCAGCTCCAGTATTCGATCAGCAGCCCGCCGACGATCGGGCCGATCATCGCGCCGATCGGGAAGAAGCTGCCGAACAGGCTCACGGCGCGGTCGCGCGTGTCGCCGAAGTAGCGCACCGCCGCCGCGGTCGACAGCGGCGTGAACGCCGCCCCGCCGGCCGCCTGCAGCGCGCGCAGCGGGATGAGCTCGAAGATGCTCGTGACCAACCCGCAGCACAGCGAGGCGATGGTGAACACCGCGAGCGACACGAGGAACACGCGCCGCAGGCCATAGCGCTCGGCCAGCTTGCCGCTCACCGACAGCATCAGCACGTAGCCGAACAGGTAGGCGGTGATCGTCCAGCCGGCCCAGTTGACCGAAGTGTCCAGCCCGTGCTGGAGCGTGTGCAGGGCGGTGGCGACGATGGTCGTGTCGACCGCCATCATCAGCAGCGCGCCGGTGAAGATCGCAAACAGCGCGCCGCGGTTGACCGGCGGCGGGCGCGCGCTGATCGTCTCGCCGGGCGACGCCGGCTGCGTCATCCCTTCCATCCTTCAGCGTGTCGCCGGAGCCGCCAGCTGCGGGACCTGCAGCAGGATGGAAGGCCCGCCGATGTGCGGAAAGTTGCCGATCACCGGCGGCACGACCACCTTCGCCACGCCGACGCCGCGCGGGTCCGAGGCCGCCGTGAGGCGGTTGGTGCGCGGGTCCCACAGCACTGCGTGCATGTCGCCGTAGCGGTGTGCAAGCGCGTCGAGGCGATAGCCCATGGCCGCCAGCTGCGCGCGCTCCGCGGCCGAGAAAGCGCCGGGTTCGAGCTGCACGCGGTCGGGCAGGTACTGCATGTGGAAACGCGGCGCCGCAACGATCTGCTGCACGTCCGCGCCGTTGACGAAGTGCAGCACGGCCAGCGCCACCATGGTGAGGATGCGGCTGCCGCCGGGCGTGCCGAGCACCAGCGCGCCGTTCGGCCCATCGACGAAGGTCGGCGTCATGGTCGACAGCGGCCGCTTGCCGGGCGCGATCTCGTTGGCGCGCGAGCCGATCAGGCCGTAGACGTTGGAGGCCGTCGTGCTGGCGGCGAAGTCGTCCATTTCGTCGTTGATGACGACGCCGGTGCCGGGCGGCATGTCATTCGCGCCGAAGCGGATGTTGATGGTCAGCGTCGCGGAGACCTCATTGCCTTCGTCGTCAATGATCGAGAAGTGCGTGGTGTCCGCGCCCTCCCGCGCCGGGTGTCCCACGCGGGTGCTCGTGGACGTCTGGCCGGTCACGTCGGCCGGGCTGGGCAGCAACGCGCTCGGCGTGGCGCGGTCCGGATTCGTCGTGCGCGCGAGGAATTCGGCGTAGCCGAGCGACAGCAGGCGGTGGACGGGAATATCCACGAAGGCGGAGTCGCCGAGCCACGCGGCGCGGTCGCGGTAGGCGCGACGCATGGCCTCGATCACCATGGCGTCCTCGCGCGCGCTGCCGCCGTGCGTGTAGCCGCGTACTTCCAGCTGGTGGAGGATCTCGCACAGGCCGATGCCGCCGGCAGAAGGCGGCGGTGCGGTGACGATGCGGTAGGCGCGGAACCAGCAGGTGATCGGTCGACGCAGCACGACGCGGTAGCGCGCGAGGTCCTCGAGCGTCCAGATGCCACCGTCGGCGCGCACGCCGTCGACCAGCCGTTGTGCCACCGGCCCGGCGTAGAAGCCCGCGCGGCCGTGCTTGGCCATGGCGATGAGCGTCTCGGCCAGCGCCGGCTGCCTGAGGATGGAGCCGACCGCCGGCGGCCGGCCGTCGGGCAGGAACACCTTCGCCATGTCCCCAGCGAAGTGCGGGCTCATGTCCGCGATGAATTCGGCAAGCCGCGCGTAGACCGGGAAGCCATCCCGCGCGAGGCGGATGGCGGGCGCGAGATCCGCGGCGAGCCCGAGCTTTCCGTAGTGTCCGGCGATCCAGGCGAGGGCGGCCGGCTCGCCGGGAATGCCGCCCGCCAGCGCCCCGAACAGCGACAGGTTGCGGATGGCGTGCCCCTGCGCATCCAGGTACATGCCGGCGGTTGCCGCCCGCGGCGCGGTCTCGCGGCCGTCGACCATCGTCGTCATGCCGTCCGCGGCGCGGTGCAGCAGCCAGAAGCCGCCGCCGCCGAGTCCCGAGCTGTAGGGTTCCGTCACCGCCAGCGCCGCCGAGACCGCCACCGCGGCGTCAAAGGCGTTGCCGCCCTCGCGCAGGACGTCGAGACCGGCGGCGGTGGCCTGCGGCGTGGCGCTGGAGACCGCGTAGCCCGGCGGGCGCGGCGCGGCGGATACCGTGCCGGCCCACGCCGCGACGCACAGCGCAGCTGCCGCGACGAGCCACGGGCGGAGTGCCGTTCCCGCGCGCCGGAGCCACTCGCAGCGCCAGACAAAACGCGGCCGCAAGCGTTCGGCCAGCCGAGAGGAATCGGGATGCGGCACCAGATGAGGGTTCGTGCTTCTGTGCGGGGATTCTATCGCGCCGCCCCCGACATCAAGCGCTCCGCGCCGTCCGCCCGGACAAAGGCTGTGCTGCCGCAGGGCGGTGCTGCGTACGACGCAGGGCACTTCGCGATCGGCCTGCGCCACCCTTGCCGAGCGTTGATTTGCGGCGCTTGCGGGCTTCCGCTCAGGTAGAATCCGCAGCCCTTCCCGATTTTCCCTGTCGCCACGGTGGCGTTCATGAAACACGTGACCGAGAACCTGCGCATCCAGTCGATCCAGCCGGTGTCCACGCCGTGGCAGGTGCAGTCCGAGCTGCCGCTGACGGACGCCGCCGCGCGCACCGTGCTCGATACGCGCGTCGCGATCGAGGACATCCTCACCGGGCGGGATAGCCGCCTGCTGGTGATCTGCGGCCCGTGCTCGATCCACGATCCGGACGCGGCGCGCGAATACGCCGGGCGGCTGGTGAAGCTGTCGGCCGAGCTGGCGGACGAGCTGCTGCTGGTGATGCGCGTGTATTTCGAGAAGCCGCGCACCACGGTCGGCTGGAAGGGGCTCATCAACGATCCGGGCCTCGACCACAGCTTCGACATCAACCGCGGCCTGCGTGTCGCGCGCGAGCTGCTGCTCGATCTCAACGCGCGCGGCGTGCCGGCCGGCGTGGAGTTCCTCGACATCCTCACGCCGCAGTACCTCGCCGACCTCGTGAGCTGGGGCGCAATCGGTGCGCGCACCACGGAGAGCCAGCTGCACCGCGAGATGGCCTCGGGGCTGTCGTGCCCCGTCGGCTTCAAGAACGGCACTGCCGGCAGCGTCAAGGTGGCGGTCGACGCCATGCTCGCGGCGCGCAGCCAGCACCACTTCCTGACCATGACGCGCGAAGGCCAGGTGGCGATCATGGGGACCAGCGGCAACCCGGATACGCACGTCATCCTGCGCGGCGGCAGCCGCGGCACGAACTACGACGGGGCGTCGGTGGCGGCGGCCTGCGCGGCGCTCGTCAAGGCCGACCTGCGGCCGCAGGTGATGATCGACTTCAGCCACGCCAACAGCCACAAGCAGCCGCAGCGCCAGCTCGAAGTGGCCGCCGACGTCGGTGCGCAGGTGGCGGGCGGCGACACGCGCATCATCGGTGCCATGGTGGAATCCCATCTGGTCGGTGGCCGTCAGGACATCGGCGACCGCAAGGCGATGACCTTCGGCCAGAGCGTCACCGACGCCTGCCTCGCCTGGGACGATACGACCGGGCTGCTGCGCGGCCTGGCGCGGGCGGTCGAGGCGCGCCGTCACGCCTCAAGCAAGGCGGTCCGCAGCGCCTGATTGGCAACGAGGTCCGGCCACGGTCCGGCGGGCCCCGCGTCGGATCATCGACCGGTCGCACGGCAGCTGTCGGCCGCGCCGGGGCGGGTGCTAAGGTCGTCGCGGATCCGTGGAGCGCCGTGCATGACCGCCTTGCTCGCCATCGACCAGGGAACGACCAGTTCGCGAGTCATCCTCTTCGACACACACGGGCGCGAGCTGGCGCGGGCCAGCCGCGAGCTGCCGCAGAGCTACCCGCGCGCGGAGGACGACACGGACGACGGCGCGGCGCGCGTGGAACACGATGCGCGGCGCATCTGGAACGACACGCTGCGCTGCGCGCGCGAGGTGCTGCGCAAGGCGGGGATCGCTGCGAAGCAGCTGGCGGGCATCGGCATCACCAACCAGCGTGAGACGACGGTGATCTGGGATCGCGCCAGCGGCGAGCCCATCGCCCCGGCGATCGTCTGGCAGGACCGGCGTACCGCGGCCTGGTGCCGCCGCATGCACACGCCCGAGCGCGAGCGGCTGCTGCAGGAGCGTTCCGGGCTGCTGCTCGACCCCTATTTCTCGGCGACGAAGATCGCCTGGCTGCTGGACCACGTCGACGGCGCGCGCCGCCGCGCCGAGGCCGGCGAGCTGGCCTTCGGCACCATCGACTGCTGGCTGATCTGGAAGCTCACCGGCGGCCGTGTCCATGCCACCGACGCCACCAACGCGTGTCGCACGGCGCTGTTCGACATCCATCGCCAGCGCTGGGACGACGAGTTGCTGGCACTGTTCGATGTGCCGCGCGCGCTGTTGCCGGAAGTGCGCAACTCGGCGGCCGAGTTCGGGCACAGCGACGAGGTCCTGCTGGGCGCCAAGGTGCCGATTCGTGCCGTGCTCGGCGACCAGCAGGCCGCCACGGTCGGCCAAGCCTGCTTCACGCCCGGCATGATCAAGTCCACCTACGGCACCGGCTGCTTCGTGGTCCTGAACACGGGAGATGAAGCCGTACGCTCGCAGCACCGCCTGCTGACGACCGTCGCCTACCGGCTGGACGGGCGCGTCACCTACGCGCTGGAAGGCGGAATCTTCATCGCCGGCGCCGCCGTCCAGTGGCTGCGCGACGCGCTGCACATGATCCAGCACGCCAGCGTGACCGAGGTCCTCGCGAGATCGATCCATGACACGCAGGGCGTCTACCTCGTGCCCGCCTTCACCGGCCTTGGCGCGCCGTACTGGGACCCGCTCGCGCGTGGCGCGATCTTCGGGTTGACGCGCGACACCGGCGCGGCGCACATCGTGCGCGCGGCGCTGGAGTCGGTCTGCTACCAGACGCGGGACCTGCTCGACGCGATGGCCGAGGACGCGCCGGCGGCCACCGAGCTGCGCGTCGACGGCGGCATGGTCGCGAACGACTGGCTGGTGCAGCACCTGGCGGATGTGCTCCGCATCCCGGTCGAGCGTCCCAAGGTGATAGAGACCACGGCGCTCGGCGCGGCGTGTTTCGCCGGACTGCAGGCCGGCGTGTTCGCCGACCTCGATGCGATCGCCACCCTGTGGCAGCTCGACCGGCGCTTCGAGCCGCGGATGGAGCGCGAGCAATCCGATGCGCTGTACGCCGGCTGGCAGGCGGCGGTGGCCCGCGTGCGCACGAGTCCACCCGCCGCGCGCGATGCCTGATCGCGTATGGCGATGCGCGGGGCCGGCGCACGGCGTCGCGATACATCAGGCGCGGCCTTCGCGTTCCCGGGGCCGCGCGGGTTGACGCGCCGATCGACCGGTCCGCGTGGCGCGGTGCGGCGGCCCGTCCTCCCGGACCTCCTGCGCCCCGGCCTGGCGCTGGTGTTCTGCGGCACGGCGGCCAGCCGTGCGTCGGCGGCGGCGCACGCCTACTACGCGCATCCCGGCAACGCCTTCTGGCCGACGCTCGCCGCGGTCGGGCTCACTCCGCGGCGCTTTGCGCCGAGCGAATTCCGCGAGCTTCTGGGCTGCGGCATCGGCTTGACGGATCTCGCGAAGTTCGGCTCGGGGACGGACGTTGAGCTGCCTGCCGACGCCTTTGACGTCGCGGGCTTGCGCAACCGGATCCTGCGCTTCGCGCCGCGCTGGCTGGCGTTCACGAGCAAGCGCGGCGCGCGCGCGTATCGCGGCGCGCACGTCGGCTTCGGCGAGCAGCCGTGGAGCGTTGGCACCACGCGGGTCTTCGTCCTGCCATCGCCTTCCGGGCAGGCGCGGGCGACGTGGGACATACGGTGGTGGCGGCGGCTGGCGCGCCTCGTGCGCGACGAGACGACGGGTCTGGAAGCGGTACGACCGACGCGGCGCGGCCCTGCGACGGATCTTCATGCGAACGCTGCGGCAGAACGCTTCGTCATCCGTCCGGCGCGTGCGGAAGACATCGCCGCGTTGTTGCGCCTCGAAGCCTTGTTTCCGAGCGACGCGCTGTCACGCCGCGCGTGGCGCCGCTTGATGGGCAGCGCCAGCGCATCGGCTTGGGTAGCCGTATGCGGGAGGCAGGTGGTGGCGTCAGCGATTCTGTTGGTGCGTACCAACACGCGGGTCGGGCGCCTCTACTCGCTGGTTGTCGACCCCGCGTGCCGCGGTCGTGGCCTCGCCGCGCGGCTGCTGAGCTGCGTGCACGCCGCCGCGCGTGCAGCCGGGAAAAGCGCGATGAGCCTGGAAGTCCGGCCCGACAACCGCGCGGCCATCGGGCTTTACGAGCGGACGGGCTACCGGCCCGTGGCGCGCCTGCCGGCTTTCTACGAGGATGGGAGCGACGCGCTGCGCATGCGCTGTGCGTTGCAGGACGCGGGACCCCGCTAGAACACCGTCGCCAGCGCGATGAACCAATGCGGGATGTGGCCCGAGATGCCGGCGGCCACGGTGACGACGACGAAGACGGCGATCAGCGCAAGCGTCGCTAGCCAGGCAAACCGCGACAGCGCATACCAGCCGGATCGCGACGCGGGCATCGGTTCAGCTCGACAGCGTCGCCTTGGCGGCGCCCTGCGGAACGCGCTCGGGTAACGTGATGTTCAGCTCGAGTACTTCCAGGCCCGCGTCGCGCTGGACGTTGAACTGCACCGCGTCGTCAGGTACCTGCACGTAGCGGCGCACCACGGTCAGCAGCTCCTCGCGCAGGCGTGGCAGAAAGTGCAGGCCGTTGCCGTCTCCCGAGCGCTGGTGGGCGACCGTGATGAGCAGGCGTTCCTTGGCGATCTTCGCGCTGCTTGGCCTCTCGCTGCGAAAGATCTTCAGCCAGTCCATCAATGTTCTCCGAACAGCCTGCCGAACAGACCCTTCTTCGGCGGTGCAATGAAACGATGTGGCGTGTCCTCGCCGAGGAAGCGGCTGACGAGGTCCGCATAGGCCTGGCCGGCGTCGCTGGTGGTGTCGCGCACGACCGGCGTGCCGGCGTTCGAGCAGCTCAGCACGGCCTTGGACTCGGGAATCACGCCCAGCAGCGGAATCGCGAGGATTTCCTTGACGTCCTCGACCGAGAGCATCTCGCCCTGCGCGACGCGTCCGGGGTTGTAGCGCGTGAGCACCAGGTGTTCCTTCACCTTCTCGTGGTCCTGCTCCGCGCGACGCGACTTCGCGGACAGGATGCCCAGCACCCGGTCGGAGTCGCGCACGGACGAGACTTCGGGGTTCGTCACCACCAGTGCCTCATCCGCAAAGTACATCGCCATGAATGCGCCCTTTTCGATACCCGCCGGAGAGTCGCAGACCACATACTCGAACTCTTCCTTGAGTTCGTCCAGCACGCGCCCGACGCCGTCCTGCGTCAGCGCGTCCTTGTCCCGCGTCTGGCTTGCGGCGAGGATCGCGAGGTTCTCGTTCTGCTTGTCGCGGATCAGCGCCTGGCGCAGCGTCGCCTCGCCCTGGATCACGTTGACGAAGTCGTAGACCACCCGGCGCTCGACGCCCATGATGAGATCGAGGTTGCGCAGCCCGACGTCGAAGTCCACGACGGCCGTCTTGTGGCCGCGGTCCGCGAGGCCCGCTCCGAGCGATGCGCTGGTCGTGGTCTTGCCGACTCCACCCTTTCCGGAAGTAACGACGATGACGGTTGCCAACTGTGGGATCCTCTCGGTCTGTGGGCGGCGATGCCGACCGCGCTTGCCCTTGCGCGCCGTGCAATCCGGACACCGCCTGGGCTGCGGGAGCGCGCAGGATAGCGCATGCACCGGGGCGCAAGGAGCGTTCCCGCGACGGCGATTCGAAGGTCGCGCCGCCCGTCAGGCCAGCGGCTCGATGCGCAGGCGTTCGTCCTCCAGCCACGCCATTGCTGCGGCGCCGCGCGGGCCGTCCTTGATCTGCTCCGCCACGGCGTAGATCCCCGCGATGGCGACCAGCTCCGCCTCCAGCCGGCTGCAGAAGATGCGGGCGGTGTCGTCGCCGCTGGCGCCGGCAATGGCGCGTCCCGACAGGCGGCCGTAGACGTGGATGCAGCCGTCGGCGATGAGCTCGGCGCCGGCGCTGACGTGGTTGAGCACCACCAGATCCGCGTTCTGCGCGTGGATCTGCTGGCCGGAGCGCACTGGTTCGACGACGATGCGCGCCGGCAGGTGCGCCGGCTTCCGGCCCGCGCGCGCCGCCGGCGGCGGTGGTGGGGGCGGTGCGGCGACCGCGGGCGCGGGGCCGGGCGGCGTCCGGCTCTTCTTGCCGTGCTCTCGCTCCGGAGCCAGCACCGGCAGGCCGCAGGTCGCCGCGGATTTTGCCAGCGGGCCTTCGGAGACGCCGATCGGCAGCATTCCCACCGCCCGCAGCTGGTGCACCAGACCTGCCAGGTCGGCTGGAACGTCGCTGTCGACGACCACCGGCATGCCATGCAGCGCCTGCGCCATGCGTCCGGCCCACAGCGCGAGCTGGCTGCCGATGGCGGCCTTGTCGGCCCTCAGCACCCGCACGCGCGTGACGGACAGCATGCGGCCGCTGAACGCCAGCGCGTCCTGGGTGGAAGATGAGGCGTCAGCCGACATGCAGGAAATGGCCGGGGAATTGCGCGGCATGGTAGGGGAGAAGCGCGGGCGGCACAATCGCGGTCGCACGCTACAATGCCGCGCCCTCAGGGGCTGTCTGCGCTGCGCCGCAGGGCCTATAGCTCAATTGGTCAGAGCAGGGGACTCATAATCCCTTGGTTGCAGGTTCGAGTCCTGCTGGGCCCACCAACGTTAACAACAAGTTACGTATATCGAGTTGCGACGCGCAGCATCGATAAGTACAGTAACGGTACAGTCGTAAGATCCTTGGAAGCACTACTGACCGAT
>DASVGQ010000026.1:0-8637 GCA_036379455.1 Nevskiaceae bacterium
CCGAAGGCCGGCTCGGGGGCGCCCAGCAGGCCGTGGAAGCTCGCGACCCCGGCGAGCTTCGCGCCCGAGCGCGCCAGATCGAGCGCGCACAGGCCGCCGAAGCAGTAGCCGATGGCGGCCATCCGCGCGGCGTCCACCTGCGGCTGCGCGGCCGCCGTGTGCATTCCCGCCTGCATGCGGCGCGCCAGCATCCTGCGATCATCCAGCAGCGGCTGCATGAGCCTGCCGTTCTCCTCGGGGCTCTTGCCCAGCACGCCCTTGCCGTACATGTCCAGCGCAAAGGCGACGTAGCCGGCCTGCGCGAGTGTGCGCGCGCGTTCCTCCACGAAGGGCGAGCGCCCGTCCCACTGGTGCGCGATCAGGATCGTGGGGCGGCCCCGGCTTGCGTCGTCCCACGCAAGGTAGCCCTGCAGGGCGGTCCCCTTGTCCTCGTAGTCCACGGTACGGGTCTGGACGGTCATATTCATGTACTCCTGGGTCTGGAAAGGACGGCGCCCGACGCGCGCGATGACGGCGCGTGCGTCCGCGCGGGGGTTGAAGAGGATGCACCGAAACCGTCAGGCTGTGAAATGCCGCCGCGGCGTCTGCGCGCCCGTTGCCGCGCGGGCCCTAGGTTCGACAACGGGTGCTAGGCTGCCGCGTGCCGCTCGGCGGCCTTGCGGCGGCACCTTTCATGAACTCCGGAGGCAGCGATGAAGCTCTATTTCTCGCCCCACACCAGCTCGCTGGCGGCCCACATCGCGTTGGAGTGGATCGGCCAGCCCTTCGAACTTCACGAGGTCGAGATCCGCCCCGGCAAATCGCCGGAGCTCGTGGCGCGCAATCCGATGGGCGCCGTGCCCGTGCTGGAGGACGCCGGCTGGATCCTGACGCAGAACGTCGCGGTCCTGAACTACTTGGCTGACCGCTTCCCCGAAGCCGGCGTCGGCAGCGACGGCACGCCGCGCGGGCGCGCCGAGCTCAACCGCTGGCTCGGCTTCATCAATTCCGATCTGCACCCGTACTTCGAGGCCTTCTTCGGCGAGCACGGCTATCTGCAGGACAAGGCGACGATCGAGAAGACGGTCGAGCATTCGCGCGTCGCGCTGCGCAAGCGCCTCGCGCTGGTCGATGAGCACCTGAAGGATCGTGATTTCCTGCTCGGCGCCCGGCATTCGGTGGCGGACGGTTACCTGTTCATCGTCGCGGAGGCGGCGACCGCCTTCGGCGTGGATCTTGCAGACCTGACGGCGCTGCTCGCCTTCGTCGCGCGCATGCGCGCGGACCCCGCGGTGCAGCGCGCGCTCGCCGCCGAGTCCGCCGCCTGAGGCGCCTCGCCGGCGCTCGTCAGCGCTGCGCGTCGCCGGCGGTGCTGGCTGCAGGACCGAGCGCGATCTCGAACATCAGCGGCCAGCGCTTGCCGGTGACGAAGAAGTGCCCGCTGTCGGGATCCCAGGCGATGCCGTTGAGCACGTTCTCGGAGCTCGGCTGCCACGCCGGGTCCGCCTTCGCCTGCGCAACGAGCTTCGCCATGTCCAGCCAGCCGGTCACCTGTCCGGTGCGCAGATCGATCCGCGCAATGCGGTCGCTGTGCCAGATGTTGGCCCACAGCGCGCCGCGCGCCCACTCCAGCTCGTTGATCTGCGTGACCGGGCGATCGCCGTCGTGGACTTTCACGGCGCCGACGACCGCCAACGTTTCGGGATCGAGCAGGTGCAGCGTGTCGGTGCCGTCGCTGGCGATGAGCTGGTGGCCATCCCAGGCAAGGCCCCAGCCGTCGTAGGGGTAGCGGTACTCGCCCAGCGGGTCGAGGTGGTGGTCGTAGGTGAAGATGATGCCGGCGTGCCAGGTAAGCTGCACGATACGGTCGGCGGCGCAGCTCACGCCTTCGGCGAAGATCGACGCCGGCAGCGAGCGGGTCTCCAGCACCCGGTTCGTATGCAGCGTGCGGATCTGGATGCGGGATTCGCCGTAGAGCCCCATGCTCTCGACCAGGTCTCCGTCGCAGATGGCAAGGCCTTCGGTGAAGGCCGACGTCGAGTGCGGGTAACGGGCGATGAGATGCCACGGCAGATCCGGTGGGGCGGCGAGAAGCGGGCATGCCGCGGCCAGCAGCAGGGCGCCAGCTAGAATCGCCAGCGGTCTTCGCAGCCAAGGAATCGTTTTCATCACGCCATGATATTCAGCATGACCGGGTATGCGCGCGTCGAACGCGCGGTGGACGAGGGGGCGCTCGAATGGGAGCTGCGCGCCGTCAACCATCGTTATCTTGACCTGCAGCTGCGGCTGCCGGAGGAGTTTCGCGCGCTGGAGCCTGAGCTGCGGAGCGCTGCGCGCGACCGCCTTAGGCGCGGCAAGGTCGAGGCGACGCTGCGCTGCGTGCGCGGCGCGGAAGGCGAGGCTGCGCTGCGTGTCGATGCGTCGCGGCTCGCCGCCGTACAGGAGGCGATGCACAGCGTTACCGCGACGATTCGCGTACGCGAACCGACCGCGCTCGACGTGCTGCGCTGGCCGGGCGTCGTGCGAGAGCCTGCGTTCGACGTCGCTGCCGTCGGCGCGGCAGCCACCCGGTTGTTCGATCGGGGGCTCGAGGCCTTGGTGCAGATGCGGCAGCGCGAAGGCGAACGCCTTGCGGCCTTCCTGACGCAGCGCCTGGACGCCATCGACGCGCTCGTCGCGCGGCAGCGCAAACGCGCGCCGGAGGTGCGCGAGGCGTGGCGGCAGCGGCTGCGTTCACGGATCGCCGAACTCGGGGTCGAGGTCGATCCGGTCCGCCTGGCGCAGGAAGAGGTCATTGCCGCGCAGCGGCTGGACGTCGATGAGGAGCTGTCGCGCCTCGACGGTCACGTCCGCGAAGTGCGGGCCGTGATGGAGCGTCCGGAGGCGGTCGGCCGGCGGCTGGATTTCCTCATGCAGGAGCTCAACCGCGAGGCGAACACGCTGTCTTCGAAGTCGCAGGACGCGGAGATGACGCGCGACGCGGTGGAGCTCAAGGTGTTGATCGAACAGCTGCGGGAGCAGGTCCAGAACGTCGAGTAGGGCGCCGCGTTCGTGCAGCGCGCCCGGGCCGATGTGCTTGACTACGCGAGCAGCGCGCGCGGGCAGGATGATCTCCGTAGGCCGCCCGGAAGCCCGCAAGCGGCGCGGCGGAATCGGGGTGCCGGGGCGCGACCAGGACTAATCGGCTGCATTGCCGCCGGAGGTTGCTACGTGCCCCGTCTACCGCATCTCCCTGCGCTCCGTCGGCTGGCCGCGGCCGTGCCGTGGGCCCTCGGTTCGACGGCGTACCTCCACCGGCGGCCGCTGGCGTCGGGTTGGCGCCGCCTCGGGCCGCGCGCTGAACTCGCGTGCCTGCGGGGATTCGCGGCGCATCGGCTCGCGGTGCATCGGTTCGCGATGCGTCTGCTGGGGGCGCATCGGCTCCGGGCGCTGGGCAGGATGTGGCGTGAACGGTTCCCGCGACATCGCAGGTGGTGCCTGAAGACGGGCGCGCTCCGCACGCTCGCGATGCTGGATCTGCGCCGGCGTGGCCGGTATCCGACGCCCGACGGGCGAGGCGAGGTCTTCGCGTCGCGGCTGTGCGCGTACGCCGCCGGGGCCGCCGTTGTAGCTGACGCGCGTGACGTTCGTCCGGTTCTCGACGTTGACGTTCTGGACGTAGGTGTTGTGGATGTTCGTGACGTGGATGTTGTTCACGGTCCGGTTGTAGTAGAAGGCGCCGTTGCGCCAGTAGCCGCCGCTGTAGCCCACGCCGGCGTACCCGTAGCCGTAGTCGATGCCGCCGTAGAAGCCGACGCGCGGCCCCCAGTAACCCGGGTGGAAGATGTAGAAGCCGTTGTTCCACCCCCACCACGCCGGCGTCCACAGCAGGCCGGGGCCGGGAGGAATGGTCCAGGCGCCGGGGACCCAGTAGTAGGCGTCGCCATCCCACGCCCAGTAGCCCGGCGTCCAGATGTAGCCGGCGGCCGGGATCGGCGGCTGCTCATAGACTGGCAGCAGCGGCGGGCCGACGGTGACCGACACGCTCAGCTGTGCCGGAGCGGCCAATGAAAATGCGCAAAGCGCAAGGGCAAGGCAAGAAGCCAGTACAGGATGTTTCATTGCACGACTCCCGCGGCGATGCCCGAGCGCCACAGGCAGACGGTTCAGGCATCAACGCCTGCATCCTGCGAGGGTTCTTGTGAACCGGCGCTGAACCGGCGGGCGCGTTGCGGCGACCGCCGGCGATGAGGCTGATTCGCCGCGCCGCGGATCCCGCGGTCAGGGCGAATCGGGCTCCAGCATCATCTTCGCCAGCCGCTCGCGCTGGCTGTCGCTGAGGCGCGGGCGAAGCTCCTTTGCCAGGCGCTCGAAGTCCTCGTAGCGGGCGGCCATGTAGTACTCACGCGCGAGGCGCATGCCCAGCACGGTGTCGTCCGGCTCGGCGCGATAGCGCTCCTGCAGCCGCAGGATCTGCGCCTGGCGGATGGCTTCCGGCGAGAGCTGATCGCCCGCGGTGCCGGAGTCGTGCGCTGTATGGACCTGCGGCGGATGCCGACGGCGCCACAGCGCGCCCAGCAGCCATATCAGCAGTACGACAATCAGGATCGGCACGAGCCAGCGCAACAGCTGTTCGGCGTGCTGCTGCGCCCACGCCCAGACGCGCTCCGGCAACGTCAACGGTGCGGCCGCCGGTCGCTGTGCCGCCGCGAGCGGGTTGTTCCCCGAGGTGCCTGTCAGGTAGGCGTGCAGCTCGTGCGCGGTCTGCGGTGGCACGAGCTCCACGGTGACCGGGTCCGGAACCACGAGCTGCGTTCCGGAGCGCAGGCGGCGCGGATCCTCGTCGTTGAAGTGCTGCCGGTTGGCCTCGAAGAGGGCGACGGCAATCTTCTCGCGCGCCTGGTTGAGGCGCGGCGCGATCTCCTTGGCGATGTTTTCCAGCGTGTCGCCCGGCCGCGTGGGCCCGAACATGAGCTGGAGCTGTTCGTAGTGCAACAGCCCGGGCGCGGCCGATTCGATGCCGTACCAGCCGTGCCTTCCCTGTCCCGCGACCTGTCCGGCCCACGCGTGGTCGCGCGCCGTGCCGGTGGCGGTGCGGACGCTGTAGGTGGCGGCAAAGGCCTGGCCCTGCGCGTTGATCTGCACGCGCAGGTCGAGCCCGGATGAAGGCAGCGGCCGGCTCGACGTGACGGTGACATGGGGCGGCTCCGTGTCCGGATCGACCGTCGCGTTCAGCGGCATGCCGGCAGGGACCATGGCCGCGACGCGTACGGTGGGCGTGGCGACCGATCCGCACAGCGGGATCACCGCGTGCAGCGGCGCGCCCTCCGCGGAAACGACCTTCAGCTCACCGAGACACAGGGGCGCCTGCTGGGCGATGGCCACCTGCATCAATGCCAGCGCGACCGTGGCGATCAGACACGCCGAGCCGTACGCACACCGATGACGCAAGCCGCTCCACCGGACCATCGTGTATCCCCGTCTTCCCCGATCTCGCGCGACCGCCGCTCGTGTAGCGTGCCCGCCGCTTCGTCCGCGGCGCCGAGATGCTGTCGTCCGTCCGCGGTGCCGCTTCCCGCGCCAGTCTAGTTTATTGCGTGAAAACGGTGAATCCGGCCGCCAGCGGTACCGCGCGGCAGATCTCGGTGAACCTGCTTTCCGCGTATGCCCGGCAGCGGCTGAAGATGCGGGGCCGCTCGGACGTCAAGCGGTATTCTGTAGCGAAATCTTCACGAGGACGGCCACATGACGAATTCCAACGCGGCGGATGCGGGCAGCTTCAAGCTCGGCGGCGAGCTCGAGATTCATCGCCTCGGCTACGGGGCGATGCGGATTACCGGCAAGGGGATATGGGGCGAACCGGAGGATCGTCCGCGGTGTCTCGCGACCCTGAAGCGCGTGCCGCAGCTGGGCGTGAACTTCATTGACACAGCGGACGCCTACGGTCCGACCGTGTCCGAGCCGATGCTGCGCGAGGCGCTGCACCCCTACGGCGACATCACGATCGCGACGAAGGGCGGCCAGGTGCGCACCGGCCCCAACAAGTGGATCCCGCTGGGCGATCCGGACTATCTGCTGCAGCAGGTGAAGATGAGCCTGCGCTGGCTGGGTCTCGAGCGGATCCCGCTGTGGCAGCTGCATCGGATCGATCCGAAGGTGCCGCGCGCCGAGCAGTTCGACGCCATCCGCTCGATGCTGGACGCAGGACTGATCCGCTTTGCGGGCCTGAGCGAGGTGGACGTCGACGACGTCAAGGCCGCACGCAAGGTGTTCCCGGTGGCTACGGTGCAGAATCAGTACAGCGTCAACTTCCGCAAGCACGAAGGCGTGCTCGAATACTGCGAGCGGGAAGGCATCGGCTTCATCCCGTGGTCACCCCTGTTTCGCGGCAAGCTGCTGGACAATGCGTCGCTCGGGAAGATCGCGCGGCGCCACGACGTCAGCCCTGCCCAGCTCGGCATCGCTTGGCTGCTGAAGCGCAGCCCGGTGATGATCCCGATTCCCGGCACCTCGCGAGTGGAGCACCTCGAGGAGAACGTCGCTGCGGCTGCCGTACGGTTGAGCGACGAGGAATACGAAGCGCTCAACGCGCTGGCGTGAACGGCGATCGCGCCGGCGCACCCGCCGTCGGCTGATGCCGTCACCAATGCGTTGGCGCTTTCCTCAAGCCCTCAGTACAGGAAGTTCTTTGTTCATGCCGGCGGCCGCCGCCTACCGTGCTCCGTGCGCCGCGAGTTGGCGGCGAGATCCATCATTGGATGAGACGGAGCAACGGACATGGCGGAGACGATCCCTGCGTGGCACGCCAACGGCGAGTGGTTCGACGTCTGCAGCTGCAGCCTGCCGTGCCCCTGCGAGTTTGCGCAGGCGCCGACCAATGACCACTGCGACGGTGTGCTGGCCTTCGTCGTCCACGAGGGCCGGTACGGCGACGTGGCGCTGCACGAGCTGAACGTCGTGCTGGTCGGTGCGTTCGACGGCAACCTGTGGGAAGGCGGCGCCCGGCAGACCGTGGGGATCTATCTCGACGAACGCGCCGACGCGGATCAGCGTCACGCGCTCCAGCAGATCTTCAGCGGCGCGGCGGGCGGCTGGCCGGCGAACTACGCGAAGGTGATCAAGGAAGTACGGGGCGTGGAAGCGGCGGCAATCGAGATCGTCATCGAGCCGGATCTCGCGCGTTGGCACGTGCGTGTCGGAAATACCGTCGAAGCCAGCGCCGAGGCGCTCACGGGTCCGACCACGCCGCCGGGCAAGCGCGTGCAGCTCATCAATCCGCCCGGCAGCGAGGTGGGCTCCGGGCAGGTGGCAACGTGGGGAACGGGCGTGCGCCAGCGCGTCGATGCCTTCGGCTTCAAGTACGACCTGCACGGCGTGTCCAGCAAGCACATTCCCTTCGCGTGGTCGAGCGCGTCCGCGTGATCGCCGGCGCCGGCCGCGTTGCCGGCCGGCGTCGGCCGGCGGCGCTGCCGGTAGTCGTGGCGGTCATCGGGACGGCGCTGGCCGCTTGGGTCGTCTCCGCAGCGATGATGAGCGGAATGTCGCGGATGCCGGGCGCCGGCCTCGGTCCGTTGGCGTGGTTTCTCGGCCTGTGGGTTGTGATGATGGCGGCGATGATGTTGCCGTCGGTGTGGCCAATGATCCTGGCGCACGTGCAGGCAAGCGCGGCCCACGCGCGCTTCCGTGGCGAAGTGGCGCTGTCCGCATCCCTGTTCGTGGGTGGCTACCTGCTGAGCTGGGCGGCCTATGGCGTCGTCGCCTACGCCGTCTATCGCGGGATCGCGCAGCTCGAGCTCGGCTGGCTTGCGTGGGCGCGTGGCGGGGCGCTGGCGGCGGGTGCGGTCATTGTCGCCGCAGGGCTGTACCAGCTCACGCCCTTCAAGCGCGTGTGCCTCCGCCACTGCCGCTCGCCGCTGCGATTCATCGTGCACGAGTGGCACCCGGGGCTCATCGCCGCGCCATGCATGGGCGTGCGGCACGGCCTGTGGTGCGTGGGATGCTGCGCCGGGCTGATGCTGCTGTTGCTGGCGCTCGGCGCGATGAGCCTGCTGTGGATGGGCGTGGTCACCGCGCTCATCTTCGCGGAGAAGCTCGCGCCCTGGCCGCGGGTCCGGCTTGCGGTTGCCGCGCTGTGCGTGGCGCTCGGGATCGCCGTTGCCGCGGCGCCGTCCTTCGTGACGACACTCGCAGGAACGCCGTCCGGCGTGACGCCCGCCTTGATGCCCATGCGCTGAGCGTGCGACGGATGATCTGGCGCCGCGCGCCCTCACCACGCTCCGTGGTGCTCGGGGATGCGGGAGATCATCGGCAGCGAGACGAACAGCAGCGCGGCCACGGCGATGGTGAACCACGACTGCGCGTGGCCGCTGTGCCCCGCGCTGGCGATGATGGCGGTCGCCACCGACACGGTCACGATGGAGCCCATGTACAGCGACATGGTCCGCAGCGCCGCGAGCGTGGAGGAATGCTCGGGCGCGAGCTGCAGGCCGGCGTTGCGCGCCGCGGGATTCGTGGTGCCGTAGCCCAGCCCGATGACGAAGGCGCCGATGGCCAGCCACCAGTAGGACGAGATGGCGGCGGGTGGCGCGAGCGTCAGCATCGCCATGCCGGCGGCGATGACGAAGCTGCCGACGTACATCGGCGGCCGATGGCCGGTGCGCCGCAGCGCCATGGCGGCGG
>DASVGQ010000027.1:0-10409 GCA_036379455.1 Nevskiaceae bacterium
GATCGGATACACGGCAGCGTAGCGGCCCGCATAGCCGAGCTCGGCGGCGGCGGCGGCAAAAGCGCCGGTCAGCGCGCGAACGCGGTCGCCGAGGATGTCGGTGAAGCGCACCAGCACCGGCAGCTCCAAGCCCTGGTCGGCAAGGCGGTCCGTCAGCGTGCACAGGTCGACGGACGGGCCTTCCGTCCGCCGCGGGCGCATGAGCAGATGCCCGTTGGCGCCGACGCTGGCGTAGCCGTCGCTCCAGCGGGGAACGTTGTAGAGCGCCGCCGACTGCTCCGCGCTCCAGCCGGTGGCGGTCTGGCCCGCCTGCACGCGGGCGACGGAAGAACGCGCCATGATCGACCTCGCCGCGGGCGGATGCGTGACGGGTCTACTGCGGCCAGTAGGCGCTGTCGGGCGTCTTGCGCGCGCCGAAGATCGCCTGACCGACGCGCACGATGGTCGCGCCTTCCTCGATGGCGAGCTCGAAGTCGCCCGACATCCCCATCGACAGTTCCTCCACGGAGACGCCGTCCGGCGCCGACTGCCGCAGCCGATCACGCAGCTCGCGCAGGCGCACGAAGCAGGGGCGCACGCGCGCGGCGTCCGGCGAGAACAACGCGAGCGTCATCAGGCCCTTGACACGCAGCGAGGAAAACGCGGGGAGCCGCTTCACGAAGGCCTCGACTTCCGTCGGCGGCAGACCGAACTTGCTTTCCTCGTTCGAGGTATTGACCTGTACCAGCACGTCCAGCGAACGACCGGCGTCCTGCAGCCGGCGGTCGAGCGCCTCCGCAATGCGCAGGCTGTCGAGCGCCTGGAACTCGGCGGCAAATTCGGCGACGAGCTTCACCTTGTTGTGCTGCAGATGGCCGATGATCGCCCAGCGCAGATCGTCGAGGTCCGCCATGGCCTGCCACTTGCCGTGCGCTTCCTGCACCTTGTTCTCGCCCATCGTGTGGCAGCCCGCCGCATAGGCGTTGCGCAGTCGGGCCTCCGGCACCGTCTTGCTGACGGGCAGCAGGCGAACCGTCGCGGGGTCGCGCCCGGCACGGCGGCAGGCGTCGGCTATCCGCCCGCGTACCGACGCGAGGTGCGCGCTGAACTCCGCGACCGTCGTCGCCGTGGGATAGCTGGCCATGCGGCAAGTATAGGCACGGGCCCGCAGCGCGTCCGCCGCCTCTCGGAACTTATACTCCGCGCCTCGCGGCAAGGAGCAAGGCGATGGCAGAACATGACGGCCCGATGCCGGGCTGGTTCACGGAACAGGCACAAACCCAGGGCACGGCCTTCTCGCTCAAGCTCGGGGAACACGTGCACGGCGAGCAGACGCCCTACCAGCGCATCGACATCTACCGCACGCAGACTTTCGGCTACCTCATGGCCATCGACGGCTGCACGATGCTGTCGACGCGCGACAACTTCCTCTACCACGAGATGATGGTGCATCCGGCGCTCAACGCGCACGCCGCGCCGCGCGACGTGCTGATCATCGGCGGCGGCGACTGCGGCACGCTCCACGAAGTGCTCAAGCATCCGGAAGTGCAGCGCGTCACGCTGGTGGAGCTGGACGAGCGCGTCACCCGCGTCGCCGAACGCTATTTCCCCGAGCTGACGGCCACGAATTCCGACCCGCGCGCGACGCTGCACTTCGGCGACGGCATCCGCTGGGTGAAGGAGGCCGCCGCAGATGGCCTCGACGTCATCATCGTCGACTCGACCGACCCGGTAGGTCCGGCGCTCGGGCTGTTCCAGCAGCCCTTCTACCGCGACTGCCTGCGCGCGCTGCGCCCGGGCGGCGTGCTGGTGCAGCAGGCCGAATCGCCGCTGCTGAACCTGGAGCTGATCCGCAGCATGCAGGACGCGATGCACGCGGCCAGCTTCGCCGCTTCCCGCCTGCTGCAGTTCCCGCAGCCGATCTATCCCTCCGGCTGGTGGAGTGCGCTGCAGGCGCGCAAGGGCAGAGGGCCGTGGGTGGAGCGTCTCGACACGGCTGCTATCGCTGCGCTCGACACGCGCTACTACAGCGCGGCCATCCATCGCGCCGCCTTCGTCATGCCGCCGCTGGTCGAACAGGCGCTGCGGCAGGACTGAAGCCCGGCACGGCACCACGCGTTCAGCGATAGAGGGATTCCAGCAGATCCAGCTCGCGCACCAGGCGTCGCGAGGTCGAGTCCGAGACGAAATGGTGGCGTGCGAGGCGCAGGACCTCCACGCGCTCGGCCTGCAACGCCGCGAGGCGCATCTGCCGCTCCACCTCGTCGGACTTGCGCAGCTCCGTGGCCTGCGTGGTCGCGTTGTCGTCGTCGCGTTCGGCGCGCTGCTGGTAGTAGGCGATGACGCGGCTGGCGGCGTCCGCGACGATGTCCGCCTCCCGCGCGTGGGTCTGCTCCTGGATGGAATGCTCGGTGCTGCGCACGGCGTCGATCGCCGCGCGGGCAGCGGCGGCGCGCGCGTGTCGACGTTCCTGCGCGCGCGTCGATTCCTCGGGCAGCTTCAGGTCCTTGAGCAGGATCGGCAGGCCGACGCTGGCGGCGATCAGCGAGAAGAGGATCACCACGGCGGCGAGGAAGACCGCGATGCCACGCGCCGGAAACGACGTGCCGTCGGGCAGCAGCAGCGGCAGGGTGAGCACGCCGGCCAGCGTCACGGCGCCGCGCACGCCGGCCAGTGACGTCGCCAGGATCAACCGCGTGTCGGGGCGGGTCTGCGGCGCGTCGCTGTGGCGACTGCGCAGCAGGTGCAGATGCACCGACACCCACGCCCAGCCGAAGCGCAACACGCCGAGGATGACGGTGATCGCCAGCGCGTAGAACACCAGCCACAGCGGGTTGTGGTGGCCGCTCTCGCCGACCGCCGCGATCGCGCCGTGCAGGATCGCCGGCAGCTGTTCGCCGAGCAGCACGAACATGATGCCGTTGAGCGTGAACTGGATCGTGTTCCATACCGCGGTGCGCTCCAGCCGCGTGGTCGCGATGCTGCGGCCGGAAAGCTCCACGTAGCTCATGGCGATACCGGCGAACACCGCTGCCAGAATGCCCGACGCGCGCAGCTGTTCGGCCAGCATGTAGGCGCCGAAGGGGATCAGCAGGCTGACGAGGATCGGCGCGCCTTCGTCCTCGCCGAAGTGGCGCGACAGCAGGTGCTGCACGAAGGCGACCGCGGCGGTGAACACCAGCCCGCAGGCCACGCCGACCAGCGCCACCCACAGGAACTGCCGGGCCGCGACCCCCAGCGAGAAGGCGCCGGTCACTGCGGCGGCGACGGCGAACTGGAAGGCGACCAGGCCGCTGGCATCGTTGAGCAGCGATTCACCTTCGAGCACGTGCATCAGGCGCGGCGGAATCGGCACGCGCGCGGTGATGGCGGACACCGCCACCGGATCCGTCGGCGACACGATGGCGGCCAGCGCGAAGGCGACGGCCAGCGGCATCGCCGGGATCATCCAGTGGATGAGATAGCCGGCGCCGAAGACCGTGAACACCACGAGGCCGATGGCCAGCTCGAGGATCGGCCCCTTGTCCTGCAGCAGGCCGTCCTTGGGAATACGCCAGCCGTCGAGGAACAGCAGCGGCGGCAGGAACAGCAGGAAGAACACTTCCGGCTGCAGCGTCACGCCGTGGTGGAAGACCCCCGCGATGACGCCGCCCAGCACGATCTGCACGAGCGGCAGCGGCAGCGCCACCGGCAGCGCGCGGACGAGATAGCCGCTCGCAAGCACCGCAAGCAGCATCGCCAGCACGACTTCGATGGACGCCATCGCGCTAGCTTACACAGCGGCCTGTGCGCCCCATCCGGTCCATCTGCCACCGCGCGATGCGCGGCGCGAGCTCGCCGCGGGCACGCCCGACACCCGCGCGTGGTCCCGGCCCCAGGCGCTTTCCGGTCCCGGCCCTTTACTCGTCCCAGATGTTTTCCAGCGTGTAGCCGCTGCCGGGCAGCGCCCAGAAGCGCCCGTCGATGTAGCGCCGATGGCGATCGAGCGCCGCGATCTTCTTCATCTCGGCATCGCTGAGCGTGATGTCGGCCGCGTCCAGGTTGTCCTGCATGTGCTCCGCGCTCGTCGACTTCGGGATAACCGCCGTGCCACGGGCAAGCGCCCAGGCGATGAGGATCTGGGCCGGGGTCGCCCCGTGGGCCTTCGCCAGCGCCGCGACGCTGGCGTCTTCGAGCAGCACCGGTTCGTCCTTGCCCTTCATGCCCTTCGGGCGGTCGTTGGAGCCGAGCGGCGAGTAGGCCGTCACCTGCACACCGTGCGCACGGCAGAAGTCCACCAGCGGCTGCTGCTGCAGGTAGGGGTGCAGCTCGACCTGATCCATCGCCGGTTTGATGCGCGCCTCGTCGAGCAAGGTCTTGATCTTCCGGGCGCTGAAGTTCGACACGCCGATATGGCGCGCGAGCCCGGCGTCCACGCAGGCCTCCATCGCCACCCAGGTCTTCGTGAAGGGCAGCTCCCGCGGGTTGATGAGATCCTCCGTCTTGAGCGGCATGCGGCTGCCCTTGCGCATCGCCACCGGCCAGTGCATCAGGTAGAGGTCCAGATGGTCGAGCTGCAGGTGCCGCAGGGTTGCCTCCAGCGCCGGCCGCACGTCGTCGGGCGCATGCGCCGTGTTCCACAGCTTGGACGTGATCCACAGCTCCTCGCGGCGCACGCCGTCATCGCTCATGGCGTCCGCGAGCGCGTGGCCGATCTCGGCCTCGTTGTCATAGGCGTACGCGCAGTCGATATGCCGGAAGCCGAGGCGCAGCGCCGTGCGCACCGCGTTGTAGACGTCGCCGGGGCGGGATTTCCAGGTGCCGAGCCCAAGCTGGGGGATGGTGTCGCCGTTGGAGAAACGCAGGGTCTGCATGGGTGCTTCGACCTCCACAGGGTCGCGAAATGGGTCTCCTAGCCTAGAACACCGTCTCCGCCCCGCGGCAGTCAGCGCCCTCGGGAAGGGCCTCTTCGAGGCGCGTGCGGCCGCCGCGCCTCAGCCGGCGCCGTGGGTCCGCGCCGAAAGGGCCAGCCCCACCAGCGAGCTGAGGAAGATGAGCCCCAGGACGGTGCGGTAGGCATACAGGCCAGAACCGGCGTGCGCGTGACGGGTGCCCACCAGAAACAGCGCGATGCCGACGGCGAACAGGATCGTGCCGGCCACGACCAGCGGATAGGAGCGTGTCAACGTGCCGACGATGACGCCGGCGTTTCCCAAATTGAACACGAGCCACTGGGCGGCGATGAGCAGCGTCACCAGCGACGCCTCGCGCGTCAGCCATGCCTGCCCGGTGCCAAAGGCGAACTGCGCGACGCCGACGATGAGCACCAGATAGGCGGACATCCACACCATCGGCTGGACGGGACGGTGCGCCACGGCGGCCGCCACCAGCCCGCCGGCGACGATGGCCAGCGTTCCCGTGATGACGAATGGCGCGGCCGCCGACCACACGCCCATCGCGCCCGGCCTCAGCACCGGAAGCTGGCGCTCTGCCGGATGTTCTCCGCGAGCTCCGGATCCAGGCCGACGTTGTTGTGCTCCAGCACCCGCTCCGCGCGATAGCTCGAACGCACCAGCGGCCCCGACACCACTTCCAGGAAGCCCTTGGCCAACGCCATCTCGCGATACTGGTGGAACTGATCCGGCGTGACGAAGCGCTTCACCGGCAGATGGTTCTTCGTCGGCCGCATGTACTGCCCCATGGTCACAACGTCGACGCCTGCCGCGCGGATATCGTCGAGCGTGCGGTCGATCTCCGCATCCGTCTCGCCGAGCCCGAGCATCAGGCTGGTCTTGGTGACGGTCCGGGGCGCGCGGGACTTCGCGAACTTCAGCACGTCCAGGGTTTGCGCATAGCCGGCGCGCGGATCGCGCACCGGGTGCGTCAGTCGCTCGACCGTCTCGAGATTCTGCGCGTAGGTCGCGACGCCGGCCTCCAGTACCTTGGCGACGCACTCATGGCGTCCGGCGAAGTCGGGCGTCAGTGCCTCGACCGCCGTACTCGGCATGACGTCATGAATGGCGCGGATGCACGCGGCGTAGTGCCCGGCGCCGCCGTCCGCAAGATCGTCGCGGTCGACCGACGTCAGCACCACGTATTTCAGCTTCATGAGGCGCACCGCATCCGCCACATGTGCCGGCTCGAGCGGGTCGAGCCAGCCGTTCGGATTGCCGGTGGACACCGCGCAGAACTTGCAGGCGCGCGTGCACACGGAGCCCATCAGCATCATGGTCGCAGTGCCTCGGCCCCAGCATTCCGCGATGTTCGGACACTTCGATTCGACGCACACCGTCGACAGGTTGTGGGTGCGGACAATGTCGCGGATTTCCTCGTAGCGCGCGCCGGACGGCAGCTTGACGCGCAGCCACGACGGTTTGCGGCCCACGTCGGCGACGGCGCTGAGCCGGTTCGGCTTGACGCCGTCCTTGATCGCGCGGGTGCCTTGCGGGCTCGTGAACTTGCTGCCCGGGGCCGGCTGCAGATCGCGAAGCTGGATGACGGGTTCACTCATGACGTTGGCGGCTTCAGGGGAGAGGCTCCACGGTCGGAACCTCGGTTATTGTATGGGTTTGATTTGTGCGGGGATTGATCCGCGTCATCGGCTGACGCAAGTCCGCTGACCGCGCACTCTGCGCGTGGCAGCGGTGTGCAGCGATCGTGCCGGATTCGCCTCGCCGATCGCCCTGCGCGCAGAGAGCGCACGCCGGTCGTCGAACGCTTGTGGTTCGTTGTACTGACACCGATCAAGTAGATGCCTTGACATCCGTGCATACTGGCCGGAACACGATCGAAGGAGCGCAACCATGAAGCTTCACGGTGTCCACATTTCACTGCTCGTCGCAGCCGGGGCCCTCGCGGCCGCCCCGCTTGCGTGGGCGGCGACCATTCCCTCTTCGGCAACCTACGTCGCGGAGCTGCATTCGCTGAACACCCAGGTGGCCGGCACGCCGACAACCGGCACCGCGTGGTTTACCTTCAGCGGCGACAAGACCGGCGAGGAGCTCACCATCACCGTCAACGTGCATGGCGCGCCCCCGGACATGATCCATTGGCAGCACATCCACGGCTTCACGAATGACCACACCGCGGCCTGCGCCACCGCCGCCAACGCCGGACCGGACGGCATCGTCGACATCACCGACACCAGCGGAGCATCGGGGACGACCATGATCCCGCTGGACACCAACCCGGTGGGCTTCGACATCGCGCACGGCGACTATCCCAAGGCGAACGCCAGCGGGGACTACCACTATCAGGAAACCGTGCAGCTTGGCGAATTGAAGGCTGCGTTCCGGAAGCACTTCCCGGGCGACCACCTGGATCTCGACCGACGCGTGGTCTACATCCACGGCGTGCCGGCCGACACCAAGCTGCCTGACACGGTCAAGTCGCTGGGCACGATTCCGGCGCAGGTGACGCTGCCGATCGCCTGCGGCGTGATCGAACGCGTCAACGGCCGCTCCGGCCGGCGGTAACAAACCGCAGCGGCGTCGATCGGCGGCGGCCGTCCCGTACGACCGCCGCCGATTTGTTGCACGCGGTGCCGCCGCATGACGCGGACGATCGAGCGCGACGCGCATCGAGTGGCCACGCGAACCGCGCAAGGCCGCCCGTTGACCGCTTTGAACACCGTGCAGCACCGCATCGTGGCCGTTCGCGCGCCCATGGCGCGTCACCCACCTGAGACACCAGAGAAATGAACTTTCCAGTTCCCCTCTCCGTCCTCGATCTTGCGCCGATCACGGCGGGCGGCAGTGCCGCGCAGTCCTTCGCCAACACGGTGGATCTCGCGCAGCACGCCGAGCAATGGGGCTTCAGGCGCTACTGGCTGGCCGAACATCACAGCATGCCGGGCATCGCGAGCGCCGCGACCTCGGTGCTGATCGGCCAGGTGGCCGGCGCCACGTCACGCCTGCGGGTTGGAGCCGGCGGCATCATGCTGCCGAACCATTCGCCGCTGGTCATCGCCGAGCAGTTCGGCACGCTGGCCGCGCTGTTCCCGGGCCGCATCGAGCTCGGGTTGGGCCGCGCGCCCGGCTCCGATCCAGTCACCGCGCGCGCGCTGCGCCGCGCGTCCACCGCGGACGCCGAGGCGTTCCCCGACGACGTCGCCGAACTGCTCGCCTACTTCGCCGGCCATGGTCCGGTGCGCGCAGTGCCGGGCGACGGCGCCAAGGTGCCGGTGTGGATCCTTGGCTCGAGCCTGTTCGGCGCACGGCTGGCCGCGGCGCTGGGTCTGCCCTACTCCTTCGCCTCGCACTTCGCGCCGGCGCAGATGCGACAGGCGGTGGCCTTGTATCGCTCCAGCTTCCAGCCTTCTGAATACCTCGCCGAGCCCTGGGTCATGCTCGGCTACAACGTGTTCGCCGCGGATACCGACGGCGAAGCCCACTACCTCGCCTCGTCCTGGCAGCACTCCTTCGTGGATCTGCGGCTGGGGCACCCGGGACCGCTGCCACCCCCCAGCGAGCGCTACCTCGACTCGCTGCCGGTGGCGGTGCGCGCGCTGATCGATCGCAGCCTGGCGTGCAGCGCCATCGGCACCGCGGAAAAGATTGCGCACGAGCTCGCCGAGTTCGCCCGCTACAACTACGCCGACGAGCTGATCATCACCAGCGGCATCTACGATCACGCCGCGCGGCTGCATTCCTACGAGCTCGTTGCGCGGTTCATGAGCAACGACGACGGCTGAAATGGCGCGTGGCGCGAAGCTGCGTCGGGAACCCGGCCTTTAGGCGCCGCTCGTCAGGGCTTGAGGCGCGAGACGTAGGCCGCGATGTTGGCGATGTCGGTATCACTCAGGCCCTTGGCCATGGGCGACATGATCGGGTTCTCGCGTTTGCCGTCACGGAAGGCCTTGAGCTGCTCGACAAGGTAGGTCTCCTTCTGGCCGGCGACGTTGGGATAGATAGGCGCGATGGAAATGCCGTTAGCACCGTGGCAGGCCGCGCAGGTCCCCGAGTAGATCGCCTTGCCCGCTTCGGGATCCGCCGCGTAGGCATTGGCCGCGAGCAGCAGGGCGGCGGTGGCGATGGTGCCGAAAAACGCAGCTTGCCTCATGATTCCAATGCTCCCAGAGTGCACTTGACGTGCGGCGAAGGGGTGTCGGCGACGAGCCTCAGGCCGCCACCGGCCGCGGCCGATAGATCGCCGCCCACAGCGCGATGATAGGTACCAGGCAGCCGATCCAGAAGCCGCCCCAGAAAGTCAGGTTGGGCAGCGTCGCGAGGGGCAGCAGCGACAGGATGGCGAGCGCGACGGCGAGCACGATGTTGACGGTGCTGTACCAGCGACGGGGGTCGGTGAAACGCGCCCAGATCGCCATCACGAAAATGACGGCCGCGAAGGCACCGAACGGCAGGTACTGCTGGCCAACCCAGGTGGGGTGCAGGACGACGCTGTAGGCGAGAACGAGGCCGACGACGGTATTGATGAGGTTCGGGATCATCGCGATGCCTCCTGCTGGACGTGGATGCGTTCCAGATAACGCCAGGTGACCGGCGGGATGACGACGTAGACCGCTGCGCTGGCGAGGATCAGCAGCTTCCAGCCGAAGTGCAAGGGCGTCGCGACGGCGATGGCAATGGCCAGCGCGATGGCGATGCCGCAACAGGCGGCGCCGGCACGCATGAGGGCGCGGCTCTCCCACAGGCGGCCGATGCTGTAGAAGCCGCCGTAGCCACCGCCGGCCAACACGAACAAGCCCATGAGCGCCGCCGTCTCGAGCACCGCCAGAGGCGTCATCTCCGGGCTCATGCCGGCTCCGCCTGTGAGCCTTTCAGGCGCGGCGACGGCGAGCCCTCCTGTACCACCGCCTGTTCGCGAGGCTTCGTCAACAGGTCGTAGACCAGCACCACGTAGCCTGCCGCGAACATCACGCCGAACAGCGTGCGCGCGTACATGCCGGAGGTGAACCACGGGTTCTCGGACGCGGTGGTGAAAGCCATCATCGTCGAGCCGCCGATGGCACGCCCGAAGAAGGCCTGCGCCATGCCCGCCAGCAGCAGCGCCGTCACCATGCCGATCATGCCGATGTTGAGGAATGCATAGCCCCAGCGCCACGCGCGCCCGTCGAGGAACTCGGCACCCGAGACCTTCTGCTTGGCCACGTAGAGGACCGCCATCACGCCGCACACATAGGCGCCGTAGAACGCGAAGTGGCCGTGTGACACCGTCCACTGCGTGCCGTGCGAGAACAGGTTGATCTGCGGCAGCGTCATCATGAAGCCCCAGATGCCGGCACCGATGAAGTTCAGGAAGGCCTCCGTGGTGATCCACAGGTAGGCCGGCTTGTTGCGCGTCTTGAGCCGATGGCTGCCAGCGTCGTAGACGGCGTGCACCACCATGCCGAGAAGCGGCAGCGGCTCGAGCGCCGAGAAGAAGCCGCCGATGCTGAGCCAGTACTGCGGCGTGCCGATCCAGAAATAGTGGTGGCCGAGGCCGAGGATGCC
>DASVGQ010000028.1:0-2562 GCA_036379455.1 Nevskiaceae bacterium
CGGTTCCCTGCGGCTTGCCGTCTTTGCCGGGCGTCGCGAAGTCGCCGGGGTTGCCGTCCGGCGATACGTACATGCCGATCTTCTGCGCGCCGTAGCGCGCGGCGATGATCGCCGCTTCGTCATATCCCTTGAGGTTGTGCAGCCGGATCATGGCCGTGTGCAGCCACGGATAGCCGCGCGTCTGCTCCGGGCTGTCCGTCGTAAACAGGTGGTAGACGTTGCCGGCCGACAGGCGCAGCCGCGAACCGTTCGCCTGGTTGACGTGGTAGGCGGCCGGTCGGCCGACTCCGTCGACCTCCACGCCCATGACGATCCGGCCGCCGCCGGGAAGCGTGTCGACGTTGTAGTTCAGGTCCAGTCGCGCGGAGTCCAGCAGCTGCAGCGCCAGACCGTACGGGTTCCGGGCCGCGGCGCCTTCGACGCGGACGATCAACGCCTCGCCGTCGCGTGCGACGGTGCGCACGATGAGCCGGCACAGCGCGGCGAAGGACAGCCGGCCGCTGACTTCGCACACGCCTGCGCGCGACCAGTCGTCGAACGCGTCCTCGATGAGGTTGTTCGCGACGGTGTCGGGCTGGCCCGGGGCATCCTCGATGCGGCACTGCAGGTTCACGCCGTTGGGGCCGACGACGTTGCGCTCCACCATCGCGAGGAAGCGCTTGACGTAGTCGTTGTTCTGCGCAAGGTCGCGCGACCGTGACCGCAGCCGGCCAAGGTCGCCGCGCAGGTCGGCGTCGATGGCGCCAGCGGTGCCAAGCCAGTCGGCAAGCAGGCTCGTCTGCCGCGCAGCGTCGAAGGTGCGCCGCCCGGCGGCCTTGCGGCCCTTGCGACGCGGCCACAGCCTCACCGCGCGAACCTCACTGACAGCCGCCCGACGATCGGCCGGCCGCCGCATGCGGCGTCCTCACGCGCGACGTCCATGCGATAGCGATCGCGCAGCGCGAGCAGCTCCGGGATCGGGATGTACTTGATCGCGCGGCCGTTGATCGTCACTTCCTGCTCGCCGTGCGTGGCGCGCTTCTCGAGCACCGCATCGATGGCGTCCAGGATGCGGCGCGCGGCGCTGCGCGGGTCGACGGGGTCGGTCGCGGCCGCCCAGTCCGGATCCACCGCGATCCGCGCGACGCCGACCGTGGCGCGCTCGGTGCGCGTGGCATCCGGATCCTCTTGCGTCGGCGCCGCGACCTCGCGGACCAGCGATTCGACGAGGCGGTACTCGCCGGGCATGAAGGTCGCGGTGATGTCCACGGCCGGCGCGAAGCGGTAGCCGTCGCCGTCCGCCGCGGCGTCGACCGTGTAAACCGCCGTCGCGCCGACGAAGGTGTAGCGCAGCGTCCAGCCGTCGCCCGGCGCGTAGCCAGCGAATGCGCGGGACCAGGCGACGGAGTCTCCGGCGGTGATGCGGTAGGGCAGCGAATCGCCGGTTGCGTCGATCATGCGGCCACCGTCGCCGCGCAGGGGGGCCAGCCACAAGCCAAAGGCTGGCCGGGCGTCACGGCGCCCTCATCAGCCGGTCGTTGACGCGCTCTACCGCGCGCATCGTTGCGGTGTGTGCGCCGCGCAGCTCGGCCATCTCCGCCGCCAGCCGCGCGATGGCTTCGCGCAGGCCATTGAGGTCCTGCGCCGTGGGCGCGTACTTGCCGCGCTCCTCCAGGTGCGTGATGCGCCGGTCGTTCTGCGCGAGCCGCCTGGTCAACTGCGCTTCCAGCGTCTCGATGTGCGCGAGCGTCGCGCGGTGGCGGTTGACGCCGCGCACATACAGCCAGAGCACGACGGTGATGAGCGCCTGCGTGAGCTCGAAGACGAGCCGCAGCGCGTCCCAGTCCCAGAGCGTCATCGGCCCGATCCGACCGTCTCATGCCAGCGGATCAGGGCGTCGAGCTGGGTGCGGATGGCGTCGCACTTCTCCGCGTTGTCGACGTGGTTTTCGAGGAGCTGCTGCTGGCTGAGGCCGGAATCGAGAGCGGGGTCGGCGCCGGCGGCGCCTTCAGCAGGCTCGGCGGCGGCTGCGGGCAGGCCGGGATCGAGGGCACGGTTCCACAGGCCGACAAAGCCGCGGGTATACACAGCGCGAGGCAAAGGCTTGAGCGCCGCGCCCGGCGCCTCGCGGTAGACGGTGACCACATGCGGCACCTCCTTGACGATGTCGCGATAGACGATCTGGGTCTTCGCCTGGGCGTCCGCGAGCTCCGCGGCAAGCGCTTCGCCCTTGCGCTGCGCGATGACGAGAGCCTGAGCGACCTGCGCGCGGGCCTCCGCTTCCGACTGCGCGAGTCTGGCGGCCGCCGCCTCGTCGATGCCGCGCTGGTGACGCATCCCCAGGTAGTACGGTCCGCCGATGAGCACGGCCAGCACGACGCCGCCGGCGATGAGCTGCCACACCAACCCGCCCGCTTTGCCCAGCAATGACGCGGCGGCGCTGGCGAGCCACGCGAACATCAGCTCTCGCCGCCCGGCGACGCGTGCCGGCGGCCCTGCTGCCATTCGTAGAAGCCGACCGCAATCGTCAGCACCGTGACGATGGCGGTGAGCACGCCCGCTGCGTCAAAGCCGATCTGCGGC
>DASVGQ010000029.1:0-2796 GCA_036379455.1 Nevskiaceae bacterium
CCTCGCCACCCACACGTTGCTGCGGTTGCACTCCAGCCTGGCCGAGGCCATGTTGACGCGCCTGCAGCGCTTCGTGCTGCGCGCGGACGTGCGGATCGACGCGCCGGGGGATGCCTTGGCCGCAATCGGCGTCTGGGGCCCGGGCGCGGTACAGCTCCTGCAGCAGGCGCGGCTGCCGGCCCCCGACGCGGCGGAGGCATGCGCCGCGCAGGGCAGCGTGCAGGTGACCCGCCAGCCAAGCGCCGTTCCCCGCTTTGAGCTGCGCGGACCGCGCACGGCGCTCACCGTTCCGTGGAACTTGATCGCGGAGCACGCCACGCGCGTCGGCAGCAACGCGTGGCGGCTGCTTGACATACTCGAGGGAGTTCCGGACATCAGTGCGCCAACCAGCGGCCACTTCCTCGCACAGTCGCTGAATCTGGACCTCTCCGGCGCGATCCATTTCGACAAGGGCTGCTACAGCGGTCAGGAGATCATCGCGCGTCTCCACTACCGTGGACGCGCAGCACGCCGCATGTATCTGCTGCGAGCCAAGGGCCCACCGCCCGCTCCGGGAGATCCCGTCCACCACCTGCGAGAGGCCGCCGCGATCGGCGAAGTCGTGGACGCGGCGGAAGCGGAAGATGGCTCCTGTGCGATCGCCGCCGTGCTTCGCATCCCCCATGCTGACGACGGCTTGTACCTGCCGGCGGCACCACGCCGCGCGCTGACGCCGCCAACGCCTTTTACCTACGCCCGCAGCGCCGCGCTCTCGTCCTAGCGTCGCTGCAGCCGGCGCCACAGCGCACGCGGGCTGCGGCTCTGGTAGCGCGCCAGGATGCGCCGCAACGCAAACGGGTCCCCGGTGCCGTCGTTGACGCCGAACTCGGTGGTTACCGCGGTGCGATAGCCCGCTTCTTGCACGAGGTCGCGCACGCGCGGGTTCCAGTCACCGTACGGATAGCAGAAGTGGTCAACGGCGACCCCGAAGGCGTCTTCGAGCCGTTTCTTGCTGGCAGCGATCTCCTCGCGCGCGTCCGCCTCTGGCAGGCGCGTCAGCCACGGGTGGCTCAAGGTATGCGATCCGATGAAATGACCGGCGCGCAGCCACGCGCGTACCTGGCCGGCATCCATCATCGGCGCCGGTATCTCGCCTTCCGCGACCTCCCAGCGGTTGCTTCCCCCCAGCTCGCCGGCGACGAGGTATTCAATGGCCTGGAAGCCCTGTTCGACCAACGCCTGCATGCCGTGTTCGAACACGTTTCTGAAGCCATCGTCGAAAGTGATGACGACCGCCGGCTGTGCATCCGCATTGGCGCCGACATCGCCGGGCATCGCGCTGCGGAACCCTGCCGCGCGCAGCTGGTGGAGCTGGCGCCGGAAAAGACTTTCTCCGAGATAGAGTCCCTTGAGCCGCACGCCGGACGGCCGCGGCCCCAGCTTGTGGTACATGAGGATCGGCAGGCCCCGGCTGAACAACGCATGGAACGGGCCGAGGTTCGTGAAATAAGGCGGCGCGGCTCGCATCGGTTGTGCTTCAGGCTCCCTGGTATCCACCGGTGCGTGTCACCCGCACCCGATCACGGCGTCACGCGAATGTCGCAACACGGCATCGTACAACGCGAGCATGCGTGCGGCGTACGATGCCGTCGAACGTTCGGCGAGCACGTATTCACGCCCTGACGCGCCGTACCGCCTCCGCACGGCGGCATCCTCGGCCAGCGTGTGCATGGCTGCGGTCAGCGCAGGCACATCGGCGGGCGGCACGAAAAGGCCGTGCTGCGCCTGCACAAAGGCCTCACCGAGCCCGCCGACGCGCGAAGCGATGACCGGGATGCCCGCAGCGAGCGCCTCCCACGGCACCACCGGCAGCGCTTCCGGATCAATCGCCGGATAAACCACGACATCCACGCCCGCCAGCACCGACATCACGTCCGACTGCCATCCCTCGATGCGCGCCACGCCCTCCAGTCCGTGACCCGCGATGAATTCCTGCATGCGCGGCAACAGGTCTCCTGCGCCGACGATCAGGAACCGCGCATCCCGGCAGCCCTCGTACAGGGACGCCGCAGCGCGCAGGAACTCCATCTGTCCCTTCCCTCGCGGGGGGTGAAAGAAGCCGAGCACGGCGAACACGACCGCATCCACCGACCACCCGAAGCGCGCTTTCGCCACTGCCCCGGCGGCAGCTCCGACCGGCTGGAATCGCGACGTATCGATCCCACCGTAGACGCGGTGCAGCCGCGCGCGCGGACCGTGCAGACTGGCCGCCTGCAGGTCACGCACGGCGTCGGAGACCGCGACCATGTCCGCGCAGTGCAACAGGCCCCAGCGCGTGATCAGCCGGTTGCGTCCCATGAGATGACGTGACACCACCACGCGGCTGCCGCGGCGCGCGAAGCGACTCGCCAGGATCGCAGGCCAGTAGTCGCGGCCGTGATGTGCATGCACGATCTGCGGCGCCCAGCGACGGATGACGCGCGCCGCGCCCCGCGCAAAGGCCACGCGGCTCTCGGGCAGAGCATGCACGGTGAGACCGGTCAGGCGCCGCGCCTGCGATCGCATGCCCGCGGCGCCGCGGATGGCCAACGCAACCTCGACGCCGCGTTCCATCAAACCCCGGCACAGCTCCAGCGTCTGCGTGTCCACGCCACCCGCGCTGAAGATCGAGTTGATCTGCAGGACGCGCACGCCCGCGCTCAGGCCTCCGGTCGCATCGCGGGAAACAGCAGCACGTCGCGGATCGACGCCGCGTCGGTCAAGAACATGACGAGCCGATCGATGCCGATGCCGACACCGGTGGTCGGCGGCATGCCG
>DASVGQ010000030.1:0-8158 GCA_036379455.1 Nevskiaceae bacterium
TGTTCTTCGACATCGGCGGCTCGATGGACCCTCATATCCGCGTGTGTGAGGACCTGTTCTCGGCCGCGCGCACGGAGTTCAAGCACCTCGAGAATTATTACTTCCACAACTTCGTCTACGAAAGCGTGTGGCGCGACAACCAGCGGCGCCACGCAGAGCGCACGCCGCTGTTCGAGCTTCTGAACCGCTACGGACCCGAGTACCGGGTGGTGTTCGTCGGTGATGCGACCATGAGTCCCTACGAGATTCTGCAGGCAGGTGGTAGCGTCGAGCACTGGAACCAGGAGGCGGGCGCCGTCTGGCTGCAGCGTGTGGTGACGCATTTCCCGCACTTCGTGTGGTTCAATCCGGAGCGCGTCGAGTATTGGGACCGCACGCCGTCGATCTCCATCACGCGCAGGCTGCTCGGCGCGGACCGCATGTACCCGCTGACGCTCGACGGTCTCGAGGCGGGCATGTCGCGGCTGGGACACTAGCGGGTGCGCGCGTCGGCGGCCGCGGTGCGCCGTCCCGCTTCAGGCGGCGCGCGTCGCGCGGCGCAGGGCATTTGCCGGTTGCGCCTGCCCGTGCGCCGGATCGTGTCGGGGTGATCTCGCGCGGCGCCTTTCATCGCGTGGTGCGGCGATGGATCTTCATCCTCCTCGGGATCGCGATCGTGGTCGTGTGGCTGCTCAACCACTGGGTCATCAACAGCACCAAGGCCTACGTCTACTCGAGCTGGTCCCTGCTGCCCGACAATCGCGTGGGGTTGGTGCTCGGCACCAGCCCGTACACGCGCGGCGGGCAGGAGAATCCCCAGTTCATCGGCCGCGTGGATGCCGCCGCGCAGCTGTACCAGCTGGGCAAGGTCCGTCAGCTGCTCGTTTCCGGCGCGAACCCCGGTCCGAATTACAACGAACCGCGGATGATGCGTGCCGCCTTGCTGCGCCGCGGGGTTCCGGCGCGCGCGATCACCATGGACCTGTCGGGTGACCGTACGCTGGACTCGGTGGCACGCGCAGACGTGGTATTCGGGCTGCACCGCTTCACGATCATCACGCAGCGCTACCACGCCTACCGGGCGGAGTTCCTCGCAAAGAAGCTGCATCTTGAGGCGATCGTGTATGCGGCGCCGGGTGGCGCGGAGCTGGGGCCGTTGTCACGTACGCGGATCCGCGAGGTTCTCGCGCGCATCAAGGCGGTGCTCGACATCTACGTGCTGGATACCCAGCCGCGCTACGGCGGCGATCGACGCCCGATCCCGGCGCCGGCGCCGCCATCTGGTGCCGGCGTCGTGCCCCGCGGCGGCCAGCAGGCCTTCAGTGAGACGGAGGGACCGCCCGCAGCGCGGCCCGCAGGGCTTGGCAATCATGGCGAGGGCGCGTGACGTCGTGCGGCGTGCTGAACGGCGCGTCGAACCCCGGCCCGAGGAAGGTTCCGGTCGGCGCTCAGCGCATGGAGTACACGGCGCCCGCCGGCCGTGGATGCTAGGCGTCCAGCGAGGTGGTCCATCGCTGCGCGCGTTCGAACGCCGGTCCGTGGCGCGCAAGAATCTCGAGCGGCACGCGCCGGCGCAGGATGTCTTCGACGGTAAGTGCCATCTCGTCCCGTCTTGCGACAACCAGCTCCGCGCGAATGAAGGGGAGCTGCGGATCGAGCCGTTCAGCGAGGCGCGGGTCATCACGCACCAGCGCGGCGATCGTGCTGACGCGCGTTCCATAACGCTGAAGCAGCGAGGCAAGGACGTCCGCTTCGAGTCCGAGCCCCGCGAGATCCTCGGTTTGCGACGCGCACCAGTCCACGAAAGGCTGTGCGGGTGCCGCAGGCAGCGGCGTCGCGTCGGTGTCACAGTCGACGTGCGGATGCCCCAGAGCCTTGAGCAGGACATCGACGACGCGAGAAGCTTCCGCGCGCGCCGTCGTCAGCTTGCCGCCGAGCGGCAGCCACAGCCCGGGGCGGGGCGCAAGCAGCTCGAAGTCGCGGCTCACGTCGGACAACCGCGCCCGTGGCGCCCGCCGCAGGCTGCGCACGCCCGCGAAGCTGCCGATGACGTCTTCGGCCTTCCAGCGCAGCCCCGGAAAGGAGGCCGCGACGGCGTGCAGGAGATAGTCGCGCTCGGTTTCGCTGGCAACGCGTGAGTCGACGCTCGGGTCTTCGACCGTTGCGTAGGCCTCCGCCCCGACCGCCGACTCGGTGGTACCGACCAGGCTGCGGTGATACCAGGGGATGACGAAGAACGCGCGGCCGTCCTGCGGCGCGGCAAGGATGAACGCGTGGTCGCAACCCGGAATCGCGGGCAGGATCAGGTGCGCGCCCCGGACACGCTCGATTTCCGCGCGGCTTCCGTACGCGAAGGCGCCGCTCCATGGGCCCGCGGCACATACGGTTGTGCGGCAGCGGAGCTCGAGCCGACTTCCGGTGGCGGTGTCGCGCAGGCGCGCGCCGAGGATGCGTTCGCCGTCCTCCAGCAGCGTGTCGGCGACCACATGATTCGCGCACGCCGCGCCGGCGGCCTGCGCGGCGGCCACCACGTCGAGCGTCAGGCGGGCGTCGTCTTCCTGGCAGTCGCCGTAATCGAAGCAGGTCTGCAGGCCCTCTTCCCGGATCCACGGAAAGCGGCTGCGAAGTTTTCCCGGCGCTCGGCGGCGATGACGGCGCACCGGCTGCCGGAAGCCGGCAAGCAGGTCGTACAGGCCGAGCCCCGCGGCGAGGCGCATGCGCGCAACGCTGCTTGCGTTCCATACCGGCAGCAGGAAGCGCAGCGGTCGTACGCGGTGCGGCGCGATGTGCGCCAGCCGACGGCGCTCGGTGAGCGACTCGCGCACGAGACCGATTTCGAGGTGTTCAAGGTACCGCAGCCCGCCATGCACCAGTTTGCTGGAGGCCGACGAGGTGCCGGAAGCCCAGTCCTTCGCCTCCACCAGGGCGGTGGAAAGGCCTCGCCGCGCGGCGTCGCAGGCGATCCACGCGCCGTAGATGCCGCCGCCTATCACGAGGACGTCGAAACGTTCCTTCCGGAGGCGGTCGACCGCTCGCGTCAGCGGGAACGCTGGGAGAGGAGGGCGCTCAGCCCGCGTTGCCACCAGCCTCTTCCCGCGCTACCGGTGCGGGTGATGCGCCCGCGATCTGTGTTCCGACGTGGATCCACGCGCGCAGCCTCTGCGCTTCCGCGGCATCGATGCGACCGGCCGAGAGCGCCGTGGCGATGTATTCCTCGTCCAGATGGATGTGAGGATCGTCGGCCTTGATCAGGCGGGCCGCCAGCGCTTCGCCGCTGCGACAGGCCTCCATCGCGCGCTGCAGGTCCTTGACGGCGTCGGGCAGCGCTGCTGGCAACAGAGCGCGGAAGTGCCGGGTGGCGTCGCCCTCGCACAGCCAGGTCGTGGCTACCTCCCGGTCGTGCGGATTGCCCCGCAGGTACCAGCGGCCGAAAGGGTTGGTCAGCGCCCGTGCGAGACCGCGCAACGGCGTGGGCAAGTGGCGCACAAGGACCTCCAGGTCGTTCTGCGTGGCCTCGATGGCGTGCGCGACGGACAGCCGCGTGAGCGCCGCGCTGGCGGGATGCGCGTCGTTCTGGGCCTTCCAGATCACCGCCTTTGCAAGCTGAAGCCTCGAGACGGCGTCGCCGATCGTGGCCTGCAGGGATTCGTCTCGCAGGATGTGGTCCCGGCGAGCGAACAGCAGCATATCCACGAGCATCGACAGGCAGATGCATGCGCGGTCCGTACGCCGCAGCGCGCGCGCCACGGCCGGTTCCAGGTTGCTGGCGGGCACCAGCGCGCTGGCGCCGAGGCACGCAAGGAACGCCCGTACGCCGTTCGCCAGCAGCTGCGCGAGGTGGTTCCAGTAGGCGCGATCGAAGTCTTCAAGGGCGGGCGCCGTCTCGCCGTCGAGCGCGGCCCGGCAGAGCCTTCGGAAGAAAGGGTGGAACGAGGACAGGCCATAAAGTCCGAGCGCACTCTGGACGCGCAGCGACAGAGGATGAGTGCGGGCAAGTGCCAGCCGTTCCAGCGGCTCGCCGGCGCACAGGTTGCGGCTGCGTGCGCCGACGCGCTCGGCAAGCGTCGCGAGCTTGACCTCGGCGATGGCGCCAAGCCCTGCAGCCTCCTCGCCCTTGCCGAGTTCAGCGAGCGTCCACTGTCGCAGCGCATCGGCGGCGTAGAGGTCGGCCGCGGTGCGCGCAATGGCTTCCCGCACGCCGCTGAACCGGGTAGCCGGGCGCGATTGCGGAGCGTGTATCCGGGCGCGCCAGCCGCTCGCGAGAGCCACGGGGAGGATCTCGCCGAAGCGCAAGGCGGGCGCCCGGACAGCGTGCGCCGCGGCGATCGCGGAGGAAAGCCGGCGGCTTCCCTGCCCGATGCCACGGACACCGTGCGTGAGCGCCGTGAGAGGCACGCGAAGGTCCACGCCACTGAGCGCCACCGCACCATCCGCGAGCGGCGCGACGGCGAGCCCGGGCTGGTTGCCGTCGAGGACGATGCATGTCGTACCGTTCACCTTTCCGCGGCCGATGCATTCGATCAGCATCGCGTAGCGCGCCGCGCGATGGTCGGCGTGGAGCCCGGTGCGCAGACGCAGCTTCAGCTGCGGGCCGATCGCGCCGTCGGCACCGCCGGTGATGAGGCTGGCCCAGCCGCAGAGGTCGTGTGCCGGATCCAGTCCCGCTTCGGCAACGGCGAGCACCTCGAGCTGTCGGTGTGCCTGGTCCAGCCATGGGCACGGATGACCGTCTGCCGACGCCTCGCGCAGGAGCCGCAGCCATCCCGCGTGCGACGGCGAACAGGGCCGCCATGCGGCACGACCAAGCGCGGCGGCGGCGCGGGTACATGCGGCGCTGCGCAGCGTCGGAGAGGACAGGGAGGTGGAACGCTCTGTCGCGGCTCGCGTTTCGTCGTCGGCCGCCGCGATGTACAAGCGGTCGCCGGCCGCGGCATTGTCCGGATCATCGAGGAGTATCGCGCAGGCCGCATCGACTTCGCCGTCGAGCCACGAGCACTGCGTGCTGTCCAGAACCACGGCGGGCACCGCGCGCAGCTCGGACCAGTCCGGTGCGCCGGCCAGCAGCCAGCTGTGTACCCCACCTTCGGAGGAGTCGCCCGCGATCATCGCGCGTGTTTCCGCCGACACGGTGTCCAGCGTGCGGTGCAGGCGGTTCATCGCCGCACGGGACAGCCATTCCTGCCGCAAGGCCGGGATGAGCAGCGGCGTCCAGACAACGATCCACGCCAGCGCCAGCAGCAGGAATACCACGACTTGGCCGGTCACGAGCACGAAGAACACCAGCACGCCGGCCGTGATCCACGCGCTCAGGGTGATTCCCGCCCGCCGGTAGGCGAGAGCGCACAGGGCGATCAGGAAAAACAGCAGCCAGAACATGTCGTTGTCTCCGGGCGGGTAGGGCGCGCGGCGATCCTTGACTGAAGCGTGCATCCGCGATGACGGCTTGCGGCAGAATAGGGAAAAGCTCCACAGCCGACAAACCACACCGCTGACGCAGCCATGCCGTCATCTTCCCGGCAACGCCGTTACTCCCTGACGGATCGCTTGGTCATGCGCCTGTCTGCGTTTCTGCCAAGCAGTGGCGATGAGCCTCCCTATCCGGCAGCGGACGTCTCGGAGACTCCGCTCACTGCCGACGAGAAGCGGCAGGCCGCGGCGCTCATGCGCGTCAACCACGCGGGCGAAGTGTCGGCCCAGGCCCTGTATCACGGGCAAGCGCTGGTGGCCCGAGACCGACGCATCCGGCGGCAGCTTCTGGAGACGGCAGGCGAGGAGCGCGCGCACCTGCAATGGTGCGCGCGCAGGCTGCGCGAACTCGGCGCACGGCCCAGTCGCCTGAGCCCGGCGTGGTACGGCGGATCCTTCGTGATCGGCGCCGTCGCGGGGCTGGCGGGCGACGCTGTCAGCCTCGGCTTCGTCGAGGAGACGGAGCGTCAGGTCGTTGCGCATCTCGACGCGCATCTCCAGCGGCTCCCGGCGCACGATGCGCGCAGCAGCGCGGTGCTCAACGCCATGCGCCGCGACGAACAACGCCACGGCGCGCGCGCCGCGCAGGCAGGCGCGAGCGCACTGCCGGCGCCTGTGCGGGCCGTCATGGGGCGCGTTGCCGACGTGATGAAGTTCGTCGCCTACCGCGTGTGAGGTGTGTCGGCGCGCCTCGCGCCGCGACCTTGGCCGCGCGACCGCCCTTCAACCCTGGATGTTGCGCCCGTAGAAGATCTCGAGGATCTCGCGGTTCACGCGTTCGCGGATGCGCCGCGCCTCGCGCGCCGGCAGTTCGGACACGCCTTCGCCGAACAGATAGGTGTCGAGGTCCAGCTCCTTGAGTCGCATCTTCGTGTGGAAGATGTTTTCCTGGTACACGTTCACGTCGACCATGTCATAGCGGCCACCGACGTCACGAGCGATGAAGTTCTGGATCGAGTCGATGCTGTGGTCGATGAAATGCTTGGTGCCGCGAACGTTGCGCGTGAAGCCGCGCACCCGGTAGTCCATCACGACGATGTCGCTCTCGAAGCTCTTGATGAGGAAGTTCAGGGCGTTGAGCGGGCTGACCTTGCCGCAGGTCGACACGTCGATGTCGGCGCGGAAGGTGCTGATGCCGTTGTCAGGATGCGTTTCCGGGTAGGTGTGGACGGTGATGTGGCTCTTGTCCAGGTGTGCGACGACGCTGTCTTTCCGCGCCTTGGCCTGCGGTTTCAGGCCGGCGCCCGAAGTCGTCACGTGATGGCCCTCGGAGATCAGCATCGTCACCGATGCACCCAGCGGTTCATAGTCCTGCCGGGCGATGTTGAGGATGTTCGCGCCGATGATGTGACTGACCTCCGTGAGGATGGTGGTCAGCCGCTCGGCGTTGTAGGCCTCGTCGATGTAGGCGAGGTACTCCTGCTGGTGCTCATGCGTGCGCGCATAGCAGATGTCGTAGATGTTGAAGCTCAACGTCTTCGTGAGGTTGTTGAAGCCCAGCAGCTTCAACCGCGAGTTCGTCGTCGGTTTGGTCAATACGTTTCCCCGCGCGAGGAAAGAGGGGCCGCCGGCGCCCGGCGGTGGCACCCAATTATGGGATACACAGGCGTGGAAGTGGGCCCTTCAGCGGGCGCCGGTTTCAACGATCTCGTAATCGTGCGTCACGGCCGCGGCCTTCGACAGCATGATGGACGCCGAGCAGTACTTTTCCGCCGACAGTTCCACGGCGCGCTTCACGTGCGACTCCGACACGTCGTGCCCGCTGATCACGAAGTGCAGGTGGATGGCCGTATAGACCTTCGGGTCGGTTTCGGCGCGCGTGCCCGACACGCGCACTTCGCAGCCGCTGATCTCCTGGCGTGCCTTGCGCAGGATCCGCACGATGTCGACCGACGAACAACCGCCGACGCTGGCCAGCATCAGTTCCATCGGCCGTGGGCCGAGGTTGCGGCCGCCGATCGACTCAGGTCCGTCGATGATGAACGCGTGACCGCTGCCCGTCTCGGCGACGAAGGCAGCGTTTTCGATCCAGCGCACTCTCGTTTCCATGGCGTCGCGACGGCAGTCAAGCGTGAAGCGTCCGGCAGAATATCACGCACCCCGCGGCGCATGGACGCGGCGCGCGCGACCGCCTTGTCGCTGCGGCTTGCGGCGGCGCCGCGATGGGCCGGTTTTCCACACCAGCGCTTCCGCGCCTCAGGCCGCCGCACGGGGCAGGCCGCGCAAGGTGGGCGGCGGACATTGGAGGTAGGCGCAGATCACTCTCAGCAGCTCAGCCTCACCCACGGTGACGACGCCATCCGAGGTGATCGTTACGGCGAGGCCAAGAACGGCCTTCCGCTTGTCGGCAGGATGCAGCTTGGCGAGCCGTGCGAGGGCGCGATCAAGGACCGGTTGCCAATCGGGCGAGGCGTGGTACTCCGGGCACCAGCCCGGGATCGCCTGTTGCACGGCGCGTCGGAAGGCGCTCGCCGCCGCCGGTTCATTGTCGGGGCTCCCGCACCTTGCAACAATCGCGCACGCGGTGGCGAAGGCTGCGCGGCAGGACCGCAGCGAGAGCGTGCCGGCCGGCGCGCTCGCCGACGGCGTGAGCAGGTCGCGAATCTGCACCGCGAGCGCGCGCAGCAGGCAGTATTCGTGCAGATCGATATGCCGATCAACGCGGGCAAGCCGCGTCAGGGTATCCAGCAGCCTCGTCAGTTCGTTTCGAGGC
>DASVGQ010000031.1:0-17732 GCA_036379455.1 Nevskiaceae bacterium
GGGAGCCGCACAGCCATCATCATTCGACAGAAGGATACGCATGGACCCGCGCGCGTTGCAGGCCACTGCCTACGGCGTCGGGCCATACGGCGCGCAGTTTAACAACGACCCGGAAACCGGGCGTCCATCCGCCAAGCCGACGGAGGTCTCGGAACGCAAGAGGCCCCGCCGACGCGGAGCCTTTTTGCCGTGCAACCCCCCAGCGCAGACCGGTCAAGCGTTTGCCGCGCGCGCCCTATCCCGGCGCACCGGATCGGGGGTCACCGCGGGTTCATTCCGCCGGCAGACCCGTCACGCCGAAGTCGATGACCACCGCGCCCGGATTGCGCGCCCGATAGTTGACCGTGACGTGATCGCCGAAACGATCCGCGATCTGGCTGATGAGCGGCAGCGGATCGTGGTCGTTGGTGAAGCGCATGGTCTCGCCGTTGCGCAGCGCCCCGAGTGCACCGAAGATCGCGGAATGCCGGAAGCGGTGCGCGATGGCACGGGCGTCAAAGACGTAGACGTTTTCTTCGGGGTTGAGATCGCCTTGCACGGTGTACTCCAGTTGGAAAACAGCGGCCCATGCTACGGATCAGCCGGCCGCGGGCACTGATCCTGATCAATCAACCAGCCGTCGTAGGGAAGCTGGATCGCCCCGCCGTTGCAGTGCCTCTCATTTGACGATGCCGCCCTTCGTCAGCGCTTCCGGATCCAGCAGCTTGTGCCACTGCTCATCGCTCAGCTTGAGTTCCTTGTGCTCGCGCGCCACCTCGAACACCGGCCGCCCCTCCTTGTAAGCCTGCTTGGCGATCTTCGAACCCATGTCGTAGCCGATGACGGCGTTGGCGGCCGTGATCAGGATGGGGTTTCGCGCCAGGCCCTCCTTGATGCGGGCCTCGTTGACGGTGAAGGAAGCGATCGCGCGATCCGCCAGCAGCCCGGAGACGTGGGCGATCAGTTCGATCGACTGCAGCAGGTTGTAGGCGATCACCGGCAGCATCACGTTGAGCTGGAAGTTGCCCGCTGCGCCCGCGAAGCCGATCGTGGCGTCGTTGCCGATCACCTGTGCGGCGACCATCACCACGGATTCCGGGATGACCGGGTTGACCTTGCCCGGCATGATGCTCGATCCCGGCTGCAGCGCCTTGAGATGGATATCGCCGATGCCCGCCAGCGGGCCGGAGTTCATCCAGCGCAGGTCGTTGCCGATCTTGTTGAGGCTCACGGCGATGGTGCGCAGCGCGCCGGACAGCTCGACGGAAGTGTCCTGCGAGGACAGGCTCTCGAAGCAGTTGCGGCTGGGTTCGAAGGAGACACCGCAGCGTTCCGACAGGCGCTTCGCGATCCGCTGAGCGAACTCCGGATGCGCGTTGATCCCGGTGCCCACGGCGGTGCCACCCTGCGCGAGGCGATGTAGGCGCGGCAACACGGCTTCGATGCGCTCGGCGCCGTATTCGATCTGCTGCGCCCAACCGCCGAGCTCCTGGTCGAAGCGCACGGGCATGGCGTCCATCAGGTGCGTACGCCCGGTCTTGACGATTCCCCTCAACGACTCCGCCTTGCCGCGAATGGTGCTCGCCAGATGACGCAGGGCCGGCAGCAGCAGTTCCTGCACCTCGGTGCTCGCCGCGACGTGGATCGCGGTAGGGACGGTGTCGTTGGAGCTCGCGCCCATGTTGACGTGGTCGTTCGGATGCACCTTCTCGCCGCAGGCGGCGCTCGCGAGGTGGGCGATCACCTCGTTCGCGTTCATGTTCGTGGAAGTACCCGAACCGGTCTGGAAGATGTCGACCGGGAACTGCGCGTCATACTTGCCCGCGCTGACCGCCTCGGCCGCGGCGACGATCGCCTTCGAACGCTTCTCATCGAGCAGGCCGAGCGCCAGATTCACTTCCGCGGCGGATGCCTTGATCTGGCCCAGCGCACGAATCATCGCGCGCGGCATATGCAGTCCCGACACCGGAAAGTTGTCCACAGCGCGCTGCGTCTGCGCCCCCCAAAGCGCCTCTGCCGGCACCTGCAATTCACCCATGCTGTCGCGTTCAGTGCGAGTCTTTTCCATCGTTGCGTCCAGGTTTTCGAGGCCGGCAGAGAGCGCGGTCGGCACGCGTACAATGCGCGCTCATCCTAGCAAACGCCCCGCTGATGAAGCTCACGCCGCTGTCCGCCATCTCTCCGATCGACGGTCGCTACGCGGACAAATGCAAGGCGCTGCGGGAGTACTTCTCCGAGTACGCGCTGATGCGCTATCGGGTGCAGGTGGAGCTGGCGTGGCTGCGTCAGCTCGCTGCACAGCCGGACATCCACGAAGTGCCGCCGCTGTCCGCCAAGGCGGACGCGTTCCTGTCGCAGTTGCTGACCGGCTTCGACCTCGACCAGGCGGCCAAGCTCAAGGCCATCGAGCGACGCACGAACCACGACGTCAAGGCCGTCGAGTACTACCTCAAGGATCGGTTCGCAGCGGAGCCGGAGCTGCGGCTGATCTCGGAATTCATCCACTTCGCCTGCACTTCCGAAGACATCAACAACCTTGCCTACGCGCTCATGCTGCGGGACGCCCGCGAGCGGGTCGTGCTGCCGCTGCTGGACCAGACGATCGCCACGCTCGCACGCCTCGCGCGGCTGCACGCCGGTGAAGCCATGCTCGCGCACACCCACGGCCAGCCCGCTTCGCCGACGACGCTCGGCAAGGAAATCCACGTCTTCGTAGCCCGCCTCCAGCGCCAGAGAAAATGCTTCAGCGAAGTCTCCATACTCGGGAAAATGAACGGCGCTACAGGTAACTACAACGCACATTTGATAAGTTACCCGAATATCGACTGGCGGCGACTCGCCGCCGACACACTCCGCGCACTTGGACTCGAACAGAGCCCGGCCACCACGCAGATCGAGCCGCACGACTACATCGCGGAGTACTTCCACGCGCTGATGCGGGCCGACACCATCCTCATCGACCTGTGTCGCGACCTGTGGGGGTACATCTCTCTCGGCTACCTCAAGCAGAAACCGGTCGCGGGCGAAGTCGGCTCGTCGACCATGCCGCACAAGATCAACCCCATCGACTTCGAGAACGCGGAGGGCAACCTCGGCGTCGCCAACGCGCTCATGGCGCACCTTGCGGAGAAGCTGCCGATCTCCCGCTGGCAGCGCGACCTTTCCGATTCCACCACGCTGCGCAACGTGGGTGTCGGCGTGGCCCACGTCGTCATCGCGCTGCGATCGCTAGAACGTGGGTTGGAGAAGCTGGAGGTCGCGACCGAACGGATTGCGCAGGATCTCGACGCGAACTGGGAGGTGTTGGCCGAAGCGATCCAGACCGTCATGCGTCGCTACGGGCTGCCCAAGCCCTACGAGCAGCTCAAGCAGCTGACCCGCGGTCACCGCATCGACCGCGCCCAGCTGCGCGCCTTCATCGAGGCGCTCGCGCTGCCGCAGGACGCAAAGGCCCGCCTGCTGGCGCTCACGCCGGCCAGCTACATCGGCAACGCGCGCGAGCAGGCGCTCATCTGAACCCTGGACCGCGGCGCGCGATGCGCTGCGGCGGTGATCCCGCAACCATCACGCAGGCTTGTGCATCGCTGACCGACTCCGTTGCCGACCACGCGACCACGCACGGCGCGCAGGCCGGCCACCCGCTGCGGCACGAATCGCGGCTTTTCAGCGATCTTGGGGATGCGCCGGCGAGGTGCTATACCAGTGGCGTTCGACTTCCGTGGAGATGCCTTTGGCCCCGTCCGTGTGCGGCCGGGACCGCATTCGGGAGCTCGCCACATCATGAAGGAATTGCTTCTGTCAATCGCCTTCGGCGCGTTGTCGCTCGGCGCAGCGTGCGTTGCATCCGCGGCGTCGCTGCCGGCCGGCCTCTCCAGCATCCCGCTTGCGAACATCACGAACGACCGCAATCCGGACGTCAACCAGCTCAGTCTGATGGTGACCGCCCAAGGCATCGTCCGCGGGCTGTTCGTGATGACGAATCCCGATCCCGAAGCCCACCCTTCCGAAGCCAAGGGCAAGGTCTACTGGCTCAAGGAGCTGGAGAGCCCGGACGGCGCGGTGCTCAGCGAAGGACAGGGGGTCAAGGCGATCATCCTCCACGGCACCGTCGCCGCGGCCGAGAACGCCGGTTCGCTGACGATCCGCTACGTGAAGAACGGCATCTTCAAGAACTACGACGCCTGCAAGGTCTATCTGCAGAAGCTCGCCCCTAACCGGTGGCGACTCGTCAACGCCTACGACGGACATCCCGTGCAGCAGATCGTGATCAAGACCTGGGCCTTTGGAATCTCCACGCTGCAGAACGTCTGCCCAGCTGAAAAAACGTGACCGCTGCGAGGTCGACGAGCTCCGCGTTGCCACGATCCGCGACCCGACCAAAACGAGTGGCGCGCGCTGCGGAGAGGCAGAGACAGCACGGCGTCACGCGCGGCGCGGATCGCGCTACCTGACCGGCGTCGCACACCTCACGGCGCCCAGACCAGCTCCATGCGGATACCACCCGGTTCGAAAAACATGCCATGCACCGCCGGTCCTCCACCCATGGGCTGCGGATCGAAGTCGATGCGGACCTTCGGGTAGCCCTTGACCTTGGCAAACAGCGCGTCGAGCTCGGATCGGCTGTCGACCTTCAGCGCGAAGTGGTGCAAGCCCACGTTGGCTCGGCGATCGAAGGACTTCGCGCCGGCGTCCGTCTGCCACAGCGTCACGAATGCCGATCCGTCCGTCACGAACTTCGCCGGGTACTCAGGCACGTCGCGCGCCACCTTCCAGCCCAGGCAGTCGGTGAAAAACCGGGTCGTGGCTTCCAGATCCGAAACTGCCAAGCCGACATGGTGAATTCCCAGCGTGGGCATTTTTCTTCCTCCGTGGATGACACGCATCATTCTGTGACCTCCGCGATGCGAGGCCAAGCGCTTTCTTGACGCGCAGCGGCGCCGCATGCGGCGCGAACCCTTCGCTCGCTGCGGAGCGCGGCGCCGGCTCGCGCGGGCAACCGACCTCCTAGTACGACTCGGAGCCCTTCTCGTCGCGCTCTCGGATGTCGCGCGCGCTCACCTTGCCACCCATCACGCGAAACGCCCAGCTCGTGTACAGCACGATCAACGGAATGAACACCACCGCAAAGCCGAGCATCCATGCCAGCGTGCGCAACGAGGACGTCGAGTTCCACACCGTCAGGCTCTGGTCAGGTGTCACATAGGACGGGGCAAGCATCGGAAACAGCGCCGCGCCGACCGTACCGACGGTTGCCGCCCAAGCCAGCGCGCCCGACCACCAGGCCAGCCGCTCGTGGCCGGAGCGGGCGAACATCGAGCCGAAGCCCAGCCCGCCGTACACCAGGATCGGCACGATGAACAGCGCCGGGTGGGCGAAGAAGTTCGCGAGCCACAGGCCCTTGCCGGCACTCGCCGTGCTCGCCAGGGGGTTGGCTGCCATCGACGGATCCACCGCGCCGCTCGGGGCGTAGCCGGTCATCTGGCTCAGCCAGATGCCGCCGACGGTGAAGAGGACGACTGCGACGATCGCCGCCCAGGCCATCATGCGCCGCGCGCGCGCCGCGATGACGCCCTCCCCCCGCAGGTTGACCATCGCGCCGCCCTGGTAGAGCGCGAGCGCCACCGCCATCAGGCCGCAGATGATCACCGCAAAGGGATTGAACAGCGACGCGAAGCCGAAGCCGTTCGGGTAGAACGACTGCATGAGATCGTTGAAGTGGAACGGGAAGCCGATGAAGGCGTTGCCCAGCGCCGTACCGAATACGAGCATCGGCACGAAGCCCGAGATGAACAGCATCAGGTCCCAGTTGCGCCGCCAGCGTTCGCTCGGCATCTTGCCGCGATACTCGAAACCCAGCGGCCGCACGATCATCGCCCACAGCAGGATCAGCATCACGATGTACAGGCCCGAGAAGAGCGTCGCGTAGACCGTCGGAAAGGCCGCGAACAGCGAGCCGCCGCCGAGCACGAACCACACCTGGTTGCCATCCCAGTGCGGGCCGATCATGTTGAGCACAGCGCGCCGCTCGTAGTCGTCACGGCCGAGATACCGCAGCGACGTGCCGACGCCCATGTCCTGCCCGATCATGACGCCGATGGCCATGAACAGGCCGCCGAGTACGAGCCACCAGACGATCTTCAGGGCCGCGTAGATCTCCACCTCAGCTCTCCGGACCCGGTGCTTCGGGGTTCTCCCCCGCCTCGCCGTAGTCCTGCGCCTGGCGGTCGTAGAGCGCGCCGGCGAATGCCGCCAGCAGCACCGTCATGATCGTGCCGACGGTCCAGGCGAAATACCACGGCCCCCAGTAACCGAGGATGGCAGCGAGCGACAGCCCGAGGATCGCCAGCACCAGCCATCCCGCAAACTTCACGAGTTCCTTGAACGTCATGTCAGTCTCCCGGCACCAGCTGCGGCGCAAGATCGACGTCGGGCGCGGGCTCCTGCTTGCGGCCGCCGACGTCGCCCGGGCCGTCGTGGATCGCCTTGCGCATCAGGTACGCCTCGATCACGAAGAAGATCGAGTACAGGACGACGAAGCCGGCGAGCGAGAAGGCCATGTAGGCCACGCTGTGCGTCGACGCCGAAAGCCAAGTCGGCAGGATGCCGAACACCGTCCACGGCTGTCGGCCCATCTCCGCCGTGACCCAGCCGAGCTCGACGGTCAGCCACGGCATGATCGGCATGAACACCGCGAGCCACAGAAACCACCTTCGCCGGTACTCGCTGCGCAGCAGCGAGAACATTGTTGCCAGAACGAAGAAGGCACACATCAGCAGGCCGAAGTACACCATCAGGTGGAAGGCCCAGAAGATCACCGGTACGTCGGGGATGGTGTCCTTCGCCGCGCGCTCGATCTGCGCCGGCGTGGCCTTGGCCACGTCCGGGGCATAGCGCTTGAGCAACAGCGCGTAGCCGATGTCGTTGCGATGCACGTCGTAGGTGACCTGCGCCAACTGATCGCCAGGATCCTTCTGCATCTTCTCGAGCGCCAGCAGGCCCGGGATGCCGTTCTTGATCTTCTGCACCGCCTGCCGCTCGAGCTCGAGGATGCCCGGCACGGCCACCGTCGATTCGTGCGTCAGCATGAGGCCGCCGATCACCGGCATCTTCAGCTCGAGGAAATTCTTCTCGTGCTTCTCGCTCGGCAGCGCGAACAGGTTCAGCCCGGCCGGCGGCTTCTCGGTGTGCCACATCGCTTCCATCGCCGCGATCTTGGAGGGCTGCACGCCGACGTCGACGAAGCCCGAGGCATCGCCGAGCGTGATCACCGCCATGGATGCGAGCAGGCCGAACACCGCGGCCATGCGGAACGAACGCCGGGCGATGGCCACATGCCGATGCCGCAGCATGTAGTAGGCGCTGACGCCGCAGACGAACATCGCTGCCAGCGTGTAGCTCGCGGCGGCGGTGTGCACGAACTTCGACTGCGCGTCGACGTTGAAGATCAGGGCGGCAAAGTCGGTGAGCTGCATGCGCAGCGTCGCAGGGTCGAGCTGCGCCCCAACCGGGTGCTGCATGAAGGCGTTGGCGATCAGGATCCACAGCGCGGAGAGGTTGGACGCCAGCGCCACCATGTACGTCACGAACAGGTGCTTGCCTCGCGACAGGCGATCCCAGCCGAACACCATCAGGCCAACGAGCGTGGCCTCCATGAAGAAGGCCATGAGCGACTCGATGGCGAGGGGCGCGCCGAACACGTCGCCTACGAAGTGCGAGTAGAACGACCAGTTCGTGCCGAACTGGAACTCCATCGTCAGCCCGGTGGCAACGCCGAGCGCGAAGTTGATGGTGAAGAGCTTGCCCCAGAACTTCGTCATGTCGCGGAAGATCTCGCGACGCGTGACGACGTAGACGGTCTCCATGCCCGCCAGCAGCACGGCCAGCCCGATCGTGAGCGGCACGAAGATGAAGTGGTACATGACCGTCACGGCGAACTGCCACCGCGAGAGCTCGACCACCAGCTGACTGGGTTCCACCTTCGTCTACCTCACGATTGCATCGATGTCCACGCCCCCTTTCCCAAGTTCTCGCGGTTCAACGCCCATTCCCCGTGGCGACATCCTAACCGCGCCGGATGCGCGTCACAGAATACGCGACGCCATGTCGCGGTAGAAACCGCTGCGCTGCAGAAGCTCTTGGTGCGATCCGCGCGCCACGACGCGCCCGGCGTCCATCACGAGCACCTCGTCCATCCGGTCGAGACCGAGCGCCTGATGCGTCACCCACAGCAGGCTGCGATGTCCTCGCCCGTCGACGAAACGCTCGACGATCGCACGCGCCGCGCGCGGATCTAGACCTTCGGTTGCCTCGTCCAGCAGCAAGATCGGCGCCGGGCTCAGCCAGGCGCGCGCCAGGCACAGGCGGCGGGCCTGCCCGGCCGACAGGGCCATGCCTCCCGCGCCCACGAAATGATCCAGGTGCGCATCGAAACAACGCACCTCGTCCGCCAGGCAGGTCGCTTCCAGAGCGGCCCACAGACGCTCATCGTCGGCCTGCGGCGCCGCAAGCCGCAGGTTCTCGCGGATCGTCGTGCTGAACAGGCGTGTCGACTGACCTGCCCAGGCGAACTGCCGCCGTAGCGGCTCGAGCGCGTAGTCCACGACTGGCCGGCCGCCGAGCGTAACCGTGCCGCGCTGCGGATCGTGGAACCGCATCGCGAGTCGCGCGATCGAGCTCTTGCCAGCACCGGATGCGCCGACGAGGGCGATGGCCGCGCCTGCCGGCAGATCGAGGGTCAGGTCCGCTACCGCGTCGCGCGCGCCTCCCGGATAACGGAAGCCCACCGCCTCGAAGCGGAGCGCGCTGCTCTGCACTTCACGAAGCGGCGACACGCGCTCCGTCACTGCAGGCTGTTCGTCCGCCAGCGCGAACACGCGGCGTGCCGCGGCCAGCGTATCGTCGAGGACGCGAAACGCAGCCGGTAGTCCCTGCACGCCCTCAACGCTCGCCAGCACGACGAAGACCAGCAGCGGCAGCACCAGCGGCGACATTGCGCCCGACAAGACGCCGGGCGCCGCGAACCACCACGTCAAGGTGATCGCCACGCCGCTGACGAGCACCGTGAGCGCTGCGGCCGCTGTCTCCAGCGACAGGCCCGCGCGCTGTTCACGCAGCCAGTCATCACTTGCGCGCTCCACGCGCGCTGCAACTGCCGGCAGCCCCCCGCAGATCGTCAGCTCGCCGATCCCGGCGAGCTCCTCCGTCAGCGCCGCCTTCACCTCACCTTCCACGCTCGCTGCACGCTCCGCGTGACGGCGTCCCATGCGCTGCGCCGCCACCGGCAGAAGCACGCCGACGCAGGCCAGCAGCACGAGATCCACCCACGCCACGGCCGGGGAGTGGAAGGCGAGAAAGGCCAGCACGGCCGCCGCCGAGCATGCCGCCACGATCACCGGCGAGAAGATCCGCAACCAGGCGTTGTCGAGCGCGTCGACGTTCGCCACGAGTCGTGTCAGCACGTCGCCCTTGCGGTAGTGCCCGAGCACCGCGGGCGCGAGCGGCTGGACGCGGGCGTATACCCACACGCGCAGGCGGCTGAGCAGCCGCAGCGTCGCGTCGTGGTTCACGACGCGTTCGGCGTAGCGGCCGACCGTTCGCATCAACGCGAAGGCGCGGATGCCCGCCGAGGGCGTGAAATAGTTCATTGATGCGCCGATCAGCCCCGCCGCCGCCATGGCGGCGATGAACCATCCGGCAAGCCCGAGCAGCGCGACGTTGGCGAGAACGACCACCAGCGCGAGCGCCGCTCCCAAGGCGAAGCGCCCGCGCGCGGAATGCCCGAGCCGCAGCAGGCGAAAGAGGTCCTTCACGACGCGCCTCGCGGAGGCGCCCACCCTGCCGTGTCGCGCACAACCGCCTGCTGCGGACTATAGCGGTCGACGACCCTTCCTTCTTCGAGGACGATGACCCGGTCCGCCGCGCGCACGGTGTGCAGACGATGGGCAATGGAGATCATCGTGCGCCCTCGACGCAGCTGCTCCAGAGCCGCAACGACGGCGCTTTCGCTCTCCACGTCCAGACTCGCGGTCGGCTCATCGAGGATCACGAGCGGCGCATCTCGCAGGAAGGCACGCGCCAGCGCGATGCGCTGCACTTCCCCGCCCGACAACCCCGCTCCGCCTTCCCCAACGAGCGCATCGAAGCCCTGCGGCAGGGCTTCGATGAAGGCGCGCGCCTGCGCACGTTCCGCCGCCGCCACGATCGCCGCGCGCGGGCAGTCGTGAAGTCCCAACGCGATGTTGTCGGCCACGCTGCCGGCAAACAGGTGCGCGCGCTGCGGGACCCAGGCGAGGGTTTGGCGCCATGCCTCGGGCTGCAGCTCGTCCAGGCGCTGCCCGGCCACGATGATCTGCCCCGCCGTGACGGGCATGAACCCGAGCAGGAGATTCATGAGCGTGCTCTTGCCCGCGCCGGTAGCACCGATGAGCGCCACATGTTCCTGCGGTGCGACGCGCAGAGTCACGCTTCGCAGCGCGTCCCGCGACGCCCCGGGATAGCGGTACGTGACGTCCTCGAAAACCACCGTGAACGCGCCATCGGGTCGCAAGCCGCGGCGCCCCCGGCCGGTCGCGATCGGCTCGGCCATGATGTCCGCGATGTCCTCCGCGGCAGCAACGGCGGCAAGCCGCGCGTGATAGGCGTCTCCGAGCTTGCGCAACGGCTGGTAGAACTCCGGCGCGAGAAGCAGAACCGCCAGCCCGGCGGTAAAGCCGATGTCCCCCCAGAACAGGCGAAAGCCGACCAGCACGGCGACCATGGCGATGCTCAGCATCGACAGGAATTCCAGCGCAAAGGATGAGAGGAAAGCCACGCGCAGCACGCGCATCGTGCTCCTGCGGTAGTCCTCCGAGAGCTTCGTGACGACCTTCTCTTCCGCGTGCCCGACGCCGAAGGCCTGCAGGACCGGCAACCCCGCCAGCACTTCGAAGAAATGCGCGGAAAGCCGCGCCATGCCACGCCACTGGCGCTGGTTCATGGCAGCCGCGCCCTGCCCCAGCAGCACCATGAACACCGGGATCAGCGCCGCGGTGCAGGCGAATACCAGCCCCGAGATCCAGTCGACGGGAAAGACCGCAGCCAGGATCGCTCCAGGGACGATCACGGACAGCGCGGCCTGCGGCAGGTAATCCGCGTAGTAGGCATGCAGCGCCTTTACGCCGTCGACCAGCGTGTTCGCCAGCGCCCCCGGTTGGCGCGCGGCGATCCACAGCGGCCCCAGTGCGGGGACCTGCGCGAGCAGCCGCCTGCGAACGCGCCCCTGGACCAGCAGCCCCGTGCGATCCGCGGCGGCCGCGCCGACGACGGCAGCCAGCGCGCGTGCGACGAACACGACGAGCAGTCCGCCGGTCAGTCCAAGTTCGCTCGCCGCTGGCCGGTGGCCGAAGGCCACCGCGTCGATCAGGCGCGCAAGGATGAAGGCCTGAGGGATCAGCAGGATGCCGGCAACGGCATGACCGCCGATCGCAGCGGTGAGCGGGCCGCGCACGGCCCGCGCCTGCGCGCTGAGCCACCGGCTCGCCTGCCGCGCGCGCGCCTTGTCGTTCACGACGCGCGCGCCGCGTCGAACGAACCCGCAGCGTCCGCGTTGGACCGCGTCAGGCGACGGTCCCGGCGCGCCGAAAACCTCTCAAGGCCGTCAATCGGTCGCCGCCAGCGGCGCGCGCATCCGCAACGAAGGCCGTACAACGCGCTGCGTCAGGACACCGATACCGGCCCCGCCTCGCTGTCGGCCAGTCGGTCGCGGTCGCGCTCGTACTGGTCGATCGCCTTCACCATGGTCGTGATGGCCAGCATGATGTGCTTGATCGCGTCCTGGCGCTCCTTGCCGATCAGAAACTTCCAGATCTGCCAGGCCGCCTTCTGCAGCTGGCTCGGGTTGATGACTTCCGCATCGATCAACTGTTGCGTGGCCTTGTTGAGCGACCACATGCAGTCGTTGATCTGCTCCGGCGTAAGGTTCGCGTTCTCGCTGCCGAGCACCAGCAGGCAGGCACCCATCGGCGCGGCGTCGATCGCCTTGCGCAACGTTGCGTCGGTTTCGGGATGGTCGTGCAGGTAGCATTCGCCCAGCGCCTGGACGACCGCCATGAGCGCAAGCATCGTCGCCATGTCGTTGTAGAGCATGGGATCGCCGCGCACGGCCGCGACCTTCGTCGCGATCTGCATGACGGGCGCCACGATCAGATCGTATTGAGCCTTCGGCAGCGAAGGCCCACTGTCCGCAGCGTGGTTGTCCGTGTCGGCCATGGCATCGCACCTCGGAATCGGGATCGCGGCCATTCTACCCACCGCGCCGCCGCGCTCCGATGCCTTGTGACAGCATGTCCGCCTTTCACTCACCTGCGGCCTGTCACGCTGAGCGGAAACGCATGCGCGCACCGGCGGCCGCGATGATCACGCCGCAGGCGGCTGCGGGCGCGAACGCCAGTTCCGCAACGCCCGAGCGGTCCCACAGGATCCCTCCGAGTACCGGGGCCAGCAGCGCGCACAGATAGCTGACCGTGAACATGCCGCCGGCCAGCCGCTGCACGTCTCCGGGTTCGCTCAGCAGGGCCGGAAGCGTCAGTCCCAGGGTAATGACGACGGCACAGCTCACCCCCATCAGCACGCACCATCCGATGATCCACGAAGCCGGCGTCACGAAGAGCCCGACGACGCTGACGGTTGCCAATGCGCCGAAGACCAGGTAGGAAGCGCGCCGCACCGCGATCCGCTGGGCAAGGAAGAACAGCACAATCGTGGCCGGTATCTGGCTCACGTTCAGCGCCGCCAGCGCGCCGGCGATGAGGTCCGCGTGCCCGCCGCTGGTCAGATAACCGGGAAGAAAGGCGTTGACGCCAAAATAGACGCCCGATGCACCGCCGACAATGAAGCCCAGCTTCCAGGTCCGTACGCTGCGCCAGTCCGGCCACCAGCGCCGCATCGACGCCGCCGCGGCGTGTGCAGCGGCCGTTCCGCTCTCTGCAGCGGCGCGTCTCGCGACATCGCGCTCCCTGAGCTTGACGAGGAGGATCGCCAGCACCACCGGAGCCGACCAGAAGACCAGCGTCCACCGCCAGCTTCCGCCCAGCCACGGAAGGATGAACGGCAGGGTCACGGCCGCGGAGATCCCCTCCGCGCTGAGCATGCCGTTCGAATACACGGCGGTGGCCAGACCGATGTGGCGCGGCGCCCAGTCGCGCACCAGCGCCGGCATCGCCGGCTGCATGATCGCGATGCCAGCGCCCATGACGAGCGTCGTGGCAAACAGGACCACGGCCCCCGGAGAGATGGCCCGCAGCGCCCCGGCTACGGCAGTCAGCGTCAAGCCGATCACGAGCGCCCGAATCGTACCGAAGCGGGCGATCAACCCCGCGCCAGGGATCGCCACGAGCGCAAACAGCAGCAACGGCAGACTCGACACGATGCCGATATCGGTCTGCGACAAACGCAGCCCTGCCTGCAGCCGCGGAATGACCGGCGGCACAGCCAGCAAGGTGGTGCGCAGGGCAACGCCCGCGACCCACAGCACCGCGAGCGTGAGCAGCAGTTGCCATGCCGCGGACAGGCCGAGGCGCCGCATCAGGCCCGGCATCCGCGGCGGCTCGGAACCCCAAGTGCGGCACGTCTCGATCGGCCGACGAACTGCGCTTCGCTTTGCGTGCCCGGGCATAAGCGTGCGCGAAGCATCATCCTGTGACCATGCGGTCGAAAGTCCCGTCGACGCGCAGCCAGCTTGGCGTGGAAGCGCTCGGCTCGGGGGCTCTCGCAGCGATCCTTCGCCGTGAAGCGCACCCACTTCGCCCGCTCAGCACGCCGTCCGCTGCAAAGCAAGGGTTGGAAGTTGCCCGAACGCCACCAAGCGATTCTCCATTCAGTGCCGGCCGTAACGATCCTCAAGGCGCACGATGTCATCCTCGCCGAGGTAGCTGCCAGACTGCACCTCGATCAGCTCGAGCGGAATCACGCCGACGTTCTCGAGCGAGTGTACACAGCCGATCGGAATGAACGTCGACTCGTTCTCCGTCACGAGGTATTTCCGGTCGCCGTTCGTGACTTCCGCCGTCCCCGCCACCACCACCCAGTGCTCGGCGCGGTGATGATGCATCTGCAGGGAAATCTTGCCACCCGGCTTTACCGTGATGCGTTTGACCTGGTGTCTCGCGCCGATGTCGACGGAATCGTATTTACCCCACGGTCGGGACACCTCGCGGTGCGTGTCGGGCTCGGCGCGACCCTGCGCCTTGAGGCGAGCCACCAGCTGTTTGATACGCTGGATTTCGCTCCTGCACGCGACCAGCACCGCGTCCTTGGTCTCCACGATCACGAGATCGTTCACGCCTAGCGCGACCACCAGACGGCTGTCGGCCCGCACCAAGCTGTTGGAGCAACCATCCACGACAACGTCGCCCTGCAGCACGTTGCCGTCAACGTCCTTCTTGCCCGCCGACCACAGCGCCGACCACGATCCGATGTCGCTCCAGCCAGCGTCGAGCGGCACCACGACGGCCGCGTCCGTGCGCTCCATCACGGCGTAGTCGACCGACTTCGCCGGACAGCGCGCGAAAGCCTCCGCGTCCACGCGGCAAAAACCGAGGTCGCGGGTCGCCCCTGCGAAGGCTGCTTGACACGCGGAGAGGATCGCCGGCTCGAAGCGCGCCAGCTCCTCCAGGTAACGGCTGGCGCGGAACGCGAACATGCCGCTGTTCCAGAAATACTCGCCGGAAGTGACGTAGCGGTTGGCGGTCGGAGCGTCCGGCTTCTCGACGAAAGCCGAAATGCGGTAGCCGCCCGCGCTCGCTTCCCCGCGCTGGATGTACCCGTACCCGGTCTCGGGGCCGGTCGGCACGATGCCGAAGGTCACCAGCTTTCCCGAGTCGGCGAGCCGCAGAACGACCGCAAGCGTCCGCTGGAACGCGGCGATGTCCGCGATCACATGGTCCGCCGGCAGCACCAGCAGCAGCGGATCCGCGCCGTCGTCCTGGGCCGCCAGTGCGGCCAGTGCGATCGCGGGGGCGGTGTCGCGCGCCGCGGGCTCCAGAAGGATCTCGCTGTCCGACCATGCGGCCGCCTGCAGCTGTTCAGCCACGAGGAACCGATGGACTTCGTTGCACACCACGCACGCGGGGTCGTGGTCCAGTCCAGTCAGGCGCCCCAGCGTCTGCTGCAGCATGCTGCCCTCGCCCATCAGCTGCTGGAACTGCTTGGGGTAGAGGGTTCGCGACGCCGGCCACAGGCGCGTACCGCGACCTCCCGCCAGCACGACCGGTCTAAACAAGCCGCCCTCCTCCTCGCGCAAAAGCCCGATTGGTCGGCCGCGTCACGGCCCCGTCTCAGCCGGAGATTAGACCGGTAATCACGCAGGCGTAGCGCGCGTATGCCGGCACGACGTGGAGGCTAGGGCCGGAATTGAACCGACGTACGCGGATTTGCAGTCCCGCATAACTAGTATCTTAGAGCATCTTCGGATCTCTTGCAGAGCCTGTAAACAACTGATCCTTCAAGAATCGCGGATTCGTCGAAGGTAAGACGATTTCGGTTGGTTTCTGGTACGTTTAGGGACTGAGTAGGGACTAAGTAGGGACTGGACGCGGATAAACCGCCAACGACTCCACCTCGTTCCTTCTCCTTGGCCATGCCAGAACACAGGAGCCATGATGGCGATCACCGCGCGGGGCCTCAAGTCGCTAGGACCGGGGCAGTGGGTGGCGGAGAGCGCGCGCGGCGAAGGTCAGCTCAGGGCGAAAGGCGGCCCCCACGCGATCCACTTCTACTTCCGCTACCGACGACAGGATCGCCGCTATGACGACTTGCCGCTTGGGAAGTACGACCCAGAGGGCAAGTCTGGCATCACGCTGGACGACGCGAAGGTTCAGGCTAGCGCGCTCCGCGCGCGCTACAAAGCAGGTGAATCGAACCTGCGTTCCGGGTTCGCACATCGCCGAGCGCTGCGACCGGGATTCCCTGCGACGATTGGGCGAGCCGAGAGCAGCAGCATCGTCGAGAGGACGCTCGGGGCGCTCATGATTGCGTACATGGATCAGCTCACGCACGACCACAAGCCCAGCGGCCTGGCCATCCGTCGGGAGGTCCGGCACAACATACAAGAGCCTTGGCCACAGCTGTGGGACACGCCTCTCGACTCCCTGGATGCGGACGCGCTGCTCCCAATCGTCGCAGCACCAGCACAGGCGGGACACTTACGTCAGGCGGAGAAAACGCGGGCATACTTACGAGCTGCGTTCGCCGCCGGGATGAAGGCGCGCCACAACGCCAACGCGATTCCCGCGCTCCGCGAGCTTCAAGTACGAGTGAACCCCGCACGTGATCTGACTCCCATCGAAGGAGCGAATCGTGCGCGCGACCGCGCCCTCACCGTCGCCGAACTCATGGCTTATTGGAAAGCGATACAGGTCGGCCAATGGACCGCGACGCTACGCTTCCACCTACTCACCGGTTGCCAGCGCATCGCTCAGCTCGGACGTGTGGTCACGCAGAACTTCGATCCGGATACCCAGTCGATACTCCTGCTGGACAACAAGGGGCGCCGGACACGAGCGCGCAAGCACTACGTACCGTTGATCAAGCCTGCGTTGGATGCCATGCAGGCAATGCACGGTGGTTTGGCAGGACCCTACCTCTTCACGTTCACCGCCGGGCGATCCCCCGTTCTCTTCTCGCCGTTCGATCGCCGCGTCAAAGAGGTCGGAGACCTTATGGCGAACAGAGGTGAATTACCAGGCGGATCGTTCACTCCAGGTGATCTGCGAAGAAGCGTGGAGACCGCGTTGAGCGGCCTGCACGTGCCGAAGGAAGTACGTGCTCATCTCCAGTCCCACGGCCTTGGCGGCGTGCAGGAACGGCACTACGACCGGTACGAGTACATGGACGAGAAACGGGAGGCCTTGAAGTCGCTGTATCGCCTACTGACTGGGCAGAACGCTTGATAATTGTGGGTGTAACGACGTCTGCGAGAAACGCGAACCTACTATCGTTACGGTATCGCGGTGGAATACGCGTCGCGGCAGCCTTTTTCTGACGGTTGTAAGAGGTCGACACCGAGGCACGCTAGCAGGCACGCATCAACGTTACGCGAGCCTGTGATATCAATGAAGAACGAGACGCACCCAAGTGGGATCGAAACAAAGCTGGCGAACGGCCTCATGCTGACGGACCTCGAAGTCGCGGAGCTGTTCGGAACTGCTACTCAGACGATCAGGGACTGGCGCTGGAAAGGCACCGGTCCAGCCTATATCAAGCTGGGTCCACGGATGGTGCGTTACCGGGCAGAAGACATCAAGGCGTTCATCGAAGGCCACAGGATGACGCGGACGCATGCCGAGGGCGAAACGCTTCCGGAGGGGTGACCCGGGACGAGTCGTCTCCTATCTGCTGCGTCCGGGCGCAACGCTCCCGGAACGGATTCATTGATCGCGGGATAGAGCGTCCACATGCAGTTATGCGTGTGTGTCGGTACCCGTCTGCGGCTTCGATACTTCCGTCATGGGAAATACGGGCACCGGACAGAACGACTTAAGTGGCGCAACGCCGAGCTGGCCGCCGACAGACAGGCCGATCGATGTCGTTCCTGCCTCCGACATCCTGGCATCGCAATCCGATCTGATCATCAGGCTCGAGCACGCCTGCGGCGAGAAGCCGGCGCTCTGGCGCGGAAACTACCTGCCCATCGTGCAAAGGATGGCGGCTTGGTTCCATCAGTTACCCGCTTCCCGTGACCATCACCACTTCGGCCAAGGGGGTCTGTTTCGCCATTC
>DASVGQ010000032.1:0-2016 GCA_036379455.1 Nevskiaceae bacterium
AGACCTCGCACCACACGCTGGCGGGGCTCTACAGCCCGCGCGAGTTCGTCGAGGAAATCGCACTGCATGGCAGGACCTGCCGGCGCCTGCTCGGCGTCCCCGGTCGCGTATTCCGCAACACCGAACTCATCACCACCGACACCATCGCACGCCAGGTCGCCGACCTCGGTTACGACGGACTGTGCGTCGAAGGGGCGGAACGGGTCCTGCACGAAGCCGAGACCTTGCAACCGCAGGGCTTTGACGCGGCTCCGCAGCTCGCTGCCCTGGCACGCCACTATCGGCTCAGCGACGACATCGCCTTCCGCTTCTCGAACCATCAATGGCGGCAATGGCCACTCACGGCCGAGCGCTACGTCGAGTGGCTGGAAGCGCTCGCCGCAGCCCACGACGCCCGCCACGTCGAGCGTTTCGTCGGCCTGTTCATGGACTACGAGACCTTCGGCGAGCACCAATGGGCCGATTGCGGCATCTTCGAGTTCATGCGCGCACTGCCGCCGGCCGTGCTGAAGCGGCCCGACCTGCGCTTCGCCACGCCGAGCGAGGTGTTGGCGCGCGTGCCGCGCGGCCCGGTGCAACTACGACTCGCCACACCCCTGTCCTGGGCCGATGCCGAACGCGACACCTCGGCATGGACCGGAAACGACATCCAGCGCGCCGCGCAGCAAGCAATCTACGCGCTGGAACCCGCCGTGCGCCGCACGGCGGACGCGACGTTGCTGGAGGACTGGCGCCGCCTACTCACCAGCGACCACGCCTACTACATGTCGACGAAATACTGGGCGGACGGCGACGTGCACAAATACTTCAGCCATTACGACTCGCCCTACGACGCCTACATCGCCTACATGAACGTGCTGGAGGATCTCAAGCGCCGTTGCAGGCCCGCTGGCGACGCCACCGCCCCGGCAACGCCCGCCCCGATGCGGCCGGCGCTGGCCTGACCCCAAAGCCGCACAGCTACCGCGACACGGATTCCAGCCGCAGGCGGCTGGTGCGCGGCCCGGCCAGCGCGATCAGGCCGGCAATCAGGCCAGTGATGCCGATGCCGAAAAAGCCGACGAAGAAACTCGTGCCAGCCACGAGCGTGGGCAGCAGCAGGGCACCGACTGCGCCACCGGCGTGGCCGATGCCGTCGGACAACGAGAAGCCGCTGGCGCGCGCACGCGTCGGAAACAGCTCCGCCGTGTAGGTGTAGCCGATCTGCAGGTACAGGCCCAACGCCAGCGAAGCGAGGAAGGTCCCGAGCGTGAGCGTCGCATCGTTGGCCTGGCTACCGAACAGGATCATCCCGATGAGCCACACCACGGTGGAGCCGAAGATCAGCAGGCGCCGTTCCACGGCATCGGCGATGACGGACATCAGGATCGCGCCGACCGGATAGCCGATCGCGCCAATGCCGAGGAACAGGATCGAATCCGCAACGCTCTCGCCATGCGCCGCCAGCAGCGACGCCGCATCGCCGAGGAAAGCGTAGTTGCCGATGTACCAGAAGAACCACATCGCCACCAGGACCGCCAGGCGCTTGCTGTAGGGCATGGCGAACAACGCGCGGAAGGGAAAACTGAGCTGCGTCGCGGCAACCTCCGTCGGACGTGGTTCCGGCAGAGCGATGCCGCGTCGGCGAGCCCCGTCTTCCATGCGCCGCACCACCGCGTCGGCTTCCGGAAGCCGCCCGTGCAGTGCCAGCCAGCGCGGCGACTCGGGCAGGCGGAATCGCGCGATGACACCGACCGTGGCGATCAGGCCACCGAGCACGAACAACAGCCGCCAGCCGTAGCTGTAGTGCGGCACCAGCGCCAAGGCGATGAAGGGCGTGACCGCCTGTCCGAGGATGCCGACCAGGAAAGTCAACGTGGAGATCCGCCCACGCCTGCTGGCCGGCGCCAGCTCGCCCACATAGGTGGACACTAGGTTCAGGTCCGCCCCGACGCCCATGCCGGTGACGAAGCGCCAGATCGTCAGCGTCACCACGCCGGTCGCCGTGGCGTCGAGGAAGGAGCCGATAGCGGTCAG
>DASVGQ010000033.1:0-3278 GCA_036379455.1 Nevskiaceae bacterium
GACCTCCCTGCACCTGGACACGGTCCATCTGCGCGGCCCGGAGCCGGTGGCGCTGGATCCAGACGACGCCCACGCGGTGGCTTCCCTGCACCTGTTCACCCCCGTCGTTCCGGCGCCGCCGGGCAGCGCCACCCTGCGATTCGATCATCCGCTGCGCCTGCGGCGCGACAACCGCTACTTGCGTCCAGACGAATTCGACTTCGCGACTTTCTTCACGACCCTCGTGCGCCGCGCGTCCATGCTTGCCACGCTCTCCGGCACGGCGCTACCAGATGACGACTACGCGGCGCTCGCCGAAGGGGCGCGCAGCATCCGCGTCGAAGATACGGACCTGAGGTGGCGGGATTGGTCCCGCCGCTCTGCGCGCCAGCAACGGCGCATCCCGATGGGCGGCATGGTCGGCGCGATCACCGTCAGCGGTTCGCTCGAACGCCTGTGGCCGTGGCTGTGGGTCGGGCAATGGCTGCACGTCGGCAAGGGCGCCGTCATGGGAGCCGGCCACTACACCATCACCGCGCCGTGCGCCGGCGATCTGCCCACCCGGTTGTTCGCCAACGACCCAGGCCACGCCGTTCCGCTCCACAAACTTTCGACCGGACCGAATCGTGCATCTCCGAAGATAGCCTGACGCCAGCTCACCAGACGCATCACCGAATGCCCCGAAAACTCTTTCTCGTTGCCTACGACGTACGCGAACCGACACGCCTCGCCAAAGCGTTGAAGATCGTGCGCGGCTTCGCCTGCGGCGGACAGAAGTCGGCCTACGAGTGCTGGTTGGACGACGCCGACCACGGGGAGCTGTCGGACCGTCTGGAATCGGCGCTGGACGCACGGGAGGACAGCATCGCGTTCGTACCGCTGTCGCTGCGTCAGCCGGTCACCGCGCTGGGCGTCGCGGAGCCGCCGCGCGATCCCGATTACTACTACATCGATTGAGCTCATGGGCACTGTCGTCATCGATCGCCGCGGGACGCATCTAAGCTACGCGAACGGAGCGCTCAGCGTGCGCGTTCCTGAAGAGACCCCGCGCTACATCCCCTTGCGTCTCATCGAGCAGCTGGTGATCGCCGGAGCAGTCAGCATCGAAAGCCCGCTGCTCACCCACCTTGCGGAAAACGACGTTGCAGTCCTCGTCATGCCCGGACGCGGCGCGCGGCGCAGCTCGCTGCTTTATGCCCCGAGCCACGGCAACAGCGCCCGGCGCATAGCGCAATATCGCGGCGTCGGGGACGCCGACAACGTTCTCGCCTGGGCCCGGCGCTTCGTCCAGGCGCGCGCCAACGGAGCCGGCCGCCTGTTGCGCCGCGCGCTGGCCCTGCGCCCGGACCTGAGATACGAGCTCCTCCGCGGCATCGAAGCGCTCGACGCCGTCCGCCGCACCACGCAAGACGCGACCACGCTCGCTGGCCTTCGCGGTATGGAAGGCGCGGCGGCGGCGATCTACTTCGCGACATTCCAGGCCCTGTTCGCACCCAGTCTCGCGTTCCACGGCCGGAACCGTCGCCCGCCTCGTGACCCCGTCAACGCAGTGCTTTCGCTCGGGTACACCCTGCTGCACGTCGACGCCGTACGCGCCATCGTGCAGGCGGGCCTGGACCCCATGCTCGGGTTCCTGCATGAACCCGCTTACAGCCGCGAATCCCTCGCCTGCGACTTCGTCGAGATCGCCCGTCCCCACGTCGAACAGGTCACGTGGCGGCTGTTCGCCGACCAACGCCTCTCGGCCGACCAGTTCAGCGACGACAACGGCGCATGCCGGATGCACAAGGCCGCCCGCGGAACATGCTTCGCTGCTTTCGAAGGCTCGGCGGCCAGCCACCGCCGCGCGTTCCGTCGGCTCGCACGCGTCGTCGTGCACTCGCTGGGTGAAGCCGCCGCTGACTCCGAGGAATACGCCGCGTCATGAACCCGACACCGAACCCGGAACGGGGCCAGGCGCGCACCCTGTACCTCGACACAACGCGTGTGGACGTCCGCATGGAAGGTGGCGCCATCCGCCTGCAGAGAAGCGGGCGTGCACGCATGCTCATTCCGCCGCGGCGCATCAGCCGTGCCATGGTCGTCGACCACGACGACGGCCTGGTCCAGGCCTGCTTGGCAGTGGTCGCCGGCGGCGGGACCGTGCATTTCCAGCACGCCGACGGCACGCTGCGCGCCGTCCTCCAGGCGCCATGGAACGACGGCGACGCTGAGACGCGCCGGTTTGCCGGCTTCATCACACACAGCCTCGGGCTCGGCGTATTTCACCGCTGGCGCGATAACCAGCGGCAGCACGCCTGGAGTCTCGTCTTCCGTCACGGATACTGCGGTGACTTCAACGCCAATCGTCATCGGCTCATCCGGTATCTGCTTTTCTTTCGCCCGGAGATCGACGCAACGACGCAGGTCGGCTGGCTCGAACAGCAGCTCTGGGCGTGGCTGCAGGCGCAGATGGATCGCGATCATCTCCGACCCGTCATCCTTGCACTGCACGACAAGGGGGAAGACCTCGGTGCCGCACTTCGTCCATGCCTCCTGATACCCCTCATCTGGGCGTGGGTGCGGTGGCAACGCGAAGCCTCCGGATTCATCACGGACCGTCTCCACTTCTTCGAGCTGCAGGCCGCCACCCGCATGCACGCGCAGTACTTCCGACATGTCAACGCGCTTCGGTGGGAATACGAGCGCGCCAGCATGCCTCGGGCGCACCGTGCCTACTCACGCCATCGGCCCGCGCCATGACTCGAGGCGCTCTCAACAACCTCGTGGTCGCCTACGACATTGCGGACCCCTTGCGCCTGCAGCGCGTGCACCACCACCTTTGCAAATGGGGCATCCCCCTCCAGTACAGCCTTTTCTACTGCCAGCTCGACATGCGCGACCGGCGTCGTCTCGAGGCTCTCCTGCGCGGCCTCATCGATGAGCGCGCGGATGACGTGCGCGTGTACGGCATAAAATCCCTGAACGACATCGAGTTCATCGGCCGCAAACCGCTGCCGGCTGGTGTCACCATCACATCCGGACACGATTCACTGTGACCTTCCTCCGTATTAACTTCGGACGTCCATCGGAACCCGCCAGGGGCCGTGGTATGTCCTCGTTCTTTAACAAAATATCGACGCGAGCAGTTCGAACCCATCCCTGCACCAAAAGGGATTAAGACCGCCGGATCGGACAGGCTCTTCACCTGTGCCTCGTTCGAACCCATCCCTGCACCAAAAGGGATTAAGACCAACCATCTCGTCGTGTGCCGCCGCCGCTGCCGTTCGAACCCATCCCTGCACCAAAAGGGATTAAGA
>DASVGQ010000034.1:0-6201 GCA_036379455.1 Nevskiaceae bacterium
GCCGGCAACCGGCTGATCCAGCGCACGGGCGACGGCAAGTCCCAGCCACTCGCAGGCGATGACCAGCCGGGGCTGGCGATCGTCGAGCGCACTTTCGACGCCCTGTTCACGCTCGACGTGAGCCAGCTTGCGCAGCGCTTCCGGATGTACGCGCTGCCCGCGCAGGCCGCAGGCGGGAAGGACTGGACGCTCGGTCTCGTGCCGCAGGACGCGGCGCTCGCCGAACACCTGCGCGCGGTGGTCATCTCCGGCGCGCAGCACGTACAGAGGGTGACGTTGTACCAGGGTGCCGGCGACCGTACCGAGATCCACTTCGACGACGTCACGGTGGCTCGCGCGCTCAGTCCGCAGCAGAAGGCGCTGTTTGCCCCCTGATGTCCGGCGGGCATCGATGAAGGATCTGACCGCGCCGGTTGCGGTGCGGCGCCGCTTTCTCGCGTGGACGCTGCTGGTGGTCGCGCTGTTGGCGGGTTTCGCGGTGGTGGTGCTGCCGCGCGTGCACATCGAGACCGACATCCTGGCGCTGCTGCCGGCGGACCGCGGCGACCCCGCGGTGGATCGTGCCCTGGCGCGCTTCACCGACCAGCTCGGCAACCGGGTGGTGTTCCTCGTGGGATCCACGGACTTTTCCCGCGCGCGAGCCGGGGCGCGCGCTCTGGCCGAGCGGCTCCAGGCCTCGAAGGCGTTTGCGCACGTGCGCTGGACGGTCGACGCCGGCTGGCTCGCGCAGGCCCGCGGCGTGTACGGCCCGTATCGCGACGGGTTGCTGTCCAACCAGGCGCGGAGCTGGCTGACGCAGGGGGATTCCGCGGCCCTGCTCGCGCATGCCCGCCAGGCGCTCTACACGCCGGCCGTGCTGGCGCGCCGCAGCAGCCCAGCCAGCGATCCGCTCGACCTGTTCGGCGGCTTCCTCGTGCAGACGACGCCTGCCGTAGCCGCGGACGTGGATCTGCGCGACGGCGTGTTGACCGTCGCCCGGGGACCGACACACTACGTGCTGGTCGACGCGCGGTTGCTGGGCAACGCCTTTTCCTCCGGCGAGGGCGATCGCGTCGCGCCGGCGATCGCCGCCGCGCTGGCGCAGGCCCACGCCGCGGGCCTGCAGGTCATCGCGTCGGGCGTAGTCCTGCACGCCATCGCCGCGGCGAACGAGGCGCGCAGTCAGGTGCTGCGCTTCGGCATTGTCCAGGCCCTGGGCCTGCTACTGCTGCTGTGGTGGGCGTTCCGCACCTGGCGCGTGCCGCTGCTGGCGGTCGTCACGCTGGGGGTAGCCTTCCTCGCGGCCTTCGTCGCGGTGGATCTGGCCTTCGGGCGGATCCACGTGCTGACGCTGGTGTTCGGCTGCAACCTTGCCGGCGTCGCCATCGACTACTGCATGTACTTCTGCGCTGACCAGTTCCGTGCGCCCGGCCGCTGGCGCCCGGTGGATGCGCTCGCCTCGGTCGGCGGGGCGATCACCGTGGGCATGGTCGTCAGCGTGCTGAGCTACGCGGTGCTGGCGACCACGCCGTTCCCCGGCCTGCAGCAGATGGCGCTGTTCTGTGGCGCCGGGCTGATCGTCGCATGGGCCTGCGTGCTGTGCTGGTACCCACAGGGCCTGCGGCCGGCGCCGGAGCGCGTCGCGGGACGCCACGCGTTGCGCTTCGAGCGGCTGGACGGTCGCGTGAGTGCTGCGCTGGGCAGCGCGCCGCACGGCTTGTGGTGGATCGTCGTCATAGCCGTGGTCGCGCTCACGGGGTTGGGGCTGCAGCGCCTGCATTTCCAGGACGACATTCGTGTCCTGCAGGACGCGCCGCCTCGCCTCGTGCAGCAGGATCAGGAAGTGGCCCAGCTGCTGGGCGGAGGCATGGACCGGCGCTTCCTGCTGGTCCGCGGCGCGGATCCCGAGCAGGTACTGGAACGCAGCGAGGCGCTGGACACACGGCTGCGCGCGCTGCGTCGCGCCGGCGCCATCGGTGGCTTCATGTCGGTGACGCAGGCGCTGCCTTCGGAGCGGCGGCAGGCTGACAACCGCCGGCTGCTCGCCGCCGAGGTCTACGACGGGGAGCAGGGCTTGATGGCGCGCTTCATGCGCTCGCTCGGCTTCGATGCGTCAGCTGTCCGCGAGCGCCTCGCGCAGTTCAACCCGAAAGCCGCGCCGCTGACGCTCGCGGAGTGGCTGCCGACCGTGGCGGCCGAACCCTACCGCCATCTGTGGCTGGGATCGATCGGTGCCGACACGAGCGCCGCGATCACCACGCTGCAGGATGTACACAATGCCGCGGCGCTGCCGGGCGCCGCCGCGGGTCTGCCCGGCGTGCGGCTGCTGGATCCGGTCCACAGCGTCTCCCATGTGCTCGGCGTCTACCGGGTGCGTGCGCTGTGGTTGACGGCACTAGCCGGGCTGCTGTCCGCGGTGCTGCTGGCGGTTTACTTCCGCCGCCGGAAGGACTGGGATCTGGCGGTGGTCCCTGCACTTTCGCTGGCCGTGACGCTGGCGCTGTTCGGCTGGTTCGGGCTGCCGGTCAACCTGTTCAACGTCGTCGCGCTGCTGCTGGTGCTGGGGCTGGCGGTAGACTATGCCCTGTTCACCCAGCGGGGCCGCGCGCACGGCTACTCGATGCTGCTGCCGGTCTCGCTGGCGGCGGCGACGACGCTCCTGGCCTTCGGCCTGCTGGCGCTGAGCTCCACGCCCTTCGTCCGCAGCCTCGGCCTGACGGTGCTGGTCGGCGTACTGGTGTCGTGGTCGGCCTGTCTGGTGGTGGGAAAGCGCGGCAGCGCGCGGAGGTGAGATGGAAGAACTCGGAGCCGTGGATGTCGCCGTCATCGGCGCCGGCCCGGCGGGCGCGGTGGCCGCCGCGCTCGCGCGTCGCAAGGGCTTGTCGGTGAGGGTGCTCGAACGCGGCCATTTCCCGCGCTTCCAGATCGGCGAGAGCCTGCTCGCGCAGTGCCTGTGCGTGCTCGATGACGCCGGCATAATGGAGGCATTGTCGAGAGCGGGCTTCCAGCGCAAGAACGGCGCGCAGGTGGTGCGCTCCGGGCGCAGCACGGATTTCCTGTTCAGCGACAAGTACAGCGAGGGCTTCGACTACGCCTTCGACGTGCAGCGCGCGACCTTCGACCAGGTGCTGGCGCAGGAGGCGGCGCGACAGGGTGCAGAGGTCGTGTTCGGCCAGCAGATCGTCGGCGTGGAATTTGTCGGGACGCAGGTTTCGCTGCGCAGCCGGGACGAGGCGGGGCGCGAATACCGCCAGCGCGCGCGCTTCCTGCTCGATGCCAGCGGCTTCGGCCGCGTGCTGCCAAGGCTGCTGGGCCTCGGCAAGCCCTCGGATTACCCGGTGCGCGTCGCGGTCTTCACGCACGTCGAGCATCGCATCGACGATCCCGCGTTCCGGCACGACCGCGTGCGCATCACCATCCATCCCGACGACAACCAGGTGTCGTACTGGCTGATCCCCTTTTCCGACGGCACCGCCTCGGTCGGGGTGGTGGCGCCGGACGCCGTGTTCCCGCGCGAGCGGCAGGACGCGGACGCGTGGCTGTGGAAGACGATCCGCGAGGATCCGGACATGGGCCGCATGCTGCGCAACGCGCGGCAGCTGTGGCCGGCGCGCGCCCTGCGGGGCTATTCCAGCGCCGTCACGAAAAGCTGCGGCGAGCGTTTCGCGCTGCTTGGCAACGCCGCGGGCTTCCTCGATCCGGTGTTTTCCTCGGGCGTCACGCTGGCCGTGAACTCCGCGAAACTCGCCGTTGACGCGATGGCGCGCGAGCTGGCGGGCGAGCAGGTCGACTGGCAGCAGGACTTCGTTGCGCCCATGGCCCTCGGCACCAGCACCTGCAGTGACCTGGTGGAAAGCTGGTACTCGGGAGATCTGCAGGACATCTTGCTCAGCGACGAGAAGCCCGAGCGCATCTACCGGATGCTGTGCGGCGTGCTCGGCGGCTACGTCTGGGACCGGGACAACGCCTACGTGGGCAACGGCGGCCGGCGCCTGCGCGCGATGGCGGAGATGGTCCGCAGCCGGCGCGCCGAGCGGGCGGTGAACTGATCCACCGGCGGCTGCCGTGGTGGCTCGCGGTCACCGTGCTGGGCGGCTGCGCGGCTTTGCCGATGTCGCGGCCGCCCGAGCTGCCGCTGGTGCCCCAGAGCGCGTGGACCACCACGCGCGACGTGACGCAGGTGCTGCGGGTCAGCCACGGAAGCCGCGAGTTGACTATGCAGGTGGCTTTGAGCCTGCGTCCGGAGGGCGACGTGCTGGTCGCGCTCGGCCCCTTCGGTCAACGCGTGTTCACGCTGCGCTACGACGCGGCGGGGGTGCATGCGCAGACCAGCCCCTACGTTCCTCAGCAGCTTCCCCCGCGCCGGGTCTGGGCAGACGTGCAGCTCGCGCTGTGGCCGCTGGACGTCTGGCGGCATGCGCTTGCCGGCGGCGGCTGGCGGCTGGAGGTGCCGCGGCCCGGGGTTCGTCAGCTGTTCCACGGCCGCAGGCTCGTGACCGAGATCCGCTACGACGACGGATCGGACGGCTGGACGGGAAGCTTCAGCCTTTCCGACTTCGCGTATGGATACACCTTGCAGGTCCGCAATGAGCGACCGGCCCATGGTTGAGTCGCGTCGCTGGGTGCTGGTGACCGGCTCGAGTCGCGGGATCGGTCGCGCCTGCGCGTTGGCGCTGGCGGCGGACGGTTTCGGCGTCGTGGTGCACGGCCGGTCGGATTCGGCATCGTTGCGCGCGGTCCGGACGCTCATCGCCGACCGCGGCGGCGCTGCGCGAACGCTGGCCTTCGACGTGGCGGATCGCGCCGCGTGTGCTACGGCGCTGGCGGGCGATATCGCGGAACACGATGCGTACTTCGGCGTCGTGTGCAATGCCGGGATCACGGCCGACTCGGTGTTTCCGGCGATGACTGGCGCTGCGTGGGACGCCGTATTGCGCGCCGATCTGGACAGCTTCTACAACGTCGTACGGCCTTTGATCATGCCCATGATCCGCGCGCGCCGCGGCGGACGGATCGTGGCAATGACCTCCGCCGCCGGGCAGATCGGCAACCGCGGGCAGGTGAACTACAGCGCGGCGAAGGCCGGGTTGATCGGCGCCGTCAAGGCGCTCGCGGTGGAGCTGGCGAGCCGCAGGATCACCGTCAACGCGGTGGCGCCGGGTCTCATCGCGACCGACATGACCGCCGCGCTGCCGGACGCCGAGCTGCACCGATGGATTCCCGCTGGGCGCAGCGGAACCCCCGAGGAGGTCGCGGCGCTGGTGGCCTTCCTGTGCTCGACGCAGGCCGTCTACATTACGCGGCAGGTCATCGGCGTGAACGGCGGCCTGTGCTGACACAGCCACAGCACGCAAGCTGGCCTCGCCGCGCGCCCGGCCGGCGTGGCCAACTGGCGACGCCCGTATCCGCTGCGGTATAACGAGCCGGGCCCGAGATCACGCGGAGTGCGCGGCAATGGCAGGGGAGGGCAGGCATGACCGACGCGCCGGCCGCTGAAGCGGCGAATCCGGAATCGTCGCGGGGTTGCGTGAGGACGCAGCTCGATCGCGCGCGTTTCCGGGCGGCGCTCAGCCGCTTCCCTACGGGCGTGAGCATCGTCACCTTCGACGGTCCCGAGCAGCGCCATGGCATGACGGCCAATTCCTTCACCGCCGTGTCGATCGACCCACCGCTGGTGCTGGTGTGCGTGGCGCGCAACGCCACGACGCACGATCTGATGCGCGACCGGCCGTTCACGGTGAACATCCTCGGCGCGGAGGAGGAACGCCTCGCGCTGCACTTTGCCGGGCGACCGAGCGTGAAACCGGAATGGATCGAGGATCCGGTGGCGCCGCGGCTCGCCGGTTGCCTCGCGTGGTTCGCGTGCGCGCCGTGGGCCGCCTACGACGGCGGCGACCACACGCTCTACGTCGGCAAGGTGATGGGTTTCGACTATCGCGGCGGCGATGCGCTGGGTTTCGTGAACTCGCGCTTCACGGTGATTTCCGAAGCCTCGCTGGGCGTGGAATTTCTTTTGTAGAGATTGGGTGAGCAGGGCGGGTTTTTGGCACACGGTTTGGCTAAGGACTGAGGAGGCAATACATGGGTGCTCGTACAGGCAAGGAGTACATCGACCGGCTGAACTCGCTGCACATGGCGGTGCAGATCGACGGCAAGGCGGTGACGCGGCGGGTGGCGGAGCACCCGGCGTTCGCGGGGGTGGTGGGAACCTACGCCGAGCTC
>DASVGQ010000035.1:0-7184 GCA_036379455.1 Nevskiaceae bacterium
TCGAGCGTTATCCACCACCGGTTATGAACACGAGGCGCCGCTCGCAGTGAGCGACGGCGGACCGAAAGGCTATGGGCAGAGGACCAACGATCGCTGCGCGCAAGAATGCGGCGGACGCGCAACGCGCAAAGGCTTTCACCAAGCTCATCCGTGAGATCACGGTGGCCACGCGAGCCGGAGGCATGGACCCGGCGGGCAATGCCCGACTGCGCCTGGCCATGGACAAGGCGATCGCCGCGAACATGCCGAAGGACACGATCAACCGCGCGATCAAGCGCGGCGGCGGCGAGCTCGACGGCCAGACGATGGAGGAAGTGCGCTACGAGGGCTACGCGCCGGGCGGCGTGGCGGTCATGGTCGACTGCCTGACGGACAACACCACGCGCAGCGTTGCCGACGTGCGGCACGCCTTCGCGCACTTCGGCGGCAGCCTCGGCACGAGCGGCTCGGTGGCTTTCCAGTTCCACAAGGTCGGTGAGCTGATCTTCGATATCCGGAAAGACTCGAAGCTGGAGGAACAGATCATGGACGCGGCGCTCGACGCGGGTGCCGAGGACGTGCAGACCGAGGGTGGCTTTACCGATGTCATCACGACGCCGGCAGACGTCCACGCGGTGCGCGATGCGCTGGCGGCGAAGGGTCTCGCGGCGCTCTCCGCCGATGTCGTCATGCGCGCGGAGAATCTCGTGGACGTCGATGCCGGGACGGCATCGACGCTGCGAGAGCTGATCTCCGCTCTCGAGGAGCTGGACGACGTGCAGGCCGTGCACCACAACGCGCACCTGCTGGCAGAGACGACGGATTGAGAACGATGCTGGACGCTCCGCGCACCGCCGCTCTCCGTGGACTCGTGCGCGTGCTGGGGATCGATCCCGGCTCCCGCGTAACGGGTTATGGCGTGATCGAACGCTGCGGCGGCGAGCTGCGTCACGTCGCGCATGGTTGCATCCGCTGCGCCGACGCCGCGTTGCCGATGCGCCTGCAGCGGATCCACTCGGCGCTCGTCGACCTGATCGCCGAGCAGAGGCCGGACGAGGCAGCGGTGGAGTCGGTGTTCGTGCGGCGCAACGTCAACTCGGCGCTGGTGCTCGGACAGGCGCGCGGCGTCGCTCTGCTGGCCCTCGCACAAGGTGGGCTGATCCCGCACGAGTACGCGCCCGCGCAGGTGAAGTCAACGATCGTGGGCACGGGACGCGCGGAGAAGCGACAGATCCAGCACATGGTTTGCGCGATCCTGAAGCTTCCGGAAACGCCCGCCGCGGACGCCGCGGACGCGCTGGCCATCGCCCTGTGCCACGCGCGGCTGCGAGGTTCACCATTGGGCGTCGGCGGCAAGCATCGCACGGTGCGCGGCGTCGGCTACCGGAACTACGGCCACGCGCCGACCAGCGTCGAGTCGGCGTGATCGGTCGGCTCACCGGCATCATCCTCAGCAAGCAGCCGCCGTGGCTGGAGCTCGGCGTGGGCGGCGTCGGCTACGAGATCGAGGCGCCGATGTCGACGTTCTATCGTCTGCCGGAGACAGACGCCACGACGACGCTCTACACACATCTTGTGGTCCGGCAGGACGCGCAGCTCCTGTACGGCTTTTCGCAGGTGGCAGAGAAGGCGTTGTTTCGTGCGCTGCTGAAAGTGTCAGGCGTCGGCCCCAAGGTGGCGCTGGCCGTGCTCTCCAGCGTGAGCGTGGACGAATTCCGCAGCGCCGTGCGGGCTGGAGACAGCGCCCGCCTCACGCGCACACCGGGGGTCGGCAAGAAGACGGCGGAGCGCATCATCGTCGAACTGCGCGATCGCCTCCCAGGCGGCAACGCGGCGCTGGGCAAGGCGCTCCGACCCGACATCGCGGCGACGCCACGCGACGAAGCCTGCGCCGCGCTTGAGTCGTTGGGATACAAGCCTGCCGAAGCACGGCGTCTGGTCGAGGCGGTCGCGGTCGAGGATGTTTCCACCGACGTGATTATCCGGGAGGCGCTTCGCCGCGCCGCGCGCTGACAAGCCGGAACGCAGGGACGACGGATTGGCGGCCGTTCACGACGGGTTCAGGTAGATGCAACCGCGCTCGCATACAATGCCGCGATGACCAGTGACATCGCAGGCGCGTCGACTGTGCGTGAGATTGCTCCCGCGCTGCGCGGTGATGAAGAGCAGCGCATCGAACGCGCGCTGCGTCCGCGGCGTCTGGCCGAGTACGTGGGTCAAGCGGCGGTCCGCGAACAGCTGACGATCTTCGTCGATGCGGCCAGGCGCCGCAATGAGGCGCTGGACCACACGCTCATCTTCGGCCCGCCTGGGCTTGGCAAGACGACGCTCGCCCATATCCTCGCGGCGGAGATGGGGGTCAACCTGCGCCAGACCTCGGGTCCGGTCCTGGAGAAGCCCGGCGATCTGGCGGCTCTGCTCACGAATCTGGAGCCGCGCGATGTGCTCTTCGTGGACGAGATCCATCGCTTATCGCCGGTGGTCGAGGAAGTTCTGTACCCGGCGATGGAGGACTACCAGCTCGACATCATGATCGGCGAAGGCCCTGCGGCGCGATCCATCCGGCTCGACCTACCGCCCTTCACGCTGATCGGCGCCACGACGCGCGCCGGCGCGCTGACGGGGCCGCTGCGGGACCGCTTCGGCATCGTCCAGCGTCTGGATTTCTATGGCGCAGATGATCTGTGCACGATCGTCAAGCGCTCCGCGGAGATCCTCGGAGTGCCGGTCGAGGAGGACGGCGCGCGAGAAATCGCACGCCGCGCGCGCGGCACTCCGCGCATCGCAAACCGCCTGCTGCGCCGCGTGCGCGACTACGCGGAGGTCAAGGGACGTGGCGTGGTCACGCGCGCCGCCGCTGACCGCGCCATGGGTATGCTCGAAGTGGACGGCGCGGGGCTCGACGGGATGGATCGGCGGCTGCTGACGACGTTGATCGAACGCTTCGGCGGCGGACCTGCGGGGATCGACAGCCTGGCAGCGGCCATCGGCGAGGCGCGAGATACGATCGAGGACGTGGTAGAGCCTTATCTCATCCAGCAAGGCTACCTGCTGCGCACGCCACGCGGACGCGTCGTCGGCGACGTGGCGTATCGGCACTGCGGGCTCGTCCCCCCTTCAGGGGAGCGCTCCGATCTGTTCCACGAAGCGGGCTGAGCCGTGCGCCGTTGCGAGCGACAGCGTGCGGGATCGCCGCGGGGGATCGTCTCGTGGAAGTGAGCGTTCCGGTGCGCGTGTACTACGAAGACACGGATGCGACCGGCGTGGTCTACCACGCCGCTTACGTGCGGTATTTCGAGCGCGCACGCACCGAGTGGCTGCGCGCGACGGGCTGCTCGCACCGAATGCTGTCGGAACGCTACGGCATCGCCTTCACGGTCGCGTCGCTGGCGCTGCGATTCTTGCGTCCGGCGCGGCTGGACGAACAGCTTTCGGTCATTGCAGAGGTCGCCCATTCCGGAGGCGCGAGCCTGGTGTTCGAGGAGCGTATCGAGCGCGTTGGCGAAATGCGTCCTCTGGCGACCGCGCGCGTGCGCGTCGCCTGCGTGGACACCCGCAATTTCCGCCCGTGCCGGCTGCCGCAGCTGATGCGCTGCCGGGCAGGGCAGTCGATTCCCGTTGTCGGTACCACGGTCGCTGATGAGGAGCGTTCCGAAGCATGAATCACGGCATTTCCATCCTTGCCATCCTGCTGCAGGCCAGCGTGATGGTGAAGATCGTCCTGCTTCTGTTGGTCTCGGCATCCATTCTTTCCTGGACGATCATCTTCGCGAAGCGGGCGCTGCTGACTCGTACGCAGCGTTCGGCGGCGCAGTTCGAGGACCGGTTCTGGTCCGGCGGCACGTTGACCGACCTCTACGACAAGTCGGACAACGAGGAGGGCGACGGCAACGGGCTGGAATCCATCTTCCGCTCTGGTTACGAGGAATTCGCGCGGCAACAACACGGCGCCCGCAGTCAGCTGAGTGCGGACGATGCGTTGGCTTCGGTGCAACGGCAGATGCGCGTCGCACACGCACGTGAGATGGAGAAACTGGAAGGCGGCATGCCGGTACTGGCGACGATCGGCTCGACGAGTGTCTATGTCGGCCTGTTCGGGACCGTCTGGGGCATCGTCGAGGCCTTCGTCGCGATCGGCAACGTCAAGCAGGCGTCGCTCGCCATGGTGGCGCCGGGTATCGCCGAGGCCCTGGTATCGACTGCGATGGGCCTGATCGCTGCTATCCCCGCCGTGGTCGCCTACAACCTGTTGACCTCGCGGCTGGATCGCCTGGAGGGACGTTACCTGACGTTTTCCGAAGAGCTGTCCGGCATCATTGAGCGCGGCCTGCGCGGCATCGGAGGAGGGCGGACCTGATGGCCGCGGCCCAGCCTTTCACGCGCAGCCGCCGGCGACGGTTGGCGGCCGAGATCAATATCGTTCCCTACATCGACGTGATGCTCGTGCTGCTGGTGATCTTCATGGTCACCGCGCCGCTGCTGACGCCGGGCGTGGACGTGAACCTGCCAGAGGCGTCAGCCAATCCGCTGCCATCTGACGAGGAGCCGGTCACCCTGTACATCGACGCGCAGGGTCAGTATTACCTGGACATCGGCACGCACGAGCACGAGCCGCTGAGCGATGACGAAGTGGAGCAACGCATCGCCGCCGTGCTGCGCAACAAGCCGAAGACGATGATCCTCGTGCGCGCGGATCGCAGCGTCCCCTACAGCTTCGTGGCCGTCGGCATGACTCTGTTGCAGGCGGCGGGCGCGACGAAGATCGGCTTCGTGACGGAGCCGCCTTCGCCGCCGTCCGACAAAGGTGCGCGCAACGGTCGGGCATGAACCTGCGCCTTCGCCATTACTTGATGGCGTTGCTGCTGCACGTCATCGTCTTTGCGTTCGTGTTCGTCGGCGTCCGGTGCAGCCGCACGGTGCAGGCGCCGGCCGCGATCGAGGGGACGCTCGTCAGTCCTTCCCAACTCAAGGAATTGCAGGCCCCCAACCCGCAACAGAAAGCAGAGCAGGAAGCTGAGGCCAAGGCCGTGCAGCAGGCCCGGGCGCGAGCCGAGCAGGCGGCGAAGCAGCAGGCGCAGGAGCAAGCAAGGGCGGCGGCTCAGGCGAAGGCGGAGCAGGCAGCCAAGCAGGAAGCGGAAGCTCAGGCGAAGGCGGCTGCCGAAGCCAAGGCGGCGGCAGAGGCCAAGGAGAAGGCTCAGCAGGAAGCACAAGCGAAGGCCGCCAAGGTAAAAGCGCAGCAAGAGGCTGAGGCGAAGGCCGCTGAAGAGAAGGCCGCGCAAGCGGCGCAGCTCAAGGCCGAGCAGGAGGCGCAGGCGAAGGCGGAGCAGGCGGCAAAGCAGAAAGCGGAGGCCCAGGCGAAGGCCGCGGCGCAAGCCAAGGCGGCCGCGGAGGCCAAGGAGAAAGCGCAGCAAGAAGCAAAAGTGAAGGCGGCCGCCGTCGCGAAGGCCAAAGCCGAGCAGGAGGCCCAGGCCAAGGCGGCGGCAGAAGCGAGGGCGAAGGCGGAGCAGCAGGCGAAGGCCAAGGCTGCGGCGGCCGCGAAGGCCAAGGCGGAGCAAGAGGCGAAGACCAAGGCGGCCCAGCTCGCCAAGCGGAAAGCCGAGCTTCAGAAGCAGCTCGGTGTCGAGGGCGCTCAACTCACGAAGGCCTCGCAAAACCAATGGGTTGCCGCCATTACCGCCAAGCTCAGCTCGAACTGGAAGCGGCCGCCGGGAATCCAGGACAACCTGAGCTGTGTCATCCGCGTGCGCCTGGATCCCGATGGTACGGTCGTATCCGCCGAAATCACGACGCCGAGCGGGAACCCGCTTTACGACGCTTCCGTGCAGGCCGCGGTGCTACAGTCCAGCCCCTTGCCGCTGCCTGCCGACCCGACGGCCTTCGTGCCGCTGCTCAATCTCACGTTTACCCCTGAAGATCTTCAGTAGAAAGCAATTTTCATGATCAAGAAAATCCTGTTGGTGGTCGGCCTACTTGCTTGCTGGGCGGCGCATGCGCAGCTCAACATCACGGTAACGGGCGGGCAGACGGCTCCTCAGCCGATCGCAGTGGTGCCGTTCCAGAACGGGCCTGGCGTCACCTTCGACGTGGCCCAGATCGTCCAGGACGACCTCGCGAGCAGCGGGTTGTTCAAGGCGCTGCCGCGCAGCGACATGCTCGAGAAACCCAGCACGCCCGAACAGGTCAATTACCGGAACTGGCAGGTACTGGGCGTCAACGACATCGTCATCGGGCAGGAAACGGCGAGCGGCGATGGCGTCGCGGTGCGCTTCTACCTGCTCGACACCTTCGGCCAGAAACAGCTGCTGGGCTACGACATGCCGGTGGTGCCGGTCGGCCAGCTGCGCTACGTGGCGCACCGCATCGCGGACCTCGTGTACCAGAAGCTGACGGGGATTCCCGGGTACTTCGACACGCAGATCGCCTACGTCGAGGCCAGCGGACTCGGGATGCACCGCAACTTCAAGCTGGTGGTCGCCGACTGGGACGGGAAGTTCCCGCACGTGATCGCATCGTCGAACGAACCGATCCTGTCCGTGGCCTGGTCCCCGGACCGCAAGCGGCTTGCGTTTGTCGGTTATCACAACAACCGCTCGGCGGTGTACGTCGATACGCTGGCGACCGGCACCTTGCGCGAAGTCACCAGCGTGGCTGGCGTGAACGGTTCGCCAGCGTGGTCACCCGACGGGCGCTCGCTGGCGGTGACGCTGACGACCTCGGGCGCCAACACGAACATCTATATCGTCGACGTCGCGACCGGCCAACGGCGCCAGCTCACGCACGATTCGGGCATCAACGCCGAGCCGGCGTGGTCGCCTGATGGGCAGACCATCGCGTTTGTTTCCGATCGCGGTGGCAACCCGCAAATCTATACTATGCCCGCCGGCGGGGGCGCCGCGACACGCGTCACTTTCGAGGGCGTGCAGAATCAGCGGCCCGCATATTCGCCCAACGGCAAGCTGTTGGCGATGGCGGATGTACAGGGCGGGCTCCAACGCATCGCGATCATGCCGGCGACGGGCGGCCCGTTGAAGATTCTGACCAGCGGCCCGGTCGATGAAAGCCCATCTTTCGCGCCCAACAGCAACGTATTAATCTATGAAAAGCGCACGGCGAGTGGAACGGAACTGGCGACGGTATCAATTGACGGACACGTCAACCAAATTCTGCGCGGTTCAACCAACGTTCAGGAACCGGCGTGGTCACCT
>DASVGQ010000036.1:0-2987 GCA_036379455.1 Nevskiaceae bacterium
GCTCAAACGCTACAACGGCAGCGAGCAGTCGACGAACACGCACGCGACCTACACCTTCACGTACTCGATCTCGAACGGCATCTACGCCATCAACAATGTGGAGACAGGCTCGTGATCGCTTTCCTTCCGCGCTGGGTGCGCCTTGCCATCCTGCTGGTCGTGCTGGTCGCGGCCTGCCTGCCCGCCGCCGAGGCGCAGGAGCCGACGCGCATCCCGGTGCCGACCGGCGTCTACACCGTGTTGAAGTTCGGCCAGCCGGTCGCCAAGGCAGTCATGCCGCCCACGGCCCCGCTCAACGGCAAGCCCTACTTCCTGTCGCACAACCACGTCCTGCTGTTGATGTTGCAGAAGATAAAGGCCCGGACGCCCGTGCAGGCCATCGTGCAGTTGAACGACGGTACGACGCGCGTGCTCGACCTCGTGCCGACGCCGGGCGCAGACGCCACCATCGACGTGCCGGACACCGACGCACTGGCCCCGGCGCCGCCACCGGTTTCTCTGGCGCCGGTGCCGCAGTCACGCAATCCTGCCGCCGGGGTGGTGCCCGTCCTGTCCGCCCTGCTGCAAGGCGAGACGCCTTCGGGCTGGACGGTGGCGCGCGTGTCCGTCGAGCAGGCGGACGCCCACACCTTGCGCTACAACCGCCTGACGGCCCGTCCCATCGGCCTGTGGATGAGTGGCAACGGGCGTGTCGTGGAATACCGCCTCGACGCCATCGGACAGGCCGTCTCGACGCTCGATCCCTCGCAGTTCTACCAGCCCGGCGTGAAGGCCGCGCTGCTGGACGGCTCCAAGGTCGGCCCTGACCACTCCACGACGCTGTGGCTGCTGTGGGAGCTGCCGAATGGCCGATAAGGACGACAAGCCCAAGGGCGGCGGCATCGCTGCGGCGCTGGCGAAGCTGCGGCGCCAGCACCCGGAGGAACCGGCGAAAAGGAAGGCACCGGAAGCCGGCGATCCGGCTGCGGAGTCGGCCAAGGAATCGACCGACAGCGCTTCGGAGCCGGACGCCGGGTCTGTACACGTCCGCGGCCACGGCAAGAACAAGTGGACGAAGGCGCTGCGGATTTCCCCGGAAGCGCAGAAGAAGGCGTCGCGCAACCGCTGGATGCTGGTGGCCGGCGGGGCCATCGGCCTCGTCATCGTCGGCTCCCTGCTGTTCGGCAAGAACAACGCCCCGCCACCGAAGCACCAGAAGGTGCAGCAGGGCATCGACCTGACGCCTGCCGGTACGCTGCGCCAGAACTTCGAGACCTCGGCCCAGGCGCAACTGTTGCACCTGAAGCACAGCACGAGCGAGCAGCAGCGCCAACTGGACACGAACTCCAAGCAACTGCTGGCCCTGATGAAGTCGCAGAAGGACGTGTCCGACGGGCTGGCCCAGTTGAAGGTGCTGGTCACGAAACTGGCGAACCGCCCGGTGTCCACCCCGAGCCTGCCGGCGCCTCCGCCTGCGGCCCCGCCCGCCAAGCCGCCGGGCGCAACGACGACGATGGCACCGCCCGCGATCCCGCCACCCCCTCCGCCGTTGCGGGGAGAGGGCAAGAACGGCGCTTCCCTGCCACCGCCGGCCGGGACACCGCTGCCGCAGGGACCGGCGCGGACCGAGCCGATCGTCATCACGCCAGAATCCACGGAAGGCGGAACCCCGGCGCCCGAAAAGTCCAAGGTCGGGGCCAACACCAAGTGGCAGAAGAACGAGAAGGCGGGCTACATTCCGGCTGGTTCCTTTGCCCCCGTCGTGCTGCTGACCGGCGTGGAGGCGGGTACGGCCACGTCCAGTCAGTCCGATCCGCAGCCGGTGCTGATGCGCATTGAGCGGCGCGCCATCCTGCCGGGTAATGCCCGTTACCGTGTCGCTTCCTGCTTTGCGCTGGGGTCGGCCTACGGCTCGATGTCCACGGAACGCGCCTACGTGCGGTTGGCACGCATCTCGTGCCTGGACAAGAACCGCAAGCTGGTGCTGGACGCCCCGATCAAGGGCTACCTCGCGGACTCCGATGGCATGTTCGGCTTGCGCGGAACGCTGGTGGAACGGCGCGGGGCGCTGTTGGCGAAGACCCTGCTGGCGGGCTTTGCATCCGGTCTCGGTGATGCGCTGGGACAGTCGCAGGGCACGAGCTTTTCCGGCTCCTTCGGCTCGGGTTCGACGATCAGCGGTTCCGGTGCGCTGCGGCAGGCCGCGTTTGGCGGCGGTTCCAAGGCCGCCGACCAGTTGGCGCAGTTCTACCTGAAACAGGCGCAGGCCATCTTCCCGGTCATCGAAGTCCCGCCGCGGCGCAAGGCCACGCTCGTCATCACCGATGGGTCGTCCCTCAAGTGGGACACCTACGGCTCCCTCTACACCCGGCAGGTCGTGCCGGAGAAATGACCTCCCAAGGAGATCGCCATGTGTGTGCGTGAAAAAATCAAGGCGCTGTCCGACTACCTCGCTCGGCTGGTTTCCGATCCGTGTCATCAGGAACCGCCTCGCAAGAAGGACACGGAGACCCCGCCCGTGTCCGGGCCGTATTCCGCTGCGGCAGATGACCGCAAGGACGCCTGAGATGTGCATTCGCTTCAAGGGCTGGCGCCCGATCATCGAGTTCGATCACACGAACGCGCACCCGAAGCGCCGGGCCGTGTCGCTCGCCATCGTCGGCGTGGGGATCGCCGTGATCGCGTTCTGCGTCGGCTACCGGGTGGCGCCGACGCCTGCCCCTGCCGTGGCCGTGCCGGCTTCCACCGCGCTGACCCAGGCGGACGCCAACAAGGCGCTGGCGTGGCTGGAAGCCAAGATGCCGAACACGCACTTCATCGCGGCGGTGCCCGATCCGGTGGCGCCGTATCTCGTGCGCGTGACGGTTGCCGGCCAGAAGGTGCCGATGGCCTTCGACCCGGCCCACCACGTCCTGCTCATGGGGCTGGTCATCGACTTCGACCGCCCGAACCAGACCATTGCCGGAGGCACCGCGGGCCATGACTAAGACCAAGCGCCTGTTGGGCCT
>DASVGQ010000037.1:0-2340 GCA_036379455.1 Nevskiaceae bacterium
CGGCCACGCTCATCTCGCGCTACGGCGAGCGGCTGGCGATGCTCTGGGCGTCGGTGCTGAGCACGGTTGGCCTCGCCCTGTGCCTGGTGCCGGGGCGGCTCGAGCTGCTCGCAGCCGGCGTCTTCATCCTCGGCATGGCGACCTCCGTGCTGCTGCTTTCCCGCCAGACCTACCTGATCGAGGCGGTGCCGGCGCGCATGCGCGCGCGGGCCATGTCGTCGCTGGGCGGCACGCGGCGCATCGGCGTGTTCGTGGGGCCCTTTCTCGGCGCCGGCGCCATGCACTTCCTCGGCCTTCCGGGTGCCTACTGGATCGGCGTGGTGGGCATGCTGGCCTGCGCGGCGCTGGTCTACACCATTCCCGACCTCGACACGCGGGGTCACCGCGCGGCCGTTTCCGGTTCATCGCCGGGCATACTGCGGATGCTGCGCCAGCACTGGAAGACCTACTTCACGCTGGGCTTCGGCATCATGTTGGTGTCCGGGATCCGCGCCTCCAAGCGCATCGTCATTCCGCTGTGGGCCGCGCATCTCGGCATCGATCCCGTTGCGACCTCCGTGATCTACGGCCTCGTGTCCATGATCGACATGCTCGCCTTCTATCCCTCGGGGATGGCGATGGACCGCTTCGGCCGCCTGTGGGTGGCGGTGCCGTCGGTGCTCATCATGGGTATTGCGATGATGCTCGAGCCGCTCACGATCGGGCTCGTCAGCTTCGTCATCGTCTCGATGGCCATCGGCCTCGGCAACGGCATCGGCTCAGGCCTCGTGATGACCATCGGCGCGGACGCCTCGCCGCGCGACGGACGCACGCAGTTCCTCGGCTTGTGGCGGTTGTTCTCCGACATCGGCGCCAGCGCGACGCCGGTGCTGCTGTCGGCGGTTGCGGCGGTAGCGACGCTCGCGGCTGGGATCGTGCTGGTCGGGGCCTTCGGGCCGCTCGCTGCCGTCGTCTTCTGGCGCTGGCTGCCGCATCGCGTACGCGCTCGCTGAGCGCCCTTTGTTCAGGCGACGGGCAGGCGGCTCACGACTTTTCCGCCGGATGGCGCGCGCGGTAGACCACCACTGCGACGATGGCGCCCACGGCCAGCACGACCGCTGCAATCGCTGCGAGCGCGAAGCCGACGCCGGAGTACAGCAGGAAAGGGTGCGTCACGGCCGCCTGCGAGATGGCGGCGTGGAAGGAAGGGACGCTGTGCACCAGCACCCAGCCGAGACCCGCGAGCACGGCCCACGCGACAATGAGGAGAATGGCCATGCCGGATTACACCGCGTCTTCGGAGTGCGTTGATCTTCCATCCAGGCGCGTCACGCCGCATGGACTCCCGCTGCGTGAACAGGCGAGTTCCGACGATGGCGTCACTGCCTGCCCGTAGCGTCCATCAGCCCGGCGGCAAGGAGGGCGGGGTGAGCTGGCAGAAGCAATAGGCGTACGCGTCGTGCGGATCGTTGAAATTCTTCAGCTCTTCGGCGGCGGTCACCAGCGGCCCGCTCCATGCGTGCGGCAGGCCGGTCGCCGCGCCCACCGCGGCGCGGATGCTCAGGCGCGGATGCAGGAAGTGACCGATGAGCTGGGACGCGCCGCCGACGGCGCTGAGGTTCTCGATCGAATAGTGGTTCGGCTCCAGGTGCGCGAGCGACGCCGCGGCCGCGACGGCGGCGTGCAGCCCGCCGAAGGCGTCGACGAGCCCGCGCTGCTTCGCCGCGGCGCCGCTCCACACGCGCCCCTGCGCGATGCGGTCGACGTAGCTCAGCGTCGTATGGCGGCCGCTCGCCACGCCTTGGGTGAACTCCGCGTAGCCGAAGTCGACGCGCGACTGGATAAGCGCGCTCTGCTCGTCCGTGAGCGGCGCGTCCATGCGGAAGGCGCCCGCCAGCGGCGTGGTTCCGACCCCGTCGCTGTGGATCCCGAGCTTCGTCAGCAGCGGCGTGAGGTTCGGCACCAGCGCGAAGATGCCGATCGAGCCGGTGATGGTCGTCGGCTCGGCGTAGATGCGGTTCGCGTCCATCGAGATCCAGTAGCCGCCGGAGGCGGCCATGGTCGACATCGACACGACGAAGGGCTTGCCGGCTGCCTTGAGCCGCGCCTCGGCGCGACCGATGCGTTGCGCCGCGCTGGCGCTGCCGCCGGGCGAATTCACGCGCAGCACGACGGCCTTGACGGCGGAGCTGTGCGCGGCGGCGTCGAACAGCCGCGCATAGGTCTCGCCGCCGATGTTCGTCGCCGTGCCGCGGCCGTCCACGATGTCGCCCTGCGCGTCGATCACGGCGATCTTCGGCAGGTTCTTGTCGATGGGGTGCTCGTGGCGCCACGTCCGCAGGTACTGGCGGGCGGAGATCT
>DASVGQ010000038.1:0-3514 GCA_036379455.1 Nevskiaceae bacterium
GTGACCGACACACCGGCCACGATCAGCCTGAAACGCCGGCTACCATCAATCTGAAACGGCCGGCTACGATCGCTGAAATACGCACTGGCCGTACCCGACGCCGATCCAGGACCTCGACGCCTGGTCGCGCGATCACTGGGAGTGGTACGACCCGCGTCACGCGCACCGCCTGCTGTGGCCGGACCGTGATGACCGTCCGGAGCTGGACATCCTCATCGCCGGCTGCGGCACGAACCAGGCGGCGGTGTTCGCCCGCGGCAACCCCGGCGCGCGGGTGGTCGCCATCGACGTCAGCCAGTCGTCGCTGGACCACGAGCGCTACCTCAAGGACCGGCACGGGCTCGACAATCTCGAGCTGCGCCTGCTGCCGATCGAGGAAGCGCCGAAGCTAGGCCGTCGCTTCGATCTCATCGTCTCTACCGGCGTGCTCCACCACTTGTGCGATCCCGCGGCGGGGTTGAAGGCGCTGGGGGCGTGCCTGAAACCAGATGGCGTGGCCGCCCTCATGCTCTATGCCCGCTACGGGCGCATCGGCGTCGAGCTGCTGCAGTCCCTGTTCGCCGACATGGGGCTCGGCCAGGACGAGCGTTCCGTGCAGATCGTGCGCGAGACGCTGGCGTCGCTGCCCGCGGCGCACCCGGTGCGCGGCTACCTGCAGATCACTACCGACCTCACGTCCGACGCCGCGCTGGTGGACACCTTCCTGCACGGCCGCGCCCGCAGCTATACGGTGAGCGACTGCCTCGAGCTCGTGGCGCATGCCGGGCTGGCGTTCCAGGACTGGCTGTTCCACGCGCCGTACTACCCGCACGATCGGGCGCACGGCCTGGGGGCGGCCGTCGCAACGCTTTCACCTGCCCAACAATGGGCAGCGATGGAACGGATCAACACCGTCAACGCCTGCCACTTCTTCATCGTCCGGCGCCCGGATTCCCCGCTTCCCGTCATCGACTTCGGGAGTGACGGCGCGCTGGATTACGTCCCGCACTGGCGCATGCGCTGCGGGCTGGAGGGCGGACGCATGGTGCGCCCCGGCTGGTCCTTCACGCCGAGCGCCGAGCAGGCCGCGCTGGCGGGCGCCATCGACGGCAAGCGCACCATCCGGGAGATCGCCGGCAGCGGCGATCCCGGCGCTGCGACGGCCGTATTTCGGGCGCTCTGGGAGCTTGATTTCATCGCTCCCGAGGTCTCGTCAGCGGGTACCCCTCGGTAAGGCTGCGCGTCGGAGCGTCGCTCGGGTTACCCGCCGCGCGCCGGCTTGAGGTTTCGGACGATCACCCTGACCGCGTCCCGCGACGCCCGTTCCATCGTTCTGGAGACGCGTCGCCCTCTTCGCGCCTGCGCCGCTGCCGCAAGGCCGCGCCCCACACCCCGCGCGCCTTGTCAGCCCGCGCCCGGTACGTGGACGCTGGCGGCACCGGACCACGGCGCGTCGATTACGCAGCGGATGACGCGCGCGTTGCCGGCGGGGTCCACGGTGCACGACCCCGGCTCGTTGCCTTGCGCGGGGCCGTCGGAGACGGCGTGACGCCACGCGGGTCCGCCATCGGGGATGCCCACGAGGTCCGGATCCTCGATGTAGGTCCACGTCACCGCCACGCGGACACCGCCCGCCTTGTCTGTCGACACCGCCCCGGTGCCGGTCACCAGCCACTTTCCCGGCGCGAAGGACACCGTGATGCGCGAGAGCTGGCCGGGCGGCGTCGTGCCGATGGTCACCGCGGTGCCGGCGGAGTAGAGCCACGCATCCTGCGTCGCGTCGAGCTTCACCCGCGCGCGGGTGACCAGGCCCGCCTCGTAGAGGTCCTCCAGCACGCCCGCGTTCCGCTTCGTGCGATAGGCGGCGATTCCCCGCCCGGCGAGCCTCTCGCCCGGCGCCACGCCGCCGGGGACGGTCAGCGTGACCGGCGGCGCCGGCATGGACAGGGCGGCGGCGTGATCCAGAATCAGCGCTCCGGGGTGGGTGAGAACCGCGCCGTGGCACACGGATGCAGCGGCAGTGGCAAGCGCCGCCACCGCGAGGCACTTCATCAATCGGGGGGTCACATGCTCCTCGAACCACGGGCTTCCGGTTTGTAGATCCGCTTTCCGGCGATCGGTTCGCGCCAGTGCGTGCGGCCTCTGGATCTCTGACCGCGGGATGCCAGGGCCGACCGCGGTTTCCCGTCTCGCCATCGCGTTGGTGAACGACAGGCGCGTTGGTGCGGCGGAGTGTGATCTCTGCGTTCTCGAACGGCGCGCGACTGCATCCGCGCGTCGCGCTATCGGGCTTCTGCCGCCAGGGCCGCTGCGGCCAGCGGGCGAATCCACGCCGGCAGGACGGCAATCTCCGATCCCGCCGGCAGATGGAGGCGGCCGGCGCGGATGTCGAGCAGCAGGCGGGCGCGAGGCGTGCCGTCAGGGCTCTGCGCGCTGTTGTCCCAGACGCGGAGAGTGGCGGCCGTGCCGACGAAGCGCAGCAGATTGCGGCGGCTGGCGTCGTAGCGGCTGCGGATGAGGGCTTCCGGGATGTCGTGCCCGCCGCGCGCCACACGTTCCGCGACGCGGCGCACGTGCAGGTCGGCCGAGTCGAGGCCCACATAGAGAATCACTACCTGACGACCGCGGGCCAGCGCCCGCAGCAGCTCGGCGGTGATGCGCTGCCCGCCCAGCGTGGTCTCGAAGACGAAATCGCTGTCGCCGTCGATGGCCGCCGTCAGCGCCGCGAAGCCTCTGTGCCAGGCCGCGACGTTGGCGTGCCGGGCGTCGAGGCCCGCGGCGCGCAGCGCCTGCGCGTACCGGTCCGGATCGTAGTACGCGCCGCCGGCAGCGCGGATGAAGGGCGCGAGGAGGGTGCTCTTGCCGGCGCCGTTGCAGCCCGCGGCGACGGTAATGCGCCCCACGTCAGGAAGCGGCGGCCGCGCCCGAGGCGATCGCGTTCAAGGAGTCGTCGTCCGCTTCCAGCAGGCGGTCCACCGCCCGCCGTCCGGCCGGCGTCTGCATGCGCGCGACCAGCGCGTCGAAGTCGGCGTCCAGCCGTGCCAGGACGTCGGCGTCCGCGGCTTCCCAGGCCCGCATGCGGTCGAACATCTCGGCCGGCACCACGTAGGCGACGTCGTGCCCGCGGCGGGACACGGCGATGACTTCCTCCCGGCCCACGCGGCGCAGGACCTCGCCGAAGTGGCGCTTGGCCTGCGTGGCGTCATAGCGCACCGGAGCAGCAGCATTGTCGTGATTGACCATTACGAAGCGATTTAATCACTCCTGTGGCTCCTCGCGCAACGGAAAACGATAAATCGTCCCTCCCGCTACAGACCGCGCCCCCCTCGTGGGGCCGGACGCGTTGTGTAACGTCCGGGACGCACGGCCAGCGCCGTGAACCCGTCTGCCGGCACGAGCTGGATCGTGCCGGTGCCACGAAGCGACGGGGCGATTCCGACGGCCTGGGATCACGCGCTGGTGGCCAGCCAAGCCGACCCCTGCCGGGGTAGGGCTGAGGCTGGCCGTTCTGCTCCGGGCTCAAACTCACGGTCTG
>DASVGQ010000039.1:0-9197 GCA_036379455.1 Nevskiaceae bacterium
GCGTCCAAGGTCACGCTCGTTCATCGGCGCGACCAGCTGCGCGGCGAGAAGATCCTGCACGACAAGCTGTTCCAGCGCGCGGCCGAAGGCAAGGTCGCATTCCTCTGGAACCACACGCTCGACGAAGTGCTGGGCGACGCCACCGGGGTCACCGGCATGCGCGTCAAGGGCGTGAAGGACGGCCAGACACGCGACGTGCCGCTGAAAGGCGTCTTCATCGCGATCGGCCATCAGCCGAACACGCAGATCTTCGAGGGTCAGCTCGACATGACCGGCGGCTACATCAAGGTTCACGGTGGCGCGAGCGGCAACGCGACGGCGACCAGCGTGGAAGGCGTGTTCGCAGCCGGCGACGTAATGGACCATGTCTACCGGCAGGCCGTCACTTCGGCGGGCACCGGCTGCCAGGCGGCGCTGGACGCGGAGCGCTATCTCGATGCCCTGCAGCAGCGCCCGAAGCTGCACAACGCTGACGCAACCGACGCTGCAATCAGCGCGTGAGCACGCCCGACGCGGTGCCTGAGGCTGCAACCGGAGCACGTAGCCCAGGCCGGCTCCTGCCGGCTACCTTCCTCGTCTCGGTGATCCTGCTGTGGCTTGCCGGATGCGCAACCCAGCCGCGCGTGCCCGCGCCGCAGTCGGTGCCGGACGTGGCGGCGCGACACTCCGTGCTGATGGACGCGCTCGGGCAGATCGGGCGGCCCTACGTCTACGGCGGCGCTGACAGCGCCGGCTTCGACTGCAGCGGGCTGGTCTACGACGTATATCGCAAGGTCGGCGTCGAGCTGCCGCGCAGCGCCGCCGCGCAGTACCACGCGGGACAGAAAATCCCGTTCGCCGATGCGGCGCCGGGCGACCTCATCTTCTACCGCATCGACGGCGGCATGCACGTCACCATCTACGTCGGACACGACGAAGTGGTACAGGCGCCCGCCAGCGGCCAGACGGTTTCCATCGCGCACATCAGCAGGCCGTACTGGCGCGACCGCTACGCCGGCACTGTACGGATCCTCGGGGGCTGATCCCCAGCGCGCTGTAGCGCGACCCCGGTGGCGCACTGCTCACGCCGCGGCGAAGGCCTGCTCCATGTCGGCGATCAGGTCGTCGACGTGTTCGATACCTACGCACAGCCGGATCAGATCCTTGCTGACGCCGGCCGTCGCCAGCTCCGCATCGCTGAGCTGGCGATGCGTCGTGGAAGCCGGATGGCAGGCGAGGCTGCGCGTATCGCCGATGTTGACGAGGCGCTTGATAATCTCGAGCTTGTCCATGAAGCGCGTGCAGGCTGCAAAGCCGCCCTTGAGTCCGAAGGTGAACAGCGACGCCGGAATCCCCCCGTCCATGTATTTCTGCGCCAGCGCGTAGTCGCGATTGCCGGGCAGCCCGGCAAAGTTCACCCACGCAACCTTCGGGTGCTTCTGCAGCCAGGTCGCCAGCGCCAGCGCGTTGCTGCAGTGGCGCTCCATGCGCAGCGGCAGCGTCTCGATACCCTGCAGGATCAGGAACGAATTGAAGGGGGAAATGCAGCCGCCGGTGTTGCGCAGCGCCACCGTGCGCGCACGCGCAACGAATGCCGCGGCGCCGAAGGACTCCGTGTAGACCACGCCGTGGTAGGCCGGCTCCGGCGTGTAGAACTGTGGGAAGCGGGGATTGCCCGGCCAGTGAAACCTGCCGGAATCGACGATGATCCCGCCGATGCTGTTCCCATGGCCATTGAGGTACTTCGTCATGGCGTGCACGACGATGTCGGCGCCGTGCTCGAAGGGACGGCACAGGATCGGCGTTGGCACGGTGTTGTCGACGACCAGCGGCAGATCGTGCGCGTGCGCCACCTTCGCGATCGCCTCGATGTCGACGACGTTGCCCGCCGGATTGCCGACCGACTCGCAGTACACCATGCGCGTGCGCTCGTCGATGGACGCCTCGAAGGCCGCTGGATCACGTCCGTCCACCAGCCGCGCCTCGATCCCCAACGCGCCGAGGCTGTGCTTGAAGAAAGTGTAGGTTCCGCCGTAGACCTGCGCCGTCGCAACGATGTTCTCGCCGGCCTTCGCCAGCGTGAGCGTGGCCGCCGTGATCGCCGCCATGCCGGAGGCGAGCCCGAGGCTCGCGACCCCGCCCTCGAGCTGCGCCATGCGCTGCTCCAGCACGTCGGTCGTGGGATTCATGATGCGGGTATAGATATTGCCCGGGATCTTCAGATCGAAGAGATCGGCGCCGTACTGCGTGTCGTCGAAGGTGAAGCTGGTCGTCTGGTAGATGGGCACGACCACGGAACGCGTGGTCGGGTCGCTCTTGAAGCCGCCGTGGACGGCGATGGTCTCTCGCTGCACTGGTGCCCCCTCTGGATGGATCGTTCGCGCTGGAAACGCGCGGCGCGCGATTATACGAAGCGGGCCGCTTCGTGCGTCCGCTTATTTCGATCCGATCCATCGACAGAACCGCCGGAGCCCGCTGGTGCAGCCGCCCCGGCTACGCGGCGCGTTCCATCCGCCCGCACCCGTCAGCCAGGCAGCAGGATGCTCGACTTCCCTGAGCCGCCGAGGATCAGCGCGTTGAGACGCTTCACGAAGGCAGCGGAATCCGCGAGCTGGCCGCCCTCCGCCAGCACCGCCTGCCCGTAGAGGACTTCCGCGAGATCCGAAAAGTCGGCGCCGGTTGCATTCTTGAGCCGTTCGACGAGCGGATGGCTGCCGTTGATCTCGAGGATTGCCTCGGCCTTCGGCACCTCGGTCTGCCCAGCCTCGCGCAGGATGCGCTCCAGATGCCGGCTCACGCTGTTGTCCGCGGTGACGAGGCAGGCCGGCGACTCCGTCAGCCGGGTCGAAAGCCGCGCCGAGGCAACGCGCCCCGCAAGCGCCTGGGCCAGCCGCGTCAGCACATCCTTGTAGGCGCTTTCCTGACGCGCCTGCTCGGCGGTTTCCACCAGCGGCTTGAGATCGGCCGCGCCGCGTTCGCAGGACATCAGAGGCTTTCCCGCGTACTCCGGCAGGTGCATCGTGAGCCACTCGTCGATGCGGTCACCGAGCAGCAGGACCTCGTAGCCGCGCGCGCGGTAACCCTCCAGCTGCGGGCTCGCCAGCGCCGCCGCCGTTCCGTCGGCGGTGAGGTAGTAGATGCTCTTCTGGTCCTCCTTCATGCGCCCGACGTAGTCATCCAGCGACGTTTCCGGCTTGTCGGCGTGGGTGCTGGTCGCAAATCGGCAGAGCTTGGCGATCCGGTCGCGGTTGGCCGGATCTTCCACGATGCCCTCCTTGAACACGGTGCCGAACAGCTTCCAGAACTTCGCGTAGTCGTCCGAGCGCTTTTCCGCCAGCTCGTCGAGCAGATCCAGCGTGCGCTTCACCAGCGCAGAGCGGATCTTCTCCACCGCGCGATTACCCTGCAGCAGTTCGCGCGACACGTTCAGCGGCAGGTCCGCCGAATCCACCAGGCCGCGCATGAAGCGCAGGTAGTTCGGCATGAGCTCGGCCGCGCGATCCATGACGAACACGCGTTTGACGTAGAGCTGCACGCCGTGCTTGGGCTCGCGGTCCCACAGGTCGAAGGGGGCGACCGAAGGCACGTACAGCAGCGAGATGTACTCAGATGTGCCCTCGACGCGGTGGTGTGCCCACGCCAGCGGCGGCTTGTGATCGTGCGTCAGGTGCGTATAGAAGCCGCGGTAATCCTCGTCCTTCAACTCCGCCTTTGGCCGCGTCCAGAACGCCGCAGCGCGGTTGAGCGTCTCCGGCTCCTTGCGTGGCAGGCACAGCCGCACTGGAACCCCGATGTGGTCGGAATAGCGGCGCACCAGGCGCCGCAGGCGCTCGGCGTCGAGAAATTCCTTCTCGTCCTCGCGCAGATGCAGCACGACGTCCGTGCCGTGTCCTTCGCGCTGCGCGGCCTCGAGCGTGTAGCCGCCCTCGCCCGTGGAGATCCAGCGCACGGCCTCGTCGCCGCCCGCCCGGCGCGTCACCACCTCGACCCGATCCGCCACGACGAAGGCGGAATAGAAGCCGACGCCGAACTGGCCGATGACGTCGTGCTCCTGCCGGTCGTGATCCGACAGCGACTCGAGAAATTTCCGCGTACCGGAATGTGCGATCGTCCCGAGGTTAGTGATGACTTCCTCGCGCGACATGCCGATGCCGTTGTCCCGTACCGTCAGGGTGCGCGCCTCCTCGTCGATCAGCAGATCGATGCTCAGCGGGGTCGCGCCAAGCCAGTCCGGGTGCGTGATCGCCTCGAAGCGCAGCTTCTCGACCGCGTCGGACGCGTTGGAGACCAGCTCGCGCAGGAAGATCTCCTTGTTGGAGTACAGGGAGTGCGCCATCAGCTGCAGCAACTGCTGCGTCTCCGCCTGGAACTCGTGCGATTCCACTGCCTGCGCGGCACCCGCCTCGGCGCTTGTCGACATCGTCATCCCCATCTGGAAACCTCGACCAACATGCGGACCGCCGTGGCGTTATCAAGAAGGTGCGGCACCCGACGCCGCGAGTCGCGGTCGCGACCTCCGGCACATCGGGTTCCATCGGGGTCCACCGCGCGTGCTAGCGTGGCCCGCATCCACGCAACGGACAGCGCACATGAAAATCGCGTTTCTCGGCACCGGCAACATGGGCCTGCCGATGGCCAAAAATCTGCTCGAGACCGGTCACGAGCTCAGCGCATGGAACCGCACGGCGGCGCGCGCGAAGCCGCTGCAGGACGCCGGCGCGCGTCTCACCCTCGCGTCCGCCGACGCCGTGCGTGGCGCCGAGGTCATCGTCACGATGCTGTCCAACGACGCCGCAACCCACGAAGCGCTGGTCGACTCCGGTGCGCTGGATGCGGCGGCGCGCGCGAGCATCGTCCTCGACATGGCAACGGTGTCGGCGCGCCTCGCCACCGAGCTCACGCGGATCTGCGAGAAACGCGGTCTCGCGTACGTCGCCGCGCCGGTGCTCGGCCGCCCGGAGGAAGCCGCCGCGCGGCGCCTGCACATCATCGTGGCTGGCGCCCCCGAGGCGGTCTCGAAGGTGGGTCCGCTCTTGAGCGCGCTCGGGCAGAAGGTGTGGCCGGCGGGTGACGTGCCGTCGCGCGCGAACGTCATGAAGATCCAGATCAACCTCATGCTGTCCGTCGCCATCCAGTCGCTGGCCGAGGCCGCCGCGCTGGGTGAAGCCAGCGGCGTTTCCACGGGTGATTTCGTGACGCTTGCCTCGCACACGCTCTTCGCCTGCCCGGCCTACCAGGGCTACGGCGCAGCGATGCAGGCTGCGAAATACGAGCCGGCGGGATTCTCCGCGCGCAACGGCTACAAGGATGTCAACCTCGCGCTGGAGCTCGCGCGCGACGCGCCGGCGCCGCTGGCCTTGGCGTCCGTCGTCCGCGACGCGCTGGCAGAGTTGATTGCCAGCGGCGGCGGGAACAAGGACTGGGGCGCGCTGGCGGAGATCGCGCGCCGACGAGCTGCGGCCCCGCGACCCACCCGCTGATCGGCGACTGGAATCGGCGCTGCAGGCCGCCTGCAGCGGCCGTCAGCGCATCGCCCGCGCGCCGCTGAGGCGCCACCCGGCGGCAGCCGCCCGCGACTACGCGCAGGCGGCGGCACGACGTCGGTTCGCTCAGATCGGGTACTGACGCGGCCCCATCTGCATCGTCACCCAGCGCAGGTCGGTGAATTCCGCAATGCCTGCCTGACCACCGAAGCGGCCGTGGCCGGAAGCCTTGACCCCACCGAAGGGCATCTGCGCCTCGTCGTAGACCGTAGCGCTGTTGACGTGGCAGATGCCGGAATTGATGCGCTGTGCCATCGCCATGCCGCGCGCGCCGTTGCCTGAGAACACGGCTGCCGACAGGCCGTACTCGGTATCGTTGGCCACGCGCACCAGTTCGTTGTCGTCGCCCTTGACCCGCACGATCGCGGCGACCGGGCCGAAGGACTCCTCGTAGTAGATGCGCATGTCCGGCGTGACGTTGTCGAGCACGACCGGCCCCATGATCACCGAGTCCGACTCGCCGCCGGCAAGGACCTTCGCGCCCTTCTCGCGCGCGTCCGCGATCAGCGCGTTGATGTGCTTGCGCGCCGGCTCGCCGATGAGCGTGCCCAGCGGCGTGTCGTCCTTGCGCGGGTCGCCCGCCTTGAGCGATTTGGCCTTGGTCGCGAGCTTGGCGGCGAACTTGTCGGCCACCGCGCTGGAGACGACCAGCCGCTCGGTCGCCATGCAGATCTCGCCCTGATGGAAGAAGGCGCCAAAGGCCGCGGCCGCGACCGCGGCGTCGAGGTCGGCGTCGTCGGCCACGACAAACGGAGCCTTGCCGCCGAGCTCCAGCAGCGCAGGCTTCAACTGCTTGGCGGCGAGCTCGCCGATGATGCGACCCACCTTGGACGAACCCGTGAAGTTCACGCGCATGATCGCCGGATGGTCGATCAGCGCCTTGACGATCGCCGGCGCATCCTCGGGCGCGTTCGTGACGACGTTGACGACGCCTTCGCCCATCCCCGCTTCGATCAACGTCTTGCCGATCAGGTAGTGCACCGCGGGGCACTGCTCGGAGGCCTTGAGCACGACGCTGTTGCCGCAGGCCAGAGCCGTGGCCACCGCGCGGGTACCGAGAATGACGGGCGCGTTCCACGGCGCGATGCCGAGTACCGGACCGCAGGGCACGCGGATCGACATGGCCAGATTGCCCGGCACGTCCGTGGGGATCGTGGAGCCCTGGATCTGGGTGGTCAGGCCCGCGGCCTCCCGCAGCATCCCCGCCGCCACGTGCACGTTGAAGCCGGACCACCCCTTTGTTGCACCGGTCTCCTCGACCATCGCCTCGGTGAATTCACCGGCACGCTTCTCGAGGCCGTCCGCGGCGGCCAGCAGCTTGGTGCGGCGTTCGCTCGGCGAGCTGGCGGACCACGTCTTGAAGGCTTCCGCCGCCGCTTCGGCAGCGGCGTTGGCGTCCTCGACGGACGCGGCCGGCGCACGCGTTACCACGTCCCCGCCCAGCGGGTTGAGGCGATCGTAGGTCTTGCCGCCCTTCGCCTGCCGCTCCTTGCCACCGATCAGCAGAGATACCTTCTTCATGTCGTTCCTCCTCTCGGAATCCAGGGTGATCACAGAGGGCGGGGGCGCCAGCCGCGCACCCCGCCGCATTCAATGGGTCAACGGCCGCCGTAGCTTAAGCCAAACGCCACGCACCGCACCGGCGTCCGCTCCGCGGCTCGGCCGAGCGCTTCATCCGCGAACCGCGGGCGCGTGACGCGAGTATCAGGGCGAAACCGGCCCTGACCCGGAATACACGAAGCGGTTGTCCGCCGTCTTGCCCGGATCCTTGACGGCCTTGTACACGAAGAATTCGGTGTTCTGGAGCCGCCCGTCCACCCGCTCGACCTTGCGGATGTATTCGTTCTGGATGATGTCTCGCGTCTGCGGGTCGATCTCGACGGGTCCTCGCGGGCTTTCCCATTTCATCCCCTCGGCCGCGGCTGCGAAAGCCGGCCCGGCCGCGTCGCCGTGCGTCTTGTCGAGCACCTTGGAGATCAGGGCCATGCCGTCGTAGCCGGCCACCGCCAGGCCGTCGGCATCGGAGCCCGGGTAAGCCTTGCGGAAGGCCGCGACGAAGGCCTTGTTCTCGGGCGAGGCGTGGGCCTCGGAGTAGTGGAAGGTGGTGACGTAGCCGATCGCGCCATCGCCGTAGGACTGCAGGACCGACTCGTCCGTCAGGTCCCCCGCGCCGATCAGCTTGATGCCCGCCTGCTGCAGGCCGACGTCGCGTATGCCCTTGAACAGCGCGAGGCCGCTGTGCCCGGCCTGCACGAAGGCCGCCATCGCATCGGGCTTGGCATTCAGGACGCGCTGCAGGTACGGCGCGTAGTCCACCGTGTTCACCGGCACCCTGACGGCGCCGACAATCTCGCCACCGAGGCCCGCGTAGGTCTTCGTGAACTGCTCCTGCCAGTCCACGCCGGGCGCGAAGTCCGCCACCAGCACGTAGGTGCGCTTGATGCCGTGCTCATACGCGTACTGCGCCGTCGCCGCAGCGCTCTGCCGCATGGTCATCGATGTCCGCACGATGTATGGCGATTTCTCGGTGATCGACGAGGTGGCGGCATTCATCACCACCATCGGCACCTTGAATTGCGTGGCCAGCGGTGCGGCAGAAAAGGCGTTTGGCGACATCCCGAAGCCGGCAAGGATGTCGACCTTGTCCTGGATCAACAGCTCCTGCGCCTCGCGCTTGGCGATGGCCGGCGCGATTCCCGTCGTGTCGCGCACGATGACCTTCACCTTGCGTCCCGCGACGGTGTCGCCGTGCTGGGCCATGTAGATCTCCATGCCCCGCTGCATCTGTGTTCCGTATTCCGCCAGCGGCCCCGTGAACGGCGCGATCAGCCCGATCTTCAACTCCTTCGCCTGCAGGCTGCCCGCCGTTGCCGTCATCGCGACGGCGGTCAGCACGCATGACAGACACGTCATGATCTTCATCGTGGATCTCCCTTGATCGTTACTGCCTGTGGTTCGTTGCACGCCTAGCGTGTCGCATCCGGTCCCTCAGATCTCCGCATGTGCCTTTGCCGTCTCCTCCTTGAGGGTTCGCAGGATTTCCACCTCGCGGTCGCTGGGCTCATCGGTCGTGCCCAAGGCCGCACCGAAGCGGATGGGCCAGCCGGTCGCCTTCTCCACCTGCTCGCGCGTCACGCCCGGATGCAGGGATGCGACGACCAGCTCGCGGCTGGCGGGATCCGGCCGCATGACGCACAGGTCGGTGATCACGCGGCTCGGCCCGCGGCCGATGTTGGGCACGCCTTCGCGCGCCCTGCCGTCGCGGCCGAAACCGAGAGTCGTGATGAAGTCGACCGCTGGCACGAAGCTGCGGGGCGACTGGCGCAGCACGATCAGCACCTCGCCCACGCCGGTGGCAATCTCCGGCGCGCCCCCGCCGCCCGGCAGCCGCACCTTCGGGTGTGCGTATTCGCCGATAACGGTGGAGTTGAGGTTGGCGTAGCGATCGATCTGCGCCGCGCCGAGGAAACCGACGTCGATCTTGCCGCCCTGTAGCCAGTAGCGAAAGACTTCCGGCACGGAGATGGTAGTCAGCGCCGTCTCACACAGCTCGCCGTCGCCGATGGACAGCGGCAACGCGTCCGGACGGGCGCCCAGCGTGCCGGATTCATAGATCAGCACAAGCTTCGGCGCGTGCGTGCGCCGCGCGAGGTTGGCGGCCTCGCTCGGCAGGCC
>DASVGQ010000040.1:0-8858 GCA_036379455.1 Nevskiaceae bacterium
TCGGCCTTCGCCGGCCGCCAGACGCTCTACGAGTACTACTTCTTCGGCGACCCGATGCGCATGGCCGGCGCCTACGTCAACACCGTCGACACCTCCGCCATCCAGGAACGCATCCGCAGCTTCCTCAAGCAGGCCTGAGCCTGCCGCCCCGCACGCGTGCGGGGCGGACTCGCCGGCGTACGGCCCCGAGCGCCGCTGCGTGCATGCCGCCGTCTGCGCCCGACGGTGAGCCAGTCATCCTGTCGGAAGCGAGACGACTTTCTCGTCTGCGCAGGCCTTGCGCGCCGCCGGCTACGCAGCAGGGTCCTCCGCATCCGACGCACGGCGCCGACGCTTCTCGTCCACCGCGGCGACATACGCCAGCGCCGCCAGATCCTGGATGGTGGCCAGCACCTCGTCAAAGTGCGTGAGCGTCCAGCCCTGCGCGTAGTGCGGCAGATCTCCACCGCTGGCGTTCATGTCTTGCTTGAGGCGCCGCGCGTCCCCGCAACAGCGCTCGAAGCGATTCACGTCCGCCACGAGTGCCGCCAGCTGCAGGCGCGGGAAGGACAGCCCGCCGACCTCGACGAACTCCGCCGCGCGATTGACGCCGGTACTCACGTGTTCTATCAGCATCTCCCACCTCCGCGCCTTGGAACGTCGCGACGTCGACAGGTTCATACGCCGCGGTGCAGACGTAACGTCGAGGCACTCAAGGAGGTACTCGCAGGGACGTTTGCGGCGCGTTGACGTGCGGGTCTACGCCCTCGCAGGTCGCGGGTTGCTCAGCCTGCCTTGCCCGTACGCGCCGTCACGGGAGTCAAATCACTTCAGAAGCGGTCCCACGGATGGCAGTCGGGATGTTGTGCGTGGTGATGCGCTTCGATCGCTCCCGGCAGCGCCTCGTGAAGGGCTGCCTCGTGTGCCTGGCGACGATCGGTCTCGCGGCGTGCAGCACTCTGCCGAACGTGAGCTTCTGGGCGTCGAACACCTATCGCGCCGTGCCGCCCATCGTCACATCAGCGTGCGCTTATCCGTTCTACGAGTGCGGCGGCATGTACGGCCTCGGCAGCCCGTGGGGCTTCAGCAACTTCTACGGCCCCGGCTATTTCCACGCGGTACGGCTGCATCACCGAGCGCATGCCCCGCGTGACCACTTCCAGCGCCTCAACCACTTTCATCGACCTGACGCCGCGTACGGAATGCTCTCTTTCCATTCCGGCCTTCCGCGCACCTTCCAGCCGGGTCCGGTTCACGCAGATCGAGGGGCCATGCGGTCGACGCTCAAGCCCGGCGCCATGGGGTGCGGCGCCCTCCGTCGGTGGCATCGGTTCGGATCAACGACCGGAAAGCGCTGAAGCGGCATCGTCGCGACACGCCACATCGAAGACACTACCGCGCGCTTGGGACACGCCGCACCGCGACGCCGCGTCCGTTGGTGGGACAATGCACGACGCGCCATGCACTACGAATGGCCGTGCGGCGACACATACGCAACCGGGCCCAACCAGACCCAAGGCAGATATCAACAATGACGGAACAACGCTTCCCGGCAACTCTGATCGCCGGCGACGGCATCGGCCCAGAGATCATGGAAGCCGCGCTGGAAGTGCTGGAAGCGCTCGACGCACCCTTCGACTGGGATCGCCAGGTCGCGGGCATGGCGGGCATCGACGCCCGCGGCGACCCGCTGCCGAAGGCCACGCTGGATTCGATCCACCGCACGCATCTCGCCCTGAAAGGGCCGTTGACCACGCCGGTGGGCGGCGGCTACCGATCCTCCAACGTGCGACTGCGGGAAACCTTCAAGCTCTACGCGAACGTGCGGCCGGTGCGCACGATCCTGCCGGGCGGCCGCTACGAGAAAGTGGATCTGGTAGTCGTGCGCGAGAACCTCGAGGGGCTGTACACCGGCCTCGAGCACTACATTCCGATCGACGACGAACCGCACGCCGTGGCGCTGGGCATCGGCGTGAACACGCGTGAGGGCATGCGGCGCATCCTCACCTACGCCTTCGAATACGCGCTGAGCCACGGCCGGCGCAGGGTGACGCTGGTCCACAAGGCCAATATCCTCAAGGCGCTGACCGGCATCGTGCTGGAGACCGCGCGGCAGATCTACGCCGAGCGCTACGAGGGCCGCGTCGAATTCGGTGAGGTCATCGTCGACGCCTGCGCGATGAAGCTGGTGCTGGACCCCACCCAGTTCGACGTGCTCGTGACGACCAACCTGTTCGGCGACATCATCTCCGACCTGTGCGCGGGCCTGGTCGGCGGCCTCGGGCTCACGCCCGGCGCGAACATCGGACACGACGCCGCGATCTTCGAGGCGGTCCACGGCAGCGCGCCGGACATCGCCGGCAAAGGCATCGCCAACCCCACCGCGCTGCTGCTCGCCGCCGCGTTGATGCTGGAACACGTAGGCCTGCCGGAGCGCGCGGTGCGATTGCGGGATGCGATCAACGCCGTGCTCAACGACGACAAGGTGCGCACGCCGGATCTCGGCGGCAGCGCCTCGACGAGGGACTACACGCACGCGCTCGTAGCGCGGCTCAAGGCGGAACGCTGACGGCGACCTGTCTCGGTGGACGCGCGGGTGCCACGCGGCGCCGGCCCTGTCCGCGTGTAGCACCGCGTCACGGGCACGCATCCGGGGGCTGGCGGCCCGGCACGCTTCTCGCTACGCGAATCGAAGCGCGCAGTCGTTGACCTGCCGCAGTGCCGCATGCTGCGTCGGCGTGTAGGCTAGCGCGCTCAAGCGGCGCGGCCCGCGTTGTCCGCGAGCAGAACGTGCCGCAGCGACGAGACCACACACGCACAAGAGGGCTGATGATGAACGTGGATCCAAAGGAAATGCGGCGTCTCGCCGACGAGGCGACGACTGCGGACGTCGCTGCGATGCAGGCAGCGTTGAAGCTTCGCAACGACATGCTGCGGGCGGCCGCCGAAGCCATGGATCAGGTGGAATCCGACCTGCGCGAGATCCGTCGCTCCATCCGTCACGCGCCGATGCAGTATTCGACCGCGGACGGTCGCCTGCCCAGCAACGACTTCAAGTTCACGCCGAAGACCATGATCTCCTTCGTGCCGCTCGATGAAGGCGGCGATCCCGTGCCGGTGGACGAAAGCCTCAAGTAACGGGCGCGACGGCAGCGATCCTGCGCCCGACTACCGCGCGCCGCGATCCACGCAGCACGCGCGTCGATGTACGACGGAATCACTCGCCTGCTTGAACCGGGCGGCTCGGGACCGTCGGCGCCAAGGGCTCTTGTCGAAATCCGCCGTTCCCGAACGGCGCCGGCGTGCCGCGGTCACCGGCGGCTACGCGCCGAGATACTTTTCCCGCGCCTGAGCGTCGGATCGCAGTGCGTCGGAGTCGCCGCTCCACACGATCCTGCCCTTCTCGACGATGTAGTGGTGGTCCGCGAGGCGCAGCAGCGGCGCCAGGTTCTTGTCGATGAGCAGGATCGCCATGCCCTCCGCGCGCAGCGTGCCCAACGCCTCCCAGATCTCCTGGCGGACCCGGGGCGCGAGGCCTTCCGTGGCTTCGTCGAGGATCAGCAGCCGCGGATTCGTCATCAGCGCGCGCGAAATGGCGAGCATCTGCTGTTCGCCGCCCGAAAGCTGGTCCCCGTAATGGGACAGGCGTTCCTGCAGGCGCGGGAACAGGCCGTAGATCCGCGCGAGCGTCCACGGCTTGGCGGCGCCGAGGCGATTGGCGGCGGTCGCGATGAGGTTTTCCTTGACCGTCAGGTTGGGAAAGATCTGGCGTCCTTCAGGCACCAGCCCGATGCCGCCCTTCGCCACACGGTAGCTCGGCAGGTTCTGGATCTCGCTCCCGTCGAAGCGGATCCTTCCCTGCCACGTTGGTTGCATCCCCATGATCGACTTGACCGTCGTCGTCTTGCCCATGCCGTTGCGGCCCAGCAGCGTAACGCACTGGCCGGCATGGACTTCGAACTGCATGCCGTAAAGCACCTGGCTGTGCCCGTAGCCGGACGCCAAGTCCTCCACCGCCAGCAGCCTGCTCATACTGGAACGTCCTCGTCACCGAGGTAGGCCTCACGGACTTCGGGGCTGTGGCGGATGGTATCGGCGTCGCCGCAGCAGATCACCCTGCCGTAGCACAGCACGCTGATGCGATCTGCCAGGGCGAAGACGGCGTCCATGTCGTGTTCGATCAACAGGATGCCGTAATGGGCCTTCAGCCTTTCAAGAAGGCGGAGCATCATGTCCGACCCCGTATCCCCGCGCCCCATGCCGGCCATGGGTTCGTCGAGCAGCAGCACCTTGGGCTGCGCCGCGAGCGCCATGGCGATCTCCAGCTGCCGCTGCACGCCGTAAGGCAGCGCCATGGCGAGCGTGTCGCGCTCATCCTGCAGTCCGAGCAATTCGAGAATGGCGGTAGCGCGCTCGACCAACGACCGGGTCTTCGTCGCTGGCGTCCAGAAGCGGTAGCCGTGGCCCGCGCAGCCCTGCACTGCCAGCACCGCGTTCTCGAGTACGGTGAACTTCTGGATCACCGAAGTGATCTGGTAGGACCGGCCGATCCCCGCGCGTACGCGCTGCGCCTGGCTGAGCCCGTCGATGGCGCGCCCCTCCAGCGTGATGCTGCCCTCGTCGCTGGCAACTTCTCCCATGATCTGGTTGATCAGGGTGGTCTTGCCGGCGCCGTTCGGGCCGATGATGGCGTGCAGCTCCCCCGACTCGATATCGAGGTCGACGTGATCCGTCACCAGCAGCGCGCCGTAATACTTCACGAGCCCGCGGATGGAAAGCAGCGCCGCCATGTCAACGGCGCCGCCGCCCGCGCAGGTCGGCGAGGCTCCAGATCCCGTTGCGCAGGAACAGCACGATCAGCACGATGATCACGCCCATCGGCGCGAGCCAGTGCGAGGTCACGGCCTGCAGGCCGATCTCCATCAACAGGAACGCCGCGGCGCCGACGACCGGCCCGACCAGCGTCCCCATGCCGCCAAGCAGCACCATGATGATGAGGTCGCCCGACACCATCCAGTTCAGGTAGTCCGGCGACGCGTAGGACGTGAGGTTGGCGAGGAAGTAACCCGCCAGACCGCAGATCACCGCCGAAAACACGTAGGCCAGCAGGCGGTAGCCGGTCGGCGCGGTGCCCACTGCGCGCACCCGCCGTTCATCGATGCTCGCCGCCCGCAGGATCAATCCGAAGCGCGACGGGATCAGCCGCGCCAGCAACAGCAGCACGACGCCCAGCGTCGCCAGCAGCGACAGGTAGAGGGCAAAGGCGTTGCCGGTGAGCGCACCGAAGTTGCTGAGCTGGTGCACCGTGAGCCCCTCGTCGCCGCCGTACTGCTTGAGTCCGAGCGCCAGGTAATACAGCATCTGCGCCAGCGCCAGCGTGATCATGATGAAGGCGATGCCGCGCGTGCGCAGCACGATATAGCCGACGATGGTCGCGACGATCGCCGTGATGCCCACGGTCAGCGCGAGATGCACAACACCGTTGTCGTAGCCGTAGTGCGATGCGATCGCCACGCAGTACGCACCCAATCCGATGTACATGGCGTGGCCGAAGCTCACCATGTTGCCGAAGCCGAGCGCGAGGTTCAGTCCGACGGCCGCAAGCGCGAACACCAGAATGCGGCTGGCAAGTACCAGGAGATACGGCCGCGCGGTCATCCCCGACACCACCGGCACCAGCAGCAGCAGCGCGAAGACCACCACCGTGAGCACGACGTAGCGAGCGCGCCGCGGCCCGGCCAACCCGCGCTCCGCAACCCCGTTGACGATGCCCTGTGCCATGGATCGTCCGTCCTCAGCCCTGCCGGACAGGGAACAGGCCCGCCGGCTTGAAGCTCAGCACGATCACCATGAGGACGTAGACGGCCATGGACGACACCGCGGCACCCAGCGTGCTGGCGGGCCCCGGCGGCAGCACCTGGCCCAACACCGTCGGCACGTAGGAACGGCCGAGGGTGTCCACCAGCCCGACGACCAGTGCTCCGAGAAACGCGCCGCGGATGGAGCCGATGCCACCGATGACGATCACGACCAGGGTCAGGATCAGCACCGAATCCCCCATGCCCGACTGCACCGAGCGCAGCGGCGCGATCATGGTCCCCGCCAGACCGGCCAGTCCGATCCCGAGCGTGAAGACAAAGGTATTCAGCCAGCCGATGTTGATGCCCAACGCCGAGACCATCGGCCGATTGCTTGCGCCGGCGCGGATCAGCATCCCGATCCGCGTGCGCTCGATCAGCAGGTACATGGCAGCGGCAACCACAAGACCCACGCCGACCACCACCAGCCGGTAGACCGGATAGGGCAGGCCCAACAGCCATACCGGGCCACTCAGCATGGCCGGCAGCGTCATGGAGATGGGTGCCGGCCCCCAGATGATCTGTACCAATTCATTGAGGAACAGCATGACGCCGAAGGTGGCCAGCACCTGATCCAGGTGTTCACGCCGATACAGTCGGTAAAAGCCGAGGCGGTCCAGCAGGACGCCCAGCACCATGCCGCCGACGACGCCGGCGACGATGGCCAGCAGAAAGGAGTTGGTCGCGCCGTAGGCTGCCACCGCGAAATAGGCGCCCATCATGTAGAGGGCGCCGTGCGCGAGGTTGATGAAGTTCATGATGCCGAAGACCAGCGTCAGCCCGGCCGCCATCAGGAACAGCAGAATGCCGAACTGCACCCCGTTGAGCACCTGCAGGAGCAGCAGCAGGCCGCTCATCTTCGTGGCCCTCGATCCTGCGCGTGGTGAGCCACCATACGGCCCGCGCAGCGCGAGGACCGCGCCCGCGGACTGGCTGCGCGCAGTAGCGCGCAATCACGGGACGCCGGAAGCGACGGCCGATGGATCCGCATCGTACGCAGCACGCACGATCCTGCCCCCAGCCGCCGCATTCCGGTCATCCCCTCCCCCGTCCGACGATCAGCGATCAGCCGTGCAGCGCACGGCCGGCTGCAACCCGCCTCAGAGCGGGCACTCCTTGTAGTACGAGTCCTTGTTGTTCTTCAACGGCTCGGCGACGGTCTTCAGCGCCGGCTTTCCGTCCGCGCCCTCGACGACCTCGAACATGTAGAAATTCTGGATCGGGAAGCCGTTGACGTTGAAGGTGAAGTGACCGCGCAGCGAATCGAAGTCCGCGGCGTGCAGGGCCTTGCGGAAGGCCGCCTTGTCGGCAACGTCGCCGTTGGTCTTCTTCAGCGCGCTGGCGATGAGCAGCGCCGCGTCGTAGCTCTGCGCCGCGTACTGGGACGGCACGCGGCCGTACTTCGCCTCGAAGTCCTTCACGAACTTCTCGCTGACCGGATTCTTGAAGTCCGGCCCCCAGAACGTGCCTGCCAGCGCGCCGATCGCGGCCTTCCCCTCGGCAGGAAGCGTCGTACCGTCCGTGGTGGACACCGTCAGCAGCGGGATCTTGAGCCCGAACTGCGCGTACTGCTTGATGAAGTTCACGCCCATCCCGCCCGGCTCGAACACGAACAGTGCGTCGGGCTTGGCGGCTGCGATCTTCAGCAGCTCCGAGGAAAAGTCGGTCTGGCCGAGGCGCGTGTAGTCCTCCGTGACGGGACCACCGTAATATTGCTTGAAGCCGGCCACCTGCTCACGACCGGACTGGTAGTCGGGAACGATGCTGAACACGTTCTTGTAGCCCTTGTCCTTCGCATATTGGCCGACCACCTCCGCCTGCTGCGCGTTCTGCCAGGAGGTGAAGAAGAACCCGGCGTTGCATTGCTTGCCGGCCAGCGGCGCGGGCCCTGCGTTCGAACCGACGAAGGTCATGTTCGCGTCCGCCAGCGGCTTGGCGATGGCCATCATGACGTTCGAGAACGTGACTCCCGTGATGAGCTCCGCCTTGTCATCAAAGATCAGCTTGTTCAATTGCTGGATTGCGACGTCCGGCTTGAGTTGATCGTCCGCTGTGTACAGGGTGACCTTCTGGCCGCCGAGTTTTCCGCCGTTCTCGTCCAGCGCCAGCTTGAAGGCGTCGAGCTGGTCCACGCCGAGCGCCGCTGCCTCGCCGGACAGGGTGCCGATGAAACCGATCCTGACGTCGGCGCTCGCGGCGCTCGCCGCGAGCGTGAGCCCCAGCACGACCCCGAATGTTGCTGCCTTCTTCAAGTACGACATTGCTCTTCTCCGCTCCGTGGAACCCGTGTTGCCCGATTCGCGAGCCCGCCGGGAAACTCCCTGCACGCGTGCGTCGCGGCGACCGGATCGGTCGCGATGCATCCGTTCATGCCTCCGCCCCTTCGCCACCGTCGGAAACGGCGCGACCCTCAACCCCGACTCCATTCGCCCGACTTCCGCACCGCAGCGGGCGTCGCCTCAATCAAGCCCGAAAAATGCCTTCGCGTTGCCCGACAGGATGCGCGCCTTCGCCTTCTCATCCAGCATCGGTGCGCTGGACACCAGCTGTCCGATGTGCTGTTCGCCGAGCGGGTAGGGATAGTCCGAGCCGAGCATCACCCGCTCGCTGCCCATGACCTCCACCAGCAGCCGCAGCGCTTCGTGGTCGAAGACCGCCGAATCCACCGAGAAGCGGTCGACGTAGTGCGACGGCGGATGGGGACAATCCTTCTGGATGATGTCCCGGTATTTCCACGCGTTGTCCGCCCGCCCGAGGGTGAAGGCAAACGCACCGCCGCCGTGCGCGAAAACCAGCTTGAGCGAACGCGGCAGGCGCTCGAAGGCGCCCGACAGGATCAGCGACAGGATGCCGAGCGAAGTCTCCGCCGGCATAGACACCAGCCACGGCAGCATCCACCGCTTCATGCGGTGCTCCATGCCCATCATGTCCCACGGATGCACCATGACGGGAATGCCGTTGTCGGCGCAGTGATGCAGGAACTCCACGAGCCCCGGATCGTCAAGGTCACGGTCTCCGACG
>DASVGQ010000041.1:0-8018 GCA_036379455.1 Nevskiaceae bacterium
TCGGCCTTCGCCGGCCGCCAGACGCTCTACGAGTACTACTTCTTCGGCGACCCGATGCGCATGGCCGGCGCCTACGTCAACACCGTCGACACCTCCGCCATCCAGGAACGCATCCGCAGCTTCCTCAAGCAGGCCTGAGCCCACCCGCCGGCGTACGGCCCCGCGCGCCGCTGCGTGCATGCCGCCGTCCGCGCCCGACGGTGATCCAGTCATCCTGTCTGAAGCGAGACGCGGCTGACCGGCGTCAGGTTAAGCGCGTGTCCCAGCTTCCCGCTGGCTATAGTGTCCGGCAAGGGAGGGCATCATGTTGCGTATTTCAAACGGAGTTGCCGCGCTCGCGGTCGGCGCGGCGCTGGCGTGCGGCGGGATCGCTGCCGCAGCAGCTGGTCCGGCCGGCGCACCGACGCCGATGGCGCTGCGGGAAATCATGGAACAGCTCGGACAGGACATGCAGGCCGTGACGGGGGCGATCGCCGTCGAGGACTGGGCGAAGGTCGCTGAGCTGGCGCCGAAGATTGCCGACCACCAAGCGCCGCCGTTGGCCGAGAAGATGCGCATCCTCGCGTGGCTCAAGACCGACGCCATGAAGTTCCGTGGCTACGACCGGCAGGTGCATGGGGACGCGGAGGCCATGAGCGAAGCGGCGAAGCGCGGCGACGGCAAGGCCGTCATCGCGAACTTCGCGAAAGTGCAGCAAAGCTGCCTTGCCTGCCACGAAAACTTCCGCAAGTCCTTCGTCGCGCACTTCGAGGCCAGCCCGTAGCGCTCGCTGATGCGGGGCTGCTTCTCACCAATCGTGTGATGGCGAATGCCGGCGGTGACGCCGGCGGTTCGCGGCAGGATGCGGCCTACCAGCTCCCGTGATGCTCGGGAATGAGCGCGACCATCGGCAGCGCCAGCACAAAGATCGCCGCAGCCGCCGCGTAGAACCACGCCTGTGCAAGCGCGCTGCCGCCGGCGCCGACGAGCAGCGCCGCGACGATCGAGACCGTGACGATCGTGCCGAGCTGAAAACACATGGTGCGCAGGGCGGCGAGCATGGAGGCGCTCTGCGGGGCGAGCTGCAGGCCGGCGTTGCGGCTGGCGGGGTCGATGGCGCCGAAGCCGATGCCGATGACGAAGGTGGATAGCGCCAGCCACGCGTACGCCGGGATGCCGACGAGCGGCGGCAGCGCCAGCAGCAGGGTGCCGACGCCGATGAGCGCCCCGCCGGCATACAGCGGTAGCCGATGGCCGGTGCGGCGCAGCGCCAGCGCCGCGATGACGGTCATCACGATGGTCGCCGCGCCTTGCGCGCTCAGCAGAGTGCCCGAGGCGAGCGTGTCGAGCGCGTAGCGTCGCGTTGCGTAGAGAGGAACGAGCGTGATCACCCCGGCCGTCGCGCCGCCGTAAAGCGCGTTGAACAGGTTGACCGCGCCGAAATCCTTCCCGTAGATGAAGCGCGGCAGGATGAAGGGACGGGCGGTGCGGCGGATATGCCGGAAGAACGCCGACAGCGCTGCGAGTGCCGCGACACACAGACCGACGAATAGGAGCGGTGCGTCGGAAGCGTGCCGATCGCTGATGGTGCTCGCCGCGAGCATGGCTGCCAGCAGCCCGGCGCCGAGCAACGCGACGCCGGGAAAATCCATTCCCGACTTTTCGTCCGCTCTCGCCTCGACGTCTCGCCGTTGGTCCGCGGGGATGTGGCGCCACGCGATCCAGCCGATGGCTATGCCGATCGGCACGTTGATGAAGAACGCGCCGCGCCACGACCAGTACGACACGATCAATCCGCCGAGGACGGGACCGATCAACGCTCCGGTCGGAAACATGCTGCCGAGCAGGGCGACCGCGCGGTCGCGGGCGTCGCCGAAGTGGTCGACGATGATGCCGGTAGCCGATGGCGTGAAACCCGCGCCGCCGATCGCCTGCAGCGCGCGCAGCGCAATGAGCAGGTAGATATTCGATGTCAGGCCGCACAACAGCGACGCGGTGGTGAACGTGGCGAGCGACGCCATGAAGACGCGCTTGCGTCCGTAGCGCTGGCTCAGCTTTCCGCTCACCGGCAGCATGACGACGAAGCCGAGCGAATAGGCGGTGATCGTCCAGGCCGTCCAGCCGATGGAGGTGTGCAGCCCCCGCTGCAGCGCATCGAGCGCGGTGGCGACGATCGTCGCGTCGGCCGCCATCATGAAGATGGGCACGGTCACGGCTGCGAACAACCATCCGCGCGACGTCTGTCGTCGCTCGCCGGACGTGTGGTGCGTCGCGTGCTGGGACAAGAGGACCCTCGGGATGGGGCTGGGAGTGGCGCGCCGGCCATGCACGCGGCCAGGCTCCTGGGGCGTTCCGGCGCGGCGGATTCTAGACGCCGCGCGGCGGCGTTGCAGGGGGCGCGGAGCGGTGGTTGCGGCGGGAGGACTCGTCGAGCGACCGCCCCGGCGACGGACCTCGTATTGATCCGCAGACGGGCCTGCACCGCGCTATTTCGGTTCGTCCACTTTGGTGTATGTTGACTCGGGCCGCGGGCCCGACCCGCGGATAGCCAGCAAAGGGGTGGAACCAGCGATGGACGACAAGACGAAGTCCGGCGGCGTGCTCGGCGCGCCGGTCACCAGGCGGCGTGTGCTGGCGGGCGCGGCGGCTGGTGGAGTCGCGATGCTGCTCGGCAGCGCGCGCGTGTTCGCCGCGGAGGACGAGGACCTGCGGATCGGTTTCATCAGCCCGCGCTCGGGCAACCTCGGCGCCTTCGGCGCGGCCGATCCGTACATCCTGGGCCTCGGCCGCAAGGAGCTTGCCAAGGGTATCAACGTAGGTGGCAAGAACTATCGCGTCCGCTTCATCGATCGCGACACGCAGTCGAGCCCGTCGCGCGCGAGCCAGCTCGCCAACGAGTTGATCACCAAGGAGCATGTGAATCTCATGCTCTGTACCTCGACGCCGGAAACCGTCAACCCGGTGTCGGATGCCTGCGAGGCCGCCGGCGTACCGAGCCTGGCGTCGGACTGCCCGCTGGAATCCTTCTATTTCGGTCGCGGCGGCAAGCCCGGGCAGCCCTCGCCCTTCAAGTGGAGCTTCGACTTCAGCTTCGGGACCGAACAATTCCTCAAAGCCTACCTGTCGATGTGGGCGCAGCTGCCGACCAACCGGAAGGTCGCGGTGATGTATCCGAACGATGCCGACGGCACCGCCGTGCGCGACAACCTGGCTCCGCAGTTCGAGAAGGCGGGCTACAAGGTCATCGACCCGGGCCCGTATCAGGACGGCACGACCGACTACTCCTCGCAGATCGCGCTCTTCAACCGCGAGAACTGCCAGATCTTCAATACCTTCCCGATTCCGCCGGACTTCAACACCTTCTGGCGTCAGGCGGCGACGCTGCACTACACGGACAAGGTCGTCATCGCGCAGATCGCCAAGACCGGCCTGTTCCCCGGCCAGGTCGAACCGTTGAGCGTGCTCGGCTACAACCTGGCGACGGCCACGTTCTGGTCGCCCGTGTTTCCCTACAAGTCCTCGATCACCGGCCACGCTTCGCAGTGGCTGGCGGATGGCTATGAAAAAGCCAGCGGCCGGCAGTGGATGCAGCAGGTGGGGGTGTCGATGGCGCTGCTCGAGGCCTGCGTCGACGTCCTGAAGGCTTCCGGGGATCCGACCGACAAGGCGAAGGTGCGTGACGCGATCGCGACGCTGGATACGGTGACCACGCTCGGTCGCGTGAACTTCAAGGCGGGGCCGTATCCGAACACGGCGACGACGCCAGAGATCGGCGCCCAGTGGGTCAAGGCCAAGCCGGGCTCCAAGTACAAGCTGGATCTGGTAACAGTCGAGCACGTCAACGATCCGGATATCCCGATCCAGCGCAAGCTGGTGCCCTACAACGGCAGGGCCTGATCGTCGCGACGTACCGGCGCCGGCGAGCTTCAGCACGTGAGCCGCGAGGCGCGGCCGGGCGGATGGTCGACGCGGGTACCGGCATATCAGACTCGATGAGCTCCGACGGAGGAGAACGATGAAAAGCAGAAACGGGACGAGCGGTGTGCTGGGTGCGCCGCTGACGCGCCGCAAGGTGCTCGCCGGCGCGGCCGCAGGGGGTCTCGCGCTGGCGCTGGGAGGCACGCGGGTGTTTGCCGCTGCGGTCGACGAGGAGATCCGTATCGGCTTCCTCAGCCCCCGTTCCGGCAACCTCGGCCTGTACGGCGAGTCCGATCCCTACGTGCTCGGGCTCGCGCGTCAGGCGCTGGAGCGCGGGCTGACGATCGGCGGGCGATCGTATCGCGTGCGGATCATCGATCGCGACACGCAGTCGAGCCCGTCGCGCGCCAGCCAGCTCGCCAGCGAGATGATCACGAAGGACCACGTCCACCTGATCCTCGCCGCTTCCACACCGGAGGTCACGAACCCGGTCGCGGATGCCTGCGAAGCCGCCGGCGTTCCCAACCTCGCGACCGAGGTGCCGTGGGAGTCCTTCTACTTCGCCCGCGGAGCCAAGCCGGGAGAGCCGTCGCCCTTCAAATGGACCTATGTATACAGCTTCGGCACTAGCCAGTTCGTGGAAGCCTACCTGTCCACTTTCGCGTCGCTGAAGACCAACCGGAAGATCGGCGTGCTGTATCCGAACGATGCCGATGGCAACGCGGTGCGCGCGAACTTGGCGCCGCAGCTCGCCAAGCACGGTTACACGATCGTCGATCCGGGTCCCTATCAGGACGGCACGAGCGATTACTCGTCGCAGATCGCGATGTTCAAGCGCGAGAAGTGCCAGATCTTCAACGCGGTAGCGCTGCCGCCGGACTTCGCGGCGTTCTGGCGGCAGGCTGCGCAGCTGCACTACACGGACGAGGTCGTGATTGCGGAGGTGGCGAAGGCCATCCAGTTCCAGACGCAGATCCAGTCGCTCGGCAGCATCGGAAGAAACCTTTCGTGCACGACCTCGTGGTCGCCGGCCTTTCCGTACAAGTCGTCGCTGACCGGCACGACCGGCCGCGCGCTTGCCGCCGGCTACGAGAAAGCCAGCGGCAAGTACTGGAACCAGGGCCTGGGCGTGACGCTGGCGCTGATAGATGCCGGCATCGTGGCGCTGCGGCACGCTGCCGACCCGACGGATCACGGCGCCATCCGGGACGCCATCGCCCATCTCGACACGACGACGATGATCGGTCCCTGCAACTTCCGCGACGGCCCCTACCCGAACGTCGCCATCGCGCCGCAGATCGGCACGCAGTGGATCACGGCGCCGGCCGGCTCGAAGTTTCCGCTGGCGCAGGTGACGATCGAGCACGCCGCGGATCCGCAGGTGCCGATCGAGCACAAGCTGGTGCCCTACAACGCCTGAATTAGCCCCGCCTAGCCCCACCGCGCGGAGATCAAGCAGCCCGCGCGTGCGGTGAGCGCCGTGACCGGGTTCCGAGCTCCGGAGGAGAAGCGCAATGAAAGCCGTGCGTCTGCACAAGTATCACGAGTCGCCCGTCGTCGAGCAGGTGGCAGAGCCGAAGCTCGCCGGCCCCTGGGACGTGATCGTCCGCATGGGGGCCGCGGGCCTGTGCCGCACCGACCTGCACATCATCCAGGGCCAGTTTGCGGACATGACGCAGCGAAACCTGAAGCTGCCCTACACGCTCGGGCACGAGAATGCCGGCTGGGTGGAAGCGGTCGGCAGCGCCGTGAGCAACGTCGCCGTCGGCGACACCGTCATCATGCATCCGACCATGAGCTGCGGCTTGTGCCCGGCGTGCCGGGCCGGTGACGACGCGCACTGCTCGCATTCCAGCTTTCCCGGCATGGACGTCGACGGCGGTATGGCCGAGTACCTGCGCACGAACGCCCGCGCGGTGATCAAGCTGGATCCGAGCCTGAAGCCGCGCGACATCGCGGCGCTGGCGGACGCCGGCATCACCGCGTATCACGCCGTGCGCAAAGCGGTGCACCTGCTGCCGCCTGGTAGCCACGCCGTGGTGATCGGCGCCGGTGGCCTGGGGCACATCGGCGTGCAGGTGCTGGCGGCGATCACGGCGACGGAAATCACGGTCATCGACCGCTCCCAGGCGGCACTGGAGCTGGCGCGGCAGACCGGCGCGGATCACACGCTCGTCGCCGGTGACGACGAAGCGCTCGTCAAGCAGGTGCTGGACATCACCGGCGGCGGCGCGCAGGTGGTGTTCGACTACGTCGGGGAGCACGGGACGGAGCGGCTGTCGCCACGGCTGCTGCGCGACGGCGGGTCACAGTTCGTGATCGGCTACGGCGGCGTGGTGCAGCTGCCGACCATCGAGATCATCGGCCGCGAAATCAACGTCATCGGAAACCTGGTCGGCACCTACGACGACCTCGTGGAGCTGATGGCGCTGACGACGCGCGGCAAGGTCAAGCTGCACACCAAGGTCTATCCGCTCGACGCGGCGCTGGACGCGATCAATGATCTGGACCAAGGAAGCATCGTCGGCCGCGGCATTCTCGTGCCGTGAACGGTTGGCGTCGGCGGCGGCTGCGCGCCTTGGCGGCCGGTCCGACCGCGAACGGATGCCCGGAGCGCGAAGCGGCGTTGACAGCTGAGGACCGTATCCGGGATCGGGCCGGAGCACGTTTTTCTGGAACTCGCGGGCGTTGCCGGCGCTCTATGGGCGCGTGGGTGCGCGCGGGCAGACGTCGCCAGCGCGCCGTAGCATAATGCGGCCGCTGCGCACCGCGCGCCGGTAGTACACGCTGGACAGTGCGCGCATGCGTCGACAACGAGGAGGCACGGCGATGAAGCAGCACAACGGGGCGGATCCGGGCGCGGGGCCCGGCGTTCTGATGCGGCGACACGCGTTGCCGGGTCGACGGGATGCAGAGAGGGATTTCTACGTGCCGTTCCAGCGCGAGCTGGCGGCGTATCGGGCCTGAGCCGCGGTGGCTGATGCGGTCGACAGCCGGGGGCAGATCGTGCTCGCGGCGGATGGCATAAAGATGTCCTTCGGCGCGTTGCAGGTGCTGCGCGGCATCGATTTCTCGGTCGGCCACAACGAACTGGTTGGCGTCATCGGGCCGAACGGCGCCGGTAAGACGACCTTTTTCAGCATCCTGGTCGGCGCGCTGCGCCCGGATTCCGGGACGGTCACCTTCCGCGAGCAGGATGTGACGCCGCTGCCGATGGCGAGCCGCTGTCGCCAGGGGCTGGTGCGGACCCATCAGATCCCTCGTCCCTTCAACGGCATGACGGTTTTCGAGAACGTGCTCGTGGCGGCCATGAACGCGCACGGCGTTGGCCGCAAGGCTGCCTACCAGAACGCGATCGAGGCGATGACGCATACGGCAATGCTCGACAAAGCCAACCGCCGTGCCGGTGCGCTGGGGCTGCTCGATCGCAAGCGGCTGGAGCTGTCGCGCGCGCTGGCGACGCGGCCGGAGGTGCTGCTGCTCGACGAGATCGGCGGTGGCCTGAGCGAGGGCGAGTCGCAGGAGCTTGCCTCGATGATCACCGCCCTGCACGATCGCGGCATCGCCATCGTGTGGATCGAGCACGTCGTCGCGCTGCTGGCGCAGGTCGCCAAGCGCTTCGTATGCCTGCACAACGGCACGCTGATCGCCGACGGCACGCCCCAGGAGGTCATGGCGGACAACACGGTGATCGAGGCCTACCTCGGCGGCATGGCGCGCCGATGAGCGTCCTGGCGGCCGAATCGCTGGATCTCCGCTACGGCCTGCTGCAGGCGGTGCACGACGTCAGCTTCCAGATCGAGAAAGGCGAGATCGTCGCCTTCGTGGGGGCCAACGGCGCGGGCAAGACCACGTTGTTCCGCGCCATGGCCGGCGCGCACCGCCCGGCGGGCGGACGCGTGCTGCTCGGCGACGAGGACGTCACGCACATCCCGGACCACGACCGCGTGAAGAAGGGCATCGTGCTGGTCCCCGAGGGGCGACGGCTGTTCACGCACATGACGGTCTACGAGAACTTGGTGCTGGGCCGCGCGGCCGGGCGCAAGGGCCACTGGGACGTCGATACGGTGATGGAGGTATTTCCCAACCTCGCGTCGCGGCTCAAGCAGCGCAGCGGCACG
>DASVGQ010000042.1:0-6541 GCA_036379455.1 Nevskiaceae bacterium
CCCTCCGGTGGATCGGGAACAGCGCATGGCGGAATCACGGCAGCGGTTGGAGCAGCTGAGCATCCCGGGCCCGGAGGGTCCGCTGGAGGCGCTGCTCGCGCGCCCGAACGCGAAGCCACGCGGGCAGTGCGTGGTCTGCCACCCGCACCCGTTGCACGGCGGCGCGATGACGAACAAAGTCGTCTATACGCTGGCGGCAGCGGCGCTGGCGTCCGGCTTCGTCAGCCTGCGCTTCAATTTCCGCGGCGTCGGGGCGAGCGCCGGAACGCACGACTACGGTCGCGGAGAAGTCCAGGACGTCATCGCCGCCGTGCGCTGGCTGGGCCAGCGCGAGGGGGATCTGCCGCTGTTCCTGGCCGGCTTCTCCTTCGGCTCGCAGATGGCGCTGCGCGCCGCCGCGACGGTACACCCACGCTGGCTCGTGACGGTCGGTACGCCGTCGTCGGGCTACATCCCGGGCGCCGAGCCCGGGCCGCCGGGCTGTCCGTGGCTGGCCATCCACGGTCGTGACGATGAGGTGGTCGACTGCGCGACGACGCAGGCGTGGTTGGCGGGCTTCACGCCACCACCACGCTTCGAGATCGTCGACGGGACTGGCCACTTCTTCCATCGACACCTTGGCGAGCTGCGCGCGCTGGTGGAACCCTTCCTCGCGCAGGCGGCCTGAGGCGCGAGGCGCGAGGCGCGTCGCGGCGACTAGCGTCCGCTGTACGCTCGGGCCACGAGAATCCGGAGACACGCTGCATGAGGAATCACGACCCACGCCGGGTGCAGAAAGAACCTGATGCGCCATGCGGGTCGGCGTCGTGAGCCTGCGCTTCGATAGCCTGCTCGCGCGCCTGCAGCGCTTTGCCACGGCCGGCGAACGGCCGGTGCGACCGGAGGTGGGCGAGCAGCTTGCCACCGCGCTGCTGCTGGCGGAGATGGCGCGCGTCGACCAGAAGGCGAAGCGGAAGGCCGCCGGTGCTGAACGGGCCGTGATCGAGAAACTGCTGGCCGAGCATTTCGATCTCGACGCGGCGGAAGTCAGGGCCCTGGCCGAGCGGGCCTTTGCGCATGATGAGCACGCGGTGTCGCTCTATGACTACGTGCAGTCGCTCAACCGACGCCTCGACTACGCCGGCCGCTGCCGCGTCATCGAGATGCTGTGGCAGGTGGCGTGGGCAGACGGCCATCTCGATGGAGAGGAAGAGTACCGGCTGCGCAAGATCGCGGGGCTGCTCTACGTCGCGGACGACGACTTCATCCGCGCCAAGCTGCGCGTGGTGGATCCGGACGCACCCGGCGCCGTGCCGGCCGCGGGCGGTCAGTGAGCCGTGGCTGACGTACTCGCGCCGCCGCGCGCGAGTTGATACAGGCCAATCTCGCACAGCAGGTTCGGGAACACGCCGAGCAGCAGCTCTTCGTGCCGCAGCTCGTTGAGCGCGGCTCGTCGCACGATGCGCCAGCCGTGCTCGGCGCACAGGGCCTCGAAGTCGCGCACGGTGCACAGATGAATGTTGGGCGTCTCGTACCAGCGGTGCGGCAGCGCCGGTGTCACCGGCATGTGGCCGTTACCCAGCGCCATGCGCGCCCGCCAGTGCCCGAAGTTCGGGAAGGTGACGATTGCTTCGCGGCCGACTCGCAGCATCTCGGCGATGGCGCGGTCGGGGCGCTCCAGCACCTGCAGCGCCTGCGTCATGATCACCGTGTCGAAGCTGTCGTCGTCGAAGTCGCCGAGGCCCGCGTTGAGGTCGGCCTGGATGACGTCGACACCGGCGGCGATGCAGGTGTTGACGTTGCCGGGGTCGATCTCGAGGCCGTAGCCGTCCACCGCATGCGAGCCGGCCAGGCAGCGCAGCAGGCTGCCGTCGCCGCAGCCGAGGTCGAGGATGCGGCTGTGCGGGCGGATCCAGCCGCAGATCATCGCCAGATCCGGCCGCAGCGGATGGGTCGGGCAGTCGTGCGGCGCCGTCGCGGCGTGATGCTCTTCCGTGGCCTTCGCAACCGGATGGATCGCGTGCTCGAGCTCGTCCGCCACGCGCTGCAGGTAGTTGCCGAGCGCGTGCTGGTAATGCGGCAAGGGCATGAGGAAATCATCATGGCCGAGGCGCGATGTGATCTCCGCGTAGTTGACGTGGCGTCGCGCGCGCACCAGCGCCTGCACGATCTCGCGTGAGCGGCGCGGCGCGAAGCGCCAGTCGCTGGAGAAGGAGATGACCAGGAAGCGCGTCCGGTCGCGTCCGGCCGGCTGGCGGAAGGCGGCGGACAGTTCGTCGTTGAATTCGGCCGCCGGATCGAAGTAGTCCAGCGCCTTGGTCATCAGCAGGTAGGTGTTCGCGTCGAAGCGGTCGATGAAGCTTTGCCCCTGGTGCCGCAGGTAGCTCTCGACCTCGAACTCCACGTCATCGTAGTTGAAGGCGTAGCGGCGCGGGGTGCTGTCGCGCAGCACGCGTCCGAAGCGCGCACGCATGGCGCCGTCGGACAGGTAGGTGATGTGCCCGAGCATGCGCGCCAGCTTCAAGCCGCGCGCCGGCACCACGCCGTGTTCGTAGTAGTGTCCGCCGTGGTAGTCAGGGTCGGACAGGATCGCCTGCCGGGCCACCTCGTTGAAGGCGATGTTCTGCGCCGAGAGCCGCGGCGCCGCGGCGATCACCACGGAGTGCGCGAGCCGGTCGGGATACTCGATCGCCCACTGCAGCGCCTGCATGCCGCCGAGCGAGCCGCCCACCACGGCCGCCCAGCGCGGGATGTCGAGAGCGTCCGCCAGCAGCGCCTGGGAACGCACCCAGTCGCGCACCGTCACCAGCGGGAAGTCCGGCCCCCAAGGCACGCCGGTCGCAGGGTTGACGACGTTGGGACCGCTCGAGCCGCCACAGCCTCCGAGGTTGTTCGCGACCACGACCTGGAAGCGGTTCGTGTCGATCGGCTTGCCGGGGCCGATGTAGCCGTCCCACCAGCCGGGTTTGTGGTCGCTGAGCGCGTGCCACCCAGCCGCGTGGTGATCGCCGGATAGCGCGTGGCAGACGAGGATGGCGTTGCTGCGCGCCGCGTTGAGCGTGCCGTAGCGTTCCACCATCAGCTCGAAGCCGTCGAGCGTGCGGCCGCAGTCGAGCGCCAGCGTCTGCGGGATCGTGATCCGTTCGGGCGTGACGACGCCGACCGAATCGAGCAGCTTGTTCCGTGCGTCCGTGGCGGCTCCGGGATGGTCGGCGGGTTCAGCCAATGCGGGCAGCCCCGGTCAGTGGAAGTAGACGCTCAGCGGCAGGACGCGGTCGATGACCTGCAGCAGGATGATGACCGGGATCGGCGACAGGTCGAGCCCGGCGATGACCGGCACGATGCGGCGCACCGGCCGCAGCAAGGGCTCGTTGAGGCTCCACAGGATGTTGGCCCCGCGGTTGCTGACCCCCGGCCCGACCCACGACAGCAGCGCCTGGGCGAACAGGCTGAGCGTGTAGATGTTCAGGGTGAGGCTGACCACCTTGAGGAGCGCCTGCACGAGCACGAAATCGAGGCCGTGGCCGATACCCCACAGCCGCGCCAGGATCTCCACGTAGATGATTGCCAGTACGTAGAGCGCCAGCAGGCCGGCGAGGTCGAGCGAGCGGTAGCGTGGAATGAGACGTTGCAGCGGCCGCAGGACCGGCTGCGTCAGCTTCCAGATGAGCTGTGAGATCGGGTTGTAGAAATCCGCGCGCACCAGCTGCAGCAGAACCCGCAGCACGAGGATGCCGAGGGCGATCTGCAGCAGGATGTTGACCAGAAAAATGACGCCGTTGTTGATGTTGGCAACCATGAGCAGGCGGGTGAAGGGCGGCGAAACGAGCGCCGATTCTAGCTTGAAGCGTCCGCGTGTCCGCCTGCCGGCGCGGCCGCCGCGTTGCCGAGCTCTGCGGAGCGTTCGGCGGCGGCGCCGACCGCCGCCGCGACGTGCAGGCCGAAGCCGGCGTCGGCCAGCGCCTGCAGGGCGGCAGCGGTGGTCCCGCCCTTCGACGTGACGCGTTCGCGCAGGACGCCGATCGGCGCCGCCTCGGCCGCGACCAGTTGTCCGGCTCCGACCAGCGTCTGGCGCGCCAGCGCGGCAGCCGTCGCCGCCGGCAGGCCGAGCGCCGTGGCCGCCTTCTGCATCGCCTCGGCCAACGCGAAGAAATAGGCGGGACCTGAGCCGGACAGCGCCGTGACCACGTCGAGCTGCGCCTCCTGTTCGACCCAGCAGCAGGTGCCGACCGACCCGAGCAGGGCCTCGGCCAGGGACCGCGCCGCTTCCGGCGTGCGGTGCCCGGTGTACAGCGCCGCCGCGCCGGCGCCGACCAGCGCCGGGGTGTTGGGCATGCAGCGCACGATCCACGGGTCCGGACCCAGCCAGAGGCGCAGGTTCCCGGTGCGGACGCCGGCGGCGATCGATACCACCAGCGCGCCGGCCGGGATGGGCAGCCCGGGGGCCACCTTCGGCAGCTGTTGCGGCTTGACGGCCAGTATCACCGCGTCGGCCCCCGCCAGCACGGCAGATGGCCGCTCGCTCGCCACGACGCCGAGTTCTGTTTCGAGCCAGCGGCGGCGCTCCTCCCGCACTTCGAGGACGCGGAGGTGGTCTGTCGGCCAGCCCTTGTCCCGCAGGCCGCGGACCAGGGCGGCGCCCATGTTGCCGCCGCCGACGAAAGCGACGCGACGCCGCGCGGGATCGACAGAATCTGCCGAGCCGTGGGCCGCCGCACGTGAGTCGGTCATGGTGTTGCCCGTCGGCGATTCGGTTAGAGTGTCGCGCCATGATAAGGGAGCGTCGTTCCGTCCGCGCCGAGCCGGCGGACCTGTACGCGGACCGTGAGGCGCGCGCCGTCATGCTGGCGGACTATCAGGCCCGCATCGAGGCCGCGCGGGTCTACGAGGTAGCGGTCGTCTCGCCGCTGCAGCCCGCGCCCGCGCTGTCGCAGCGTCTGGGCAATCGCGTGCTGCTCAAGCGCGAGGACCTCCAGAGCGTCCACTCCTTCAAGCTGCGCGGCGCCTACAACAAGATGGCCACGCTCGGCGCGGCGGCGCGCACGCGCGGCGTGGTGGCCTCGTCGGCCGGCAACCACGCGCAGGGCGTGGCCCTCGCTGCCCGGCGACTCGGCATCGCGGCGTGGATCGTCATGCCACGCACGACGCCACCGATCAAGATCAACGCGGTGCGTGCCCTGGGTGCCCACGTCGTGCTGCACGGCGACGCCTACGACGACGCCGCGACCCGCGCGCACGAGCTGGCTGCCGAGAAGGGCCTGACGCCGGTTCCGCCCTATGACGATCCGGTGGTCATCGCCGGACAGGGCACCGTCGGCAAGGAGATCGTCGAACAGGTCGCTGCCGGGCCTCTGGACGCGGTGTTCGTGCCGGTCGGTGGCGGCGGGCTGATCGCCGGCATCGCCAGCTACATCAAGGCAACGCGCCCGGGTACGCGCGTCGTGGCGGTGGAGCCGGAGGATTCCAACTGCCTCGCCGCGGCGCTCGCCGCCGGGCGCCGTGTGCGCCTGCCGGAAGTCGGGCTGTTCGCCGACGGCGTGGCGGTTCGACAGATTGGACGCGAACCTTTCCGCATCGCGCGCGCCTGCGTCGACGAGGCGATTACCGTCAGCGTCGACGAGATCTGTGCGGCGGTCCGCGACCTCTACGTCGAGCAGCGTGCCATCGCCGAGCCTGCGGGCGCGCTGGCGCTGGCGGGCCTCAAGCGCTGGGCGGTAGCCAATTCGGCACGCGATCGTACGCTGGTCGCGGTGATCTCCGGTGCGAACGTCAACTTCGATCGGTTGCGGCACATCGCCGAGCGTGCCGAGCTCGGTGAAGGCAGCGAGACGCTGCTGGCGGCGACGATTCCCGAACGTCCCGGCAGCTTCCGCACTTTCCTCAAGGTGCTTGGCCGGCGCGTCATCACCGAGTTCAACTATCGCTACGCTGACGCGCAGCGCGCCAATGTCTTTGCCGGCGTGCATTTTGCCGGCGCGGAGGACCGTGCGCAGGTGCTGGCGGCGCTGGCGGCGGAGCACATCCCGGTACTCGACCTGTCGCGCGACGAGATGGCCAAGGCACACATCCGCTACATGGTCGGCGGCCATGCGCGGGACGTCCGCAACGAGTGCCTGTTCCGCTTCGAGTTTCCCGAGCGACCGGGCGCGTTGACCGATTTCCTGCAAGCCGTCGGCAGCCGCTGGAACATCTCGCTGTTCCACTATCGCAATCACGGTGCCGCCTACGGCCGCGTGCTGTGCGGGCTGCAGGTGCCGCGCGGGGAACGCGCGGCCTGTCGGCGGGCCTTCGATGCGCTCGGCTATGCGTGGACGGAGGAGTCGGACAACCCCGCTTACGCCTTGTTTCTCGGGCCGCCGGCGAAGCCTGCGAGTTGAGCGCTGCGCGCGCGGCGGGCTACGCCGGCGGCGCAGGCTGGCTTTCGAGCCCGAGGATGAAAGACCAGTGCTCGGCGCGCACCGGCATGACGGACAGACGGTTGGCGCGCGCCAGCAGCTGCATGCCTGGCAGCGCGGCGGCGTGCGCGCGCAGTTCGGTGAGGCTGATCGCGCGCCGCAGCCGG
>DASVGQ010000043.1:0-3068 GCA_036379455.1 Nevskiaceae bacterium
TCGTCATCTCCGGCCTCTACTATCGCCGCAAGACGCAGGCGCAGGGCGACGGGCGCTGGCTGGTGCCGAAGAAGATGCACCGTCTGGCGTACTGGGCCGGCAGCCTGAAGATGCGCCTGGGCCCGGGCCGGGCGGGCTACCTCGTCACCGTGCGCTACCCGCTGCCGAGCTGCATTTCGGTGTACGAGAAGAGCGGCGGCCTGCCGCCCGACGGCCTGTTTCCGGCCGCGCAACACCATCGAGCACTGGGTGTGTCGCGATCTCGTGCGGCTGGGGTATCCGCTGGAGCAGATCCGCGCGATGGCCTAGTTTCAACGCCGTGCGCGTGAGCCGGACGGAGTACTACACGCGCATGGCGAGCTCGGGCCTGTTCCTTGGCGATCGGAGGGAGATTCGCATGCTGCCTTACGGGCGCAGCGCGGTCGAGGAAGTCGTCGCGGACTACCGGTCGGGTCGCGCCGACGCCGCGCTGCCGGAAGCCTTTGCCACCTTCCGCAAGGCGGACGAGCATCCCGAGGGGGTCGCGGACGGGGAGGCCGCGGTGCAGGCAGTGGCCGGCGTGTGTGCCGCGCTGGGCCTGCGCTTCCCCTCGCTGACGCTGACATGAGGCTTACCGCCACCCGGCAGCGCCGTCGACCGCAGCGCAGGTAGCGAGGGAACGCGCTTCCAGGGCCGTCGGCACCGACCGTGTCTCCTGTTCCACCGTCATGCTCGCCGAGCAGAGCTGGACGTCCGGCGCGAGCGGGGCCTCGTAGGGGTCGTCGATGCCCGTGAAATGCGGGATCTGGCCCGCGCGTGCCCTGCGGTACAGGCCCTTGGGGTCGCGCGCCCCGGCCACCGCCAGCGGGCAGCCGACGAAAACCTCGATGAAAGGCAGGCCATCGCGTTCGTGCGCCCGGGGCGTCGCGCGGCGGCCCTCCCGACAGGGGCTGATGAAGCTCGCCAGCACCATCGCGGCGGAGGTCGCGCTCTGCGATCCCGGCCGCGACGCGGTGCTGGTGACGATGTGCGTGGCGGAGAAGTACCGCATCGACAAAGCCCACGAGTGCCGGCAGGCGTTCCGCACCACGGATCCTTCGCGCCCCGGCGTGCGGACGGTCAGGGCGCCGGGCGGGATCAACCTCGCCGGGCCCGTGAAGGTGGTCGATCTCGGCGGTTTCCCCGAGCGCTCCGGGCCGATCTTCATGACGCCGGCGCAGACGCGCGCCGAGTTCGCGCGGCGCGGCTGGAGCAACGTGACGGCGTTCCAGACCCGCAACCCGATGCACCGCAGCCACGAGTATCTCGTCAAGGTGGCGCTGGAGGTGTCCGGCACCAAGCTGCGCAAGCTGCTTTCCGAAGGACGCGCCGTGCCGGAGCACTTCAGTTGCCCCGAGGTGCTGGAGGTGCTGCGCGCGTACGACGCGAGGCTGCCGCGCTCTGAACGCGCCACCGTCGAGCTGAGCGGGCAGTCCGCTGCGGCGGTCGTTGCCGCGCGTTGAGTCGGCGGCAGCCGCAGCCCGTCAGTCGGCGAGGGATCGTGTCGCTCAGGGCAGCGCGGTGCGTTCTCCAGCGGGCGGGTTGTCTGGCGGTGCGTCCAGCGCTTCCTGCGCGTGATCGAGCACCGGCAGGATGCCCGGAGTCGCCAGATCCTCGAATTGGTCGTGGCGCACGGCCCAGAAGAACACCACCACCGCCAGCACCGCCAGCGCCATGGAAATCGGGATCAGGAACAGCAGCGCGCTCATGCGGCGTACGTCCCGGTGGTCGGACTTGTCCGCGGCCCCGGGCGGCCGTCGCGGATACGTAGCGTATTGAGCACGACCACCAGCGAACTGACGGCCATGCCCGCCATCGCCAGCCACGGCGGGATGAAACCGAGTGCGGCCAGAGAAACCGCGCCGAGGTTCCACGCCAGCGCCCAGCGGCGGTTGGTGCGCGTGATGTGCGCCATGCGCGTGGCGGTTGAGCGCACCGTGGCGAGGCCGGAAAGCCCGCTTGCGAGCACGAGGTCGGCGCGCCTTCGCGCCAGATCCGTCGCGCCTGCCGTTACCGCCGAGGCGTCGGCCGCTTCGAGCGCTTGGGCGTCATTGGAGCCGTCACCGACCACGAGCACGACCTCCCCTGTCGCCTGCTCGGCGCGCACGCGAGCGCGCTTGTCGTCCGGCGACTGACGCGCCGCCCAGCGTGCAACTCCGAGCGTCCTGGCGACGCGCTCCACGCGCGCGGCCGCATCGCCGCTGAGGATGATCGGCATCAGTCCGGCCATGCGCAGCGCCGCGACCGTCCTGGCGGCGTCCGGCTCCGGCGCTTCGCGGACCGGGAAGTGGGCAAGCGGCCCGGCGTCGTCCGTAAGCCACAACGCGCCGTCGTCATCGGCGGCGGGGTCGGCCGACGGATCGGCGCGCCCGAGGCGCAGCCTGCGGCCGATCACAGTGGCCTGCATCCCCCTGCCCGGCACGTTCCGGGCCAGCACGCCGGGCAGCGGCGTGATGTCCGCGGCGCGGGTGGCGTCGGTGACGGCCCTGGACAGCGGATGGCTGCTCGCCCGTGCCAGCGTGGCCGCGAGCCGCAGCGCGCCGTCGTGCGTCGTGCCGCGGAAAGTCTGGACGCCGTCCACGGCGAGCGCCGGACGCATCAGCGTGCCGGTCTTGTCGAAGACGACGCGCGTGGCGGCTGCCAGCCGGCGCAGGGCTTCGGGCCGGAGCACCAGGACGCCGCGCCGCGCCAGCACCGCGACGCCGCGCGTGAGCGCGGCCGGGGCCGCCAGGCCGAAGGCGCAGGGGCAGGCGACGACCAGCACGGCGACGACCGCGCCGAAGGCACGGGTCGGGTCTTGCCACAGCCAGAGGCCGGCGGTGGCGAGCACCAGTGCGGCGACGCGCCACACGAAACGCCGCGCGAGGCCGTCGTCGGTTGCGGCGCGGTTTTCGGCCATCGCGGGCGCTGCGATCGTTGCGGCGTGCGCCTGAACGTCGCGCGTGATGCGCAGCGTCAGGGCGGCGCCGAGCGCGATGCTCCCGGCGGGGATGGAGTCGCCCGCGCGGCGCGCCTGCGGCCGCGATTCGCCCGTCGTTGCGGCCGTGTCG
>DASVGQ010000044.1:0-11557 GCA_036379455.1 Nevskiaceae bacterium
GGCGAAACGTGAAGCCGGAGTACCTGAACATCGGCGCCTGGCAGCTTGGGCTCGCCGCCGCGCTCATCCTCGTGAACCTTGCGCTGTCCGCGTGGCTGCGGCTGGGCCTGACGCGCAGCCTCGTCGTCGCGAGCCTGCGCATGGTGGTGCAGCTGCTGCTGGTCGGCTTCGTGCTCGAGTACATCTTCGCGCTGCGCCAGCCGCTGCCGGTCGTCGGCATCGGGCTAGTGATGACCGTGCTTGCCGGCGTGGCGTCCGTGAACCGCACGGGGCGGCGCTTCACGCGCATCTACCTCGACAGCGTGCTGTCGGTGTTCGCCGCGGCGTTCGTCGTGACCGGCGTGGCGTTGCTCGGCATCGTCAACGTGCGGCCGTGGTACACGCCTCAGTACGCCATTCCGCTGCTCGGCATGGTGCTCGGCAACATCCTCAACGGCACCTCGCTGGCGCTTGACCGCTTCATGGACGGCGTGGTGCGCGACCGGCAGTTGATCGAGGCCAACCTCGCGCTCGGCGCGACGCGCTGGGAGGCGGCCCATCCATTGATCACCACCAGCCTGCGTACCGGCATGATCCCGACCATCAATTCGATGATGGTGATGGGCGTGGTGAGCCTGCCCGGCATGCTCACCGGCCAGCTGCTCGCCGGCGCCGCGCCGGCCTCTGCCGCGCGCTACCAGATCGTCATCATGTTCATGATCGCGGCGGCCACCGCGCTCGGCGCGCTGGGTGTGACGCTGTTGGCTTTCCGCACGCTGTTCAGCAATCGCCACGAGCTGCGTGTCGACCGGCTGCGCACGGCGGCACAGGCGAACCTGTGGAGTCGGCTGCGGGCCCTGCGTGCGCGGGGCGCAGGAGGCTGAAGTGGTCGGGGGATCGGCGCGCGGCGCGGCGCGAAGGGGTCGTGCAAATGCGCGGAGCTGTCCACGCCTTCCGCGCGCGGCGCTGCGGCGGATGGTCTGCCGATGGGTTGGTCCGCGCTCCTTGCGCTGGGGCGTGCCGCTTGCCGGGAGCGTAGCCATTGCGCGCTCCACGGGAGGTGGTTCGGGTCAGAGCGTGGCCGGACGGGCGCCGCTGGTGAAATAAATGGATGTGACCCGTTGCGAGCCACGCGCACGCCGGCGTCCATGCGGCTCGGGGTGAGTGGACGATATCAGGTAAGCTGATATAGTGCGCCATCATCGCGGCGCGTGCGGAGCGGTGCGCGCGCCAGCGGGATCCGGTGATCCCGTGCCACTCGGAGAGACGCGGGCATGCAGGATTCCGGACATGCACTGAGCACGGAACAACGGGGCAAGGTCCTGCTCGTCACCATCGACCGCCCGGACAAGCGCAATGCCCTGAACGCCGCGGCGATCCTGGAGCTCGAGCGGCTCGTTTCCGCGCCGCCCGCGCAGGTGGGCTGCATCGCGGTGGTCGGTGCCGGCGTGAATTTCAGTGCCGGACTGGATCTCGGCGAGCTGGTCGTACGGGACACCGCGGCGTGCCTGAAGCACTCCCGGCTGTGGCACCGCTGCATGGACGCCGTGCAGTACGCGGCGGTTCCTGTGGTTGCGGCCATGCACGGCGCGGTGATCGGCGGAGGCTTGGAACTGGCGGCCGCTGCGCACATCCGCGTCGCCGACGCGACGACCTACTACGCGCTGCCGGAGGCGGCGCGCGGCCTGTTCGTCGGCGGCGGCGGCTCGGTGCGGCTGCCGCGGCTCATGGGCGTCGCACGCATGACGGACATGATGCTCACCGGGCGCGTGATCGAAGCGGAAGAAGGGCAGGCGGTCGGGCTGTCCCAGTATCTGGTCGCCGCGGGCGAGGCCGTTGGAACGGCCCTGAAGCTGGCGGGCCGCATCAGCGAGAACACCCTGCTGACCAACTTTGCCGTCACGCACGTGCTGCCGCGCATCGCGGAGTCCTCGTCGGACGCCGGCTTTGTGACCGAAGCGCTGATCGCCTCGCTGGCACAGAGCGATACGCAGGCCAAGGAGCGCCTGCATCGCTTCCTGAACGGCGAGGCGCCGAGGGTCAAGCCCGCGCCGCGAACCGCCGGGGGTGGCTTGTGAACACCGTGCTGCGTGCGGTACCCGGCAAGGTAACGATCGTTGGAAGCGGCGTCATCGGCACCAGCTGGGCCGCGCACTTCCTGCGCTGGGGATACCGGGTGTGCGCGACCGACCCCGCGGCGGGCGCGGAGCAGCGCCTGCGCAGCGACGTGGCGGCGTGGTGGCCGACGCTGCGCCGGCTGGGGCTGGCGGAAGACGCCAGTCTGGAGCGCCTGAGCTTCACCACGGATCTTGCCGCAGCGCTGCACGACACGGACTTCGTGCAGGAGAACGCGTCCGAGCGGCTGGACGAAAAGCAGCGCCTGATCGCGCAGATCGACGCCGCGACGCCGACCGACGTCGTCATCGCCAGCAGTTCGTCCGGCCTGCTGCCGTCGCAGATCCAGGCGCGCTGCGCACGGCCGGAGCGCGTCCTCGTCGGGCACCCGTTCCATCCGCCGTACCTGATGCCCTTGGTGGAAGTGGTCGGCGGGGCGCGCACCGGCGAGGCCGCCCTCCGGCGGGCGCTGGACCTCTACCGCAGCACGGGCAAGCGGCCGATCCGGCTGCGCCAGGAGCTGCCGGGCCACGTCGCCAATCGCCTGCAGGCGGCGCTCTGGCGTGAAGCCTTCGCGCTCGTCGACAGCGGCGCCGCGTCGGTGGAGGACATCGACACGGCGATCGCGAGCGGGCCCGGCCTGCGCTGGGCGCTGCTGGGCCCCTTTCTGACGCTGCACCTCACCGGCGGCGCCGGCGGCATGGCGCGCATCCTCGAACATCTGGGGCCATCCGTGGAAGCGTGGTGGCAGGCGTTCGAGACGCCGCGGCTGACGCCGGAGCTGCGCGAGCGCGTGGTGGAGCAGGTCGAAGCGTTGGCCGGCAGGCTGGGTGGGCCGGAGGTGGCCCAGCGGCGGGACAAGCTGCTCGTCGAGCTGCTCGCGCTCACGGCCGCGGAGGGCGGCGCGCATGCGTAACCACGGCATCGGTTCATGGCCGGCGCGGCGCGCGCGCACCGGCCCGGACAAGGCGGCGATCATCCATGAAGGCACGACCTACACCGCGGCCGACGTCCTCGCGCGAAGCACGCGGCTGGCCAACGCGCTGCGGGGGCTGGGCGTCGGACGGGGCGACCGCGTCGCCTACCTCGGCCCCAACCATCCCAGCTGCGTCGAGGCGCTGTTCGCGAGCGGCATGCTCGGCGCCGTGCTGCTGCCGCTCAATACGCGGCTGGCCGCGCCGGAACACGAGTACGTCCTGCGCGACGCCGAGCCCGTCGCGCTGATCTGGTCGCCCGAATGTGCGCGCGGGATCGAGCCGATCGGCGCCGAGGTCCTGCCTGAGGCGCAGATCGTCCTCGGCCCCGCCACGGCGGTCGCGCAGGCCTACGAGCCCCTGCTGACCGGCGCGTCGGCGGCGCCCGTCGACGAGCCGGTCGAACTGGATGACCTGTGCATGATCCAGTACACCTCAGGCACCAGCGGACATCCCAAGGGCGTCATGCTGAGCCACGGCAACGTGGCCTGGAACTGCATCAACCTGCTCATCGACGTCGACGTGCGCACCGCCGAGCGCAACCTCGTCGTGGCGCCGCTTTTCCATACGGCGGGCATGAACAACAGCTTCCTGCCGCCCTTCCTGAAAGGCGCGGCCGCGTACCTGATGCAGGGCTGGAGCCCCGAGAAGGCGCTGGAGCTCATCGAGAGCAAGCGCATCAGCTTCATGGTCGGGGTGCCGACGATCTTCCAGGCCATGGCGCAGTCGCCGCGCTGGAAGGACACGGACCTGTCGTCCCTGCGCACCCTGCTGTGCGGTTCGGCGCCGCTGCCGCTGTCCCTGATCGAGACCTATGCCGCGCGCGGCTTGTACTTCCAGCAGGGCTACGGGTTGACCGAGACCTCGCCCAACGCGACCTTTTTGCGCGCCGACGCGATTGGCAAGGAGGGCTCGGCCGGCACGCCGTGCTTCTTCACGGACCTGCGGGTCGTGTCGCCCGATGGTGTCGACACCGCGGCCGGCGAACGTGGTGAGGTGCTCGCGCAGGGCCCCAACGTGACGCGCGGCTACTGGAAGCGACCGGAGGCGACGGCGGCATCCTTCGTGGACGGCGACTGGCTGCGCACCGGAGACGTGGCGGTGCGCGACGCCGACGGTTTCGTGTTCATCGTCGACCGCGTGAAGGACGTCATCATCTCCGGCGGTGAGAACATCTACCCGGCGGAGGTGGAGAACGCGCTCTACGGCCATCCGGCGATTCGCGAGTGCGCCGTGATCGGCGTGCCGGACGCGCGCTGGGGCGAGGTCGGCCGCGCCATGGTGGTCTTCAAGGAAGGTCGGGAAGCCTCCGCGGCGGCGCTGGGTGATTTCCTCGCGGAGCGGATCGCGCGCTACAAGATACCGAAGAGCTTCGTCGCGGTGGACGCCTTGCCGAGGACGGCCTCCGGCAAACTGCTCAAACGCGTGCTGCGCGAAACATCCGCTGGAACCTTGCTGGAGTAGGGACATGACCGGGACCGAGGAACGCCTTTCCGCCGACGAACTGCTGGCGATCGATATCCACACCCACGTGCTGCGTTCGGTGGCGGGCGCGGCGGAGCCGGATCCGGCCACCGATTTCCTCGTCGACGTGTTCAAGTCCGACGTCGCGCTCACGCTGCCCGAGATGGTGCGCTACTACCGCCGACTCAAGATGGCCTTCGTGACCTTCTCGATCGATGATCCGTGGCGCTCCGGCCGCGGTCCGGCGGTGTCGGGTGAGGAGATAGCGCGCATCGCTGCCGAGCATCCGGACGTCGTCCTGCCCTTCGTCTCGGTAGATCCGCACCGCGGCGCAGAAGGCGTGCGCGCTGCCCGGCGCTTCATCGAGGAGCACCACGTGCGCGGCTTCAAGTTCCATCCGAGCCAGCAGGCCTTCTATCCGGACGACCGCATGTGCTACCCGCTGTATGAAGTGCTGGCGGAGCATCGCGTGCCGGCGTTGTTCCACACCGGGCAGACGGCGGTCGGCAGAGGCTTGCCGGGCGGAGGCGGGATACGCCTCAAGTATTCCAACCCCATGCATCTGGACGACGTGGCCGTCGATTTCCCCGACATGCCGATCATCCTCGCGCACCCGTCCTTTCCCTGGCAGGAAGAGGCGATCTCCGTGGCGCTGCACAAGCCGCAGGTCTACATCGATCTGTCGGGTTGGTCGCCGAAGTACTTTCCACCGATCCTCGTGCAGTACATGAACACGCTGCTGAAGGACAAGATGCTGTTCGGCTCGGATTTTCCCGCGCTCACGCCCGAGCGCTGGCTCAGGGACTTCGATCAGCTCGACGTGAAGCCCGGCGTGCGGGAGTTGATCCTCAAGGGCAACGCGATGCGCCTGCTGGGGTGGCCGCTTCCCGCGCTGCCTCGCTGAAGGCGCGCCGCCTCGCGACTCCCGCGGTCAGCTCCTGCGCGACATCGGACTTACTCGACGGCTTGCCCCCGATCAGAGAGCCCGCCGTCGAGGCTGACGACGCAGGCCTGCAGGGATTGCAGGAAGCGTTTGCGCCGGGCCGGTGTGAAATCGGCGAGCATCGCTTCGTCCGCGGCCGCGGCCGCGGACTCGGCCTGCTCCGTCAACCGCTCGCCGCGAGCGGTAAGCCGTGCCCTGAGAGTGCGGCGGTTGCCCGGCGCCAGCTGGCGCTGGACCAGGCCTCTCCTCTCCAGCCCGCGCAGCACTTCCTGCATGGACTGCGGCGTGATGTAGGCGCGTCGTGCGAGCTGCGCGTTGCTCAGTCCCGGCCGTCGACGCAGCACGGTGAGCAGCGTGTACTGGGGCAGCGTGAGGCCGTGGTCACGCAGGATGGCTTCCAGCATGCGCTGCACGACCCGGCTGAGGCGCGAGAGGACGTACGTGGCACGCAGCGGAAGCTGCGCGCCGTCGGCGGGGTTGCTCGTTTGTGGGTCGTTCGATCGGCCGTTGCCGGCGTGCGGCCTTCCGCGCTCGCGCATCACGGGTTTCCCGATCTCACGATCCGCGAGGATGCCGCACGAAGGCGCCGCGAGTGCGCCCGGGCTCGACCGGCCCCGGGGCGAAATGTTGTTGGCTGCGTCGGCACATCATCGATCCCGTGGTTCTTTTCCCGACCGCGCCCCTGTTCGCGGACGCGGCCTGGCCAGCCTGGAGGTCAGGTCGCGACGTGGGGCAGTCTCAGCCCACCGTGAACTGCCCCATCATGCCGTTGTCCTCGTGCTCGAGCATGTGGCAGTGGTACATGAAGGGGTACGCATCGCCGGCCGGCTGGTCGAAGCGCAGCGCCAGCCGCACGCGGTCGAAGGGGTCGAGCGCGGCGACGTCCTTCCAGCCGCGCTCCTCCTCGGGAGGCGGCCGCCCGTTGCGGCTGAGCATGCGGAAGGACGTGCCGTGCATGTGGAAGGAGTGCTGCATCATCATCGCGTTGCGTGCTTCCCACACTTCGGGGACACCGCGCGGGATGCGCGCGTCGATGACGTTCATGCGCATGAACTGGCCGTTGATGGAGAAGATGTCGCGGCCGCCGATGCCCATGCTCATGCCGCCCGGCCCGCTGTGTGCGGTGACGTCCGTCAGCGGCCCGTCACGCATCATGTCGCCCCCGCCCATGCCCGCCATGTTCAACGCGAAGCGGCGCGTGACGGGTCCGTCCTGCGGCGCGGGCAGATCGGCGAGGGCGTCGGGCAGGGCTCCGTCGTGATCCGTCGCGTCGCCGACGCGCAGCTGCAGCAGCTCGATGTGCGCGGGGCCGGCGCCCATCGCCATGCGGCCCATCTCGTGAGTATCGGCCGGTACATCGCTGGCCAGCACCAGCGTCTGGCCGCGCGCGCCGCGCAGGTCGACGAGGATCTCGGCGCGCTCCGCGGGGAACAGGCGCAGGCGCTTGAGCGTCACCGGGTGGGCGAGAAGTCCGGCGTCGCTGGCCACGGCGTGGAAGGCGCGCCCGTCGTTGAAGCCGAAATGGTAGACGCGCCGGTTCGAGCCGTTGAGCAGGCGCAGGCGGATCCACTGCGCCGGCACGTCCACGAAGGGTTGCTCGCGGCCGTTGACGAGGAAACGGTCGCCCTCCATGCCCATGATGTCCATCATCCGGGTCATGTAGAGCAGCATGCCGTCCGCCGCGATGCGCCGGTCCTGCACGATGAGCGGCAGGTCATCCACGCCCCAAGCGTGCGGCAGGCCGAGTCTGCGGTCCACGCCGTCGTCCACCAGCAGAAGGCCGGCCAGCCCGCCGTAGACCTGCGGCCCGGTCGTGCCGTGCGGATGCGGGTGATACCACAGCGTGGCGCCCGGCTGGTCGAGCGTGAAGTGGTCCTCCAGCGTGGCGCCCGGCTGGATGAGGCTGTGCGGGCCGCCGTCCATGCGGCCCGGCACGTGGGCGCCGTGCCAGTGCACGGTGGTCGGCTGGTCCATGTGATTTTTGACGGCGATGCGCACCGGCTTGCCTCGCGGGATGACGAGCGCAGGCCCCAGCACGGCGCCGTTGTAGCCCCAGGTCGGCGTCTGCAATCCGGCGAGAAGCTCACTCGTCCCGGTCCCGGCCCGCAGGCGGTAGCCGAGCGCGCCGTCCGGCTGCGGCTCGCCGTGCAGCAACGGCGGGATCGTTAGCCTGCGCGTAAAGGGCGCTGCGGGCGGCGCCCGTTTGGGGGCGGCGTCCGTTCCTCCGTCCATCATCGAACGCATCCGGTCCATCATCGAAGCGGTCCCGATAGCCGGTGCGGCGAGGCCCGCGCCGCACAGCGCGAGCGCCTGCTTCAGGAAGCGGCGGCGGGAGACAGGGCAAGAATTCTTCATGGCGGTCGGCAGGGTAGCGCGCCGCGCCGTCATCGCGCCGCGCCGTCATCGCGCCGCGGCGGGGAAGGCCAGCGCGCAGTCCGCCGGTTCCGCCGTCTTCGGGTCCAGCGCGTTCTCGATGAGCCGGAAGACGACGTTGTCGTAGGTCAGGTTTGCGTGGTCGACCGTGTCGTTCGGGCACCACGACTGCACGTACTGGTTGACGACGCCTGGCTCGTGGATGAAGGAGGAGCCGACCGGCGTGACGACGCTTTCGTGGCGTGTCTCGATCACCGTGTAGCGCACGCCCGGCTGCGCGATCGGGCCGTCGTCCAGCCGCCGGATGATGGCCGAACCCGCGAGCTGCTCGATGCAGGCCTGGCACAGCGTGCCGAGGAGTCCGCCCAGCCCCTGCGTGCCGTTCATCGGCGCCATGTTGCCGAAGGTGGTGCCGTGCGTGGTCGGCGACAGCGCCACCAGGGCCCGCACATGTTGCGCGCCGCCCAGGAACTTGAGGTAGTACTCCGCCAGCATGCCGCCGAGCGAATAACCCACCAGGTCGACCTTCGCCGCGCCCGTCTGCGCCAGCACGCTGTGCACGAAGCTTTTGAGTTGTTCTGCAGAGGTCCCGATCGGGCCCACGGCGCCGATGAAGGCGCCGTCGTAGGGCAGGCCGTAATTGAAGGCATGGACGCAGTAGCCGGCGTTGGCCAGGTGCGGTGCCAGCGCGGCGAAGCTGGTCTGCATCACGGCAAAGGTGCCGTTGATGAGCACGATGGGCCAGGGGTGCGTGGCGCTGCGGCAATCCGGCAGGTTTGCGCCGGCCGGCGGCGCCTGCGGATTGTCCAGCGCCAGCGAGATGCCGGCATCGAGATTCGGCGCCACCAGATATGGTGTGGCGGTCTGCGCCTGGCCCGTGAGGGAGAGCAGGGCGCCGGCGAGCAGGAGAAGGGGGAGACGTCGAAACAATGCGGGCATGGGCATGCGCAGTCACGCGGCAGCGCATCCTAGCGATGATCCGCTGGCGGTGTGCCCGCTCCGTAGCGATGTCGAAAGCCGGAGCGCAGATTGCGGTCGTGCTTCGCTGCGTTGCGCCAGCCGCGCGAGGGGATGAGGTCGACGCGGCGGGGATCACGCCTGACCGCCGCACGCCGGGGGGCCGCGTTGCAGAGGCGCCCGCCGGCTCGTGGCGCGCGCGGTGGGACGGCCCGTGGCCTGGCCTTCGCCGACCGGTACGGAGCGTTCGCCGTCATGCGCCGGTGCCGCGCCTCTCGCACCGTGCACCGTGCAGCCTCCTCACGCCGCGCGGTATCTTGTGCGCCGCCGCGCAAGCTTCATTGCGCGCCTGTGAGGAATACGTGGATGCTTCGTCGCCGTTTGTCGCTCGCCTCGACCGCCGCGTGCGCGCTCGCAGCGGGTGCGGCCTGCGCGATGTTCCCGGCGTGGCCGGTGACGGATCGATGGACGCGCCGTGACGCGCCCGCCCGGCGTGCGCCGCTCCGTTCGAATGCCGACGCGATCACGGGACATCACGCGGCTTGTCGCCTCCGATCTTTCCCGGCACGAAGCGGGAGGCAGCCGCAGGTCGGCCGACGCCGCGATCGGCCGCTGCCGGGCGCAGGCAAGCCGCTCACGGCAACGCGGCAAGGGTTCTGGCGGGCAATATGCGGACCGCGCGGCGCGCCCTGCGTGCCGTCCGGTGGTTGCTTGAAGAGGTAGGTGAACATGTCACGCATCGATTATGGTTCTGTCGCTCCAGAGGGCCGCGCGTCGCTCCTCAAGCCCTATCAGTACGTGGAGGGCTGCGGGCTTGAGGCCAGCCTGCTGTCCCTCGTGAAGGTGAGAGCTTCGCAGATCAACGGCTGCGCGCACTGCATCGAGATGCACACGAAGGCGGCGCGCGATCACGGCGAGACGGAGGAGAGGCTGTATCTGCTCGACGCCTGGCGCGAGTCGCCGTGCTACACCGCGCGCGAGCGCGCGGCGCTGGAATGGACGGAGGCCGTAACGGACATCTCCTCGACTTCGACGTCGGATGCGCTGTATCGGGACGTGCGCAAGGAATTCACCGAGAAGGAGATGGTCGATCTGACGCTGGCCGCAGCGGCCATCAATTCCATGAATCGCGTGGCCATCGCCTTTCGCCTGGACCTCAAGCACGCTGGTGGCGCGCAGAAGGCAGCGTGAGTCCTGCGGTCAGGCGGTGCGCCCGGCGGAGCGCGCGATGAGCTGCGCGCCGACGCGCAGGCGCTGACGAGCTCGTCGCGGGCGGGTTGGCCGATCGGAGCGGTACGCTGGAGGCATGGGTTCCCTCACCCCATTTGACAAAAAGGCAATCCTGACGTGGCAGCAGACAAAGCCTCGGCGGCCTTCTGGTTCGTGACCGCACTGGTTCTCGTCCATGTGTCGATCATCATTCTGAGCAACTACCTCGTGCAGCTGCCTATACAGCTGTTCGGCTTCGACACGACGTGGGGTTCGTTCAGCTTTCCCGCCATCTTCATCACAACCGACCTGACGGTGCGCCTGCTCGGGCGGAAGAGCGCGCGCACGGTCATCGCGGTCGCCATGGTGCCGGCGCTCGTTGCCTCCTACGTCGTCGGCGTGCTTTTCCATGAAGGTGCGTTCCGCGGCATCGGCGCGCTGTGCGAGCTCAACGGCTTCGTGCTGCGTATCGCGGTGGCGAGCTTCGCCGCCTACGCGCTCGGCCAGATGCTGGACATCCTCGTCTTCAACCGCGTCCGCGAACGCAGCAGCGCGTGGTGGCCGGCGCCCGTGCTGTCGGCGGTCTGCGGCGAAGCGTTGGACAGCGCCACCTTCTTTTCCGTGGCCTTCGCTGGCAGCAGCAACGCTTTCATGGCGACGCACTGGGTCGAGATGGCCGTCGTGGACTACACGGTGCGTCTCGCGGCGAGCCTCGCCCTGTTCGTGCCGGGCTACGGGCTGCTGCTGGACGGAATCCAGCGGCAGATGCGCGCGCGCGTCGCCGACCCGTGAAAGCCGTCGCCCCTTCCGGCGCGACGCGGCGCCACGCCAGAAGGGTTCGTTACGCGACGTCCGACGTCAGTAGCCGGCTTGCGGCGCCCATAGCCGCACCTTCGTGTCGTGCTCGTAGGCCATGCCCTTCGGGTATGAGATCAGCTCCAGCTGCTGGCCCCATGGCGCGATCACATAGTTGACGGTCTGGCCCGCGGCCGGTCCGGTCTTGATCGGGACCGGGCCTTCCAGGACCCTGAGCCCCAGCTCGCGGGCCTTCTTCACGGCGGCGTCCTCGTTCTTGACGTAGAAGGCGATGTGGAAGCCGCCCATGTCGCTGTTGAGCGGGTAGGTGGTCTTCTGATCCGGCGCCGTGTACTGGAAGATCTCGATGTTCGAGCCCTCGCCGCAGCGCATCATCGTGAGATGGTCGATGACGGCCCGTGGATTCACGTTGAGCATCTTCTTCATCAGGTCGCCCTTCTTGTCCTCGAAGGGCCCGAACTCGTAGGCCTTCTCGCAGCCGAGAACCTCGTGGAAGAACTTCACGGCCTGCGCCTCGTTGGGCACCGTGAAGCCCACGTGGTTGATGCCGACGACGCCGGGAATCTCGCCGTGCGTCGAGGGCGCCGCCGCCACGGCTACGCCGCTGACGGACAGGATCGCCACTGCCACTGCCCATTTCTTCATGTACTGGCCCCTCCAGTGCTGCCCGCCGCAGGAATATTGTTCTGTGTTGCGCGCTGCGAGCCGAGGTTAGTCATGCGCTGTG
>DASVGQ010000045.1:0-22918 GCA_036379455.1 Nevskiaceae bacterium
GTGCCGATCTCGGCGCTGTCCGACAGCGTTGCGCAGGCGCGGAGGGACATCGAGGCGGCCGGGCTGACGGCGGCGATGGTCGGCAACGTCGGCGACGGCAACTACCACGTCATGTTCCTGTTCGACCCGCAGGACAACGGGCAGCGGCGCACGATCGAAGGCATCAACAGCGCGATGATCGACCGCGCGCTCGCGGTGCAGGGCACCTGCACCGGCGAGCACGGCATCGGCCTCGGCCGGCGCGAGAAGCTGCGCAAGCAGTTCGGCGACGACACGCTTTCCCTGATGCGCAGCCTCAAGCGTGCGTGGGACCCCAACGGCATCCTCAATCCCGGAAAGATGTTCCCGCAGGCCGCGTGACGGGCCGGCGCGGCGCCGCACTACACTTGGGCCATGGCAGCTCCGGACGTCTACACCATCGGCCACTCGAACCGCACGATCGACGAGTTCATCGCGCTGCTGCGCGAGGCCGGCGTCCAGCGCCTGGTCGACATCCGCCGCCTGCCGGGCTCGCGCGCGTGTCCACAGTTCGACGCCGAACCCTTCAAAGCCTCATTGGCACAGGCCGGCATCGACTACGGCTGGCTGCAGGCGCTCGGGGGCAGGCGCGGCCGCAGCCTGCCGAAGGACGACGCCCGCAACGCGTTCTGGGAAAACCTGAGCTTCCGCCACTACGCGGATTACGCGCTGACGCCGCCCTTCGCCGCAGGACTGGCGCAGCTGGAGGCGCTCGCGGCGCGCCAGCGCTGCGCCATCATGTGCGCGGAAGCGGTGTGGTGGCGCTGCCACCGGCGGATCGTCACGGACCACCTGCTGGCGCGCGGCCACCGCGTGTTCCACATCATGGGACCCGGGCAGATCCGGCCCGCAAGCCTGACGCGCGGCGCGGTGGCATCCGGCGGCAGCGTGACCTATCCGCCACCGCCGCTGAACCGGAACGCCGAGCTCCCGCTCACCGGGACGGAGAAATCGACGTGACGCAGCGCTTCAAGGTGGGCGACCACGTGCGCTGGAACTCGGAGGCGGGCTATGTCACCGGCCGCATCATCGCCGTGCACACGCAGGACACCGACTACAAGGGCCACGTGCGCCGCTGCACGCCGGCGGACCCGCAGTACGCCATCAAGAGCGACCGCACCGACCACGTCGCCATGCACAAGGGCGCCGCGCTCAGCCTGCTGCCCGACTGAAGCCGACCGCGAAGTCGGCCGCGAAGTCGTCCTGGCAATGCGTCAGGGTGCTGGTGCGGGAAGCGTTGGCGCAGGCACCGAAGCCGACGGCGGTGATGCCACGCTGCTGCCGGCGGCCGGCAGCGCCACCGGCGCAGCGAGCTCGGGCACCAGGCCCTGCGAAGGCTGAGTCGCGATGCCGCTGTTGACGGTGGCGTTCGCGTGCCACGGCGCCTGCACCGCGCGCCGGATGAACTTCGCCACGTTCGCCATCACGTCCGCCTGCGCCTGCTGACCTGGCGCCAGCGACGCGACCAGCGCGCGGTGGCTCAGCGCGTCGTACAGCACCTCCTCGACCGGCCCGCCGCGGCGCTTGATGCGATCGAACAGCCGCGCCGTGCTGTCCCAGTCCACGATGCGGTCCGCGCGGCTGGCGATCAGCAGCATCGGCGGATTGCCGCCGTCCACCCAGAACAGCGGCTGCGTCTGCGGCCAGGTCTCCGGCGGCGCAAAGATGGCGCGCAGGTCCGGCGCCGTGATCGGCAGGAACGCATAGGGCCCCGCGATCCCGATGGCGCCGGCGAGCGCATCGCGGCTGCCTCCCGCGCCCTGCAGCCAGTGCGGGTCGAGCGCCAGCATCGCGGCGTCGTAGGCGCCGGAGGAATAACCCATCAGGAACGGGTGCTGGCCGTCAGCGCCGTAGTCGGAAGCGTGCGCCTGTGCCCAGACCACGGCATGCGCGCCGTCCGCGAGGATCTTCCGCCAAGTGGCCGGCGGGTAGCGGCCGGTGTCCGCCACCATGGCGACGAAGCCCTGGTCCGCGAGCGCCTGCCCGACGAAGCGATAGTCCGCGCGCGTACCGCGCTGCCAGCGATCGCCGAAGAAGAACAGCACCAGCGGCGCATGCCTCGCCGCGGCAGGCGCATAGACGTCGAGCTTCAGCCCACGCGCCGCGTCGTAAGTGACGCCCGGAGTGACGCGCACCGAAGTCTGCGCCGGGACCTGATTCAGCGCCTGCTCGTTGACGCACGCCGCCAACGCCAGCGCCGCGACCGCGATCATCCAGGCTTTCATCTCCCCGCCTCCGCCTCAGCGCCCGACGTTGACCGATGCGTCGACGCCAAACCGCGACGCGCGCTGCACGACGCGCCGAATTGCACGAAAATACGGGCCATTGCAGATCTCTTTCTCGCACCGGGAACCCATGGATACCGCCACCCGTTCCTCGCCGCAGCGCGCGGCGCTCCCCGACTTCGCTCGTCTTCTACCCGCGCAGATGGCGCCGAGGCTCGACGCCGTGCTCGCCGACAACCGCGCCGCGATCGCGACCCTGCTGGCCTCCGATGCCGCGCAGCGCCCGACCTGGGAAAACTTCGTGGAGCCGCTGACCGAGCTCGACGAGCGGCTGAGCCGCACTTGGGGACCCGTCACGCATCTGTTCGCCGTCCGCAGCACTTCCGCCTGGCGCGCAGCCTACAACGACGGCCTGCCGAAGGTCACCGAGTACGCGCTGGAACTGTCGCTCGACGAACGCCTGTTCCACGCCTGGCAGCGGCTCGAGGCCGGACTCAAGCGAGCCGGCGCTTCGCCCGCGCGGCGCAAGATCGCCACCGACGCTCTGCGTGACTTCCGCCTCTCGGGCGTGGCGCTGCCGCCGGATGACAAGCGGCGCTTCAAGGCGCTCTCGCTGCGCCTGTCGCAACTGCAGGCCCAGTTCGAGGAGCATTTGATCGACGCCACCCAGGCGTGGACCAAGCACGTGCGGGACAGAAACCTGCTGGCCGGCATGACGACACAGGGCCTGGCGCTGGCGCAGGACAAGGCGCGCGCCAAGGGCCTCGACGGCTGGCTGCTGACGCTCGATTACCCGGCCTACGCCGCCGTCGTCACCCACGCCGATGACCGCGCGCTGCGGCGCGAGATCTACGAGGCGTACGTCACCCGGGCATCGGAACGTGGCCCTCAGGGCGGCACCTACGACAACACGCCGCTGATCACCGAGATCCTCGCGCTGCGCCGCGAGGAATCCGCGTTGCTGGGCTTTGCGAACTTTGCCGAGCTCGCGCTGCAGACGCGCATGGCGGAATCGCCCGCCGCCGTCGAGCGCTTCCTGCGCGACCTCGCGCAGCGCGCGCGGCCGCACGCGGAAGCGGAACTGGCCGAGCTGCGGGCGTTCGCGCGGCGCCGCGACGGCCTGGGCGACCTGCAGGCATGGGACGCCGCCTACTACTCCGAGAAGCTGCGGGAGGAGAAATTCGGGCTGTCGGACGAGAAGCTGCGCCCCTACTTCCCCGCGACGCAGGTGATCGAGGGACTGTTCAAGCTCACCGAAAAGCTCTACGGCATCCAGATCCGCCCGATCGAGGGCGTGTCGACGTGGCACGAGGACGTGACCACCTACGAACTCTACGACGGCAGCGGCCAAGCGATCGGCATGTTCTACCTGGACCCCTACGCGCGCGCCGACAAGCGCGGCGGCGCGTGGATGGACGAATGCATCGGCCGCTGGCGTGGGCCCGCCGGCCTGCAGCAGCCCGTCGCCTATCTGACCTGCAACTTTGCGCCGGCCGTGTCCGGTCAGCCGGCGCTGCTCACGCACGACGAAGTGCTGACGCTGTTCCACGAATTCGGCCACAGCCTGCAGCATCTGCTCACGCGCGTGGACGAAGCCGCGGCCTCGGGCATCCGCGGCGTGGCGTGGGACGCGGTGGAGCTGCCGAGCCAGTTCATGGAGAACTGGGCATTTGAACGCGAGACCCTTCGGCGCTTCGCGCGCCACTGGCAGAGCGGCGAACCGCTGCCCGACGAACTGCTCCATCAGCTGCGCGAGAACCGCCGCTTCGAGGCCGGCATGGCCACGTTGCGGCAGGTGGAGTTCGCGCTCTTCGACCTGCGCCTGCACACCCAGGCCGCACCGGACCTCTACGCGACGCTCGACGAGGTTCGCCGGCAGGTGAGCGTGTTTCCTCCGCCGGCGTGGAACCGCTTTCCGTGCAGCTTCTCGCACATCTTCGCGGGCGGTTACGCCGCCGGTTACTACAGCTACAAGTGGGCCGAAGTCCTGTCGGCGGACGCCTTCGCCGCTTTCACCGACAGCCGCTTCTCACCCGACGTCGCGCGTCGCTTCCGCGACACGATCCTGGCGGAAGGCGGCGCGCGCGAGGCGGCGGAGGTCTACCGCGCGTTCCGCGGCCGCGACCCGCAGCTCGACGCGCTGCTGCGGCAGGACGGTCTCGTCGAGGCGTGACCGGCCCGTCGGCAGCCGCGCAGGCGTATCCGCCGACAGCGCGTCACGCGCCCCGACACGTCACGCTGCTGATCCTTGCCGGGTGCCTGAGCCTGTTCACGACGCTGTTTCCGACTCCATCGCACGCTTGGGGCGCGGAAGGCCACCGCGTCGTGGCGCTGGTCGCGGAGCGCTACCTCCGCCCGGAAACGCAGCGGCGCATCGACGCGATTCTCGCCACGGATCCTGGCCCCCGGGCCACCGACCTCGCGTACCAGGCCACGTGGGCCGACCGCTGGCGCGAGGACGATCCGGACGGTCACCGCACGGCATCTTGGCACTACGTGAATCTCGAACTCGTGCATCCCAGCATGCGCTGGGCCTGCTGGGGCCATCGGCCGCTGCCGGCAGGCACGCCCGCGTCGCAAGGTCCTTCACACAGCTGCGCAGTCGACAAGATCGACCAGTTCGAAGCCGAGCTGGCCGCGCCTGGCACGCCACCGCGGGAGAGGCTGCTTGCCCTGCGCTTCGTGCTCCACCTTGTCGGCGACCTGCACCAGCCGCTGCATGCAGCCGACAACCACGACCATGGCGGCAATGACGTCCGCGTCCTCGGGATCTCGCGCCGGCCCACGACGCTCCACCGCGCCTGGGATACGGTCCTTGTGCACCGGCTTGGCCGCAGCCCACGGCAGATCGCGCAGCGCCTCGTGAAGACCATCACGCCAGTTGACCGGCAGCGCTGGCAACGCGGCACGCCGACCGACTGGGCGTGGCAGGCATGGCGGATGGCTTGCGACGACGCCTACGGAAAGCTGCCGCGTCGGAGCCGGCGCGCCGCGGTAACGCTCGACGCAGCCTACGCGCGCCAGGCAACCGCGGATATCCGGCTGCAGCTGTCGCGTGCGGGCGTACGGCTCGCCTGGATGCTCAACCGGGCGCTGGACGGCAACGGATCGTGACCAGCTCTCCGCCCGCCCGCGCCGAGGACACGATCACGTGCGCGCGCACAGACGGTGAAGGTCATTACACTGCGGTCATGTCCAATCCCGCTCCATCCGCAGCGAAGCCGCTCCCGTCAGACGATCTGGCGGAACGCGTACGCCGGCTGCTCCTGGCAGCTGCTGCAAGCGCCTATGAGGACGCCCGGATCAGCGGCCTGTGCTGCGAAGGCGCATGGGAGATCGCGCGCGACGCGCTGCGCGACGCCGACCTGTCAGCGGCAATCCGCGCCGACGGCGCGCCGGCGCAGCATCAGCGCTGACCGGCGCGCACCGCGGCGATTCAACCGGCGGCTTTCCTCTGCTGGCGGTGGATCTCGTCGAGCGCCAGGTTGGAGTGCGCGTATGCGCCGCCGGCTCGCATCTCCGCAGCCACCCAGATGGCCTCCATGATCTGCTTGTCGGTCGCGCCGGCCTTGAGCGCCCCGGCGACGTGGCCGCGGATGCAGTAGGGGCACTGGGTGACGTGCGCGACCGCCACAGCGATCAGCTGCTTGGTCTTCGCGTCCAGCGCACCCGCGCTGAAGACCTGCTTGCTGAACGCGTGGAAGGCATCCAGCGATTCCGGCGTCAACTCGCGGCGATAATGGCCCAGCTCCCCGCCCGGCGGTGGAAACATTTCTTCTGCCATGGTGAAACTCCTGCTTCCGCAATGAAAATTCCGGCCTCATGATCGCACAGGATGGTCCACAGCCGTTGATGATCGTCAAGGTTTGACCCACCGTCCTCGCCCACACTCGCGCGCAACTGGAGGTCCACACCATGAGTTCCCCGAGCCAAGCTGCCGGCGCATCCGCCGCGGTTGCCGGTCAGGCGCGCGCCACGATTCCGTTGCATCCGTTCCGGCCCCTGTTCTTCCTCGCGGCCACTTTCTCGGCGCTCGACATGGTCCTGTGGGCCCTGTTCCTGCGCTCCGGCTGGCTACCGCCGTCGCCGCTCATCAGCCCCCTGTGGCACGGTCACGAGATGCTCTTCGGCTTCGGTGGGGCCCTGATCAGCGGCTTCCTGCTCACCGCCACCGCCAATTGGACGAAGCGCGCGACGACTACGCCGCTCACGCTCACCGGCCTGTGCATCGTGTGGCTGGCGGCGCGCCTGAGCTTCCTGCTGAACGCGCCGCTGGAGCTCTCGACCGCCCTCGATCTCGCCTGGATCGTGATCCTGCTGGCCATGGTGACGCGCGTGCTCGTGCTGTCCCGCAACAAGCGCAACTACTTCGTCATCGCGCTGGTGCTCAGCTACGGCGCATTGGATGCCGCCTTCCTTGGTGGTGCGATGGCGCAGAACTGGGTCGCCAACTCTGCTCTCGTGTGGGCCGTTGACTGGTTCACGATCCTGATGCTGGTCATCGGCGGCCGCATCATCCCGGTGTTCAGCCGCAACAAACTCCCGGAAATCAAGCCGGCGGTACGCAAGCCGCTGCTGATGGCCGTCAACGTCGGCGCCGCCATCGCGCTGTTGCTCGCCGTCGCCGGCGCCGACGGGCTCGTGCGCGGTGCCTTCTGGCTGCTGCTGGCGCTGCTGGCGCTGGTGCGGCTGATCGACTGGCACGGCTGGCGCAGCCTGCGAGAACCGATGCTGTGGTCGCTGCACCTCGGCTACCTGTGGCTGGTGATCGGCATGACGTTGCGTGGTTTGGCGCTGGTCGGCGCGATGGGGGACGTCTGGGGCAACCCGGCGCTGCACAACGCCATCCACGGCATCACGATCGGCGCGCTGGGGACGCTCTCCGTCTCGATGATGACGCGCGTGGCGCAGGGCCACAGCCATGTGCCGATCAAGGGCAACACCTGGATCGCCATCATGTTCCTGCTGCCCAGCGTGGCCGCCATCGTACGACTGGCCGGCGGCGCCGGCGCGTGGCCGGAGGCCGGATTCATCTGGACGGTCGCCTACCTGATGTATCTCGTGGCGATCGGTCCGCTGCTGGTACGCGGCCGGGCTGCCGTCACCGCGCGCTGAGGCGTAGCTGCCAGGCGGCGCCGCGGCGGGCGTCGCCGCCGACAACGGCCGGCCCGGCGCACGGTGGCTCGTGAATATCACGCTACGCGACGCACGAGGCGCAACCGCGCGTCGAAAAGGCCTGCCACCGGCACTCAACCCGATGCGAAACCGTCGACGCGCGAAGCGGCGCCGCGAAGTGACGCGCGTCCACAACATCGCCTTGCCCAAACGCAAGCCATATTGATTATCATCAAGGTTGCAGAAGTCAACCGGTTCCAGACTCGCCGCTGTCAGGAAGGTCCTTGATGAACGCACTCCACCAGGCCGCAACGCCGGCTGCTACCCACGCCGCAACGGAGCCGATGCGACCGTTCCGCCCGCTGTTCTTCATGGCCGCGCTGTACGCGGCTCTGGCGGCAATCATCTGGCTGGTCGTCCTGCAATCCACATGGATCCCCGGAATCACGTTGACCCTCGCGCAGTGGCACGAGCACGAGCTCGTGTTCGGCTTCGGGGGAGCGCTCGTCAGCGGCTTCCTGCTTACCGCCACCGCACACTGGACGGGCGTGGCGACCGTCACGCCATGGGCGCTCGCGGCTCTGTGCGTGCTGTGGCTGGCGGCGCGCGTCGGATTCTTCGCGGGCTTTCCGCTGGCATGGACCGCGGCGCTGGATCTCGCCTGGCTCGCGCTGCTGAACGTCTGCGTCTGCCGCGCCATCGTCCGGAAACGCAGCCGCAACCATTACGTCGTGATCGCGCTGGTGGGCAGCTACCTCGCGCTCGACGCGGCCTTCTTCGGCTTCGCGCTCGCGGGCAGCGCGATGGCGGACCGCGCGCTGGTCTGGGGCGTGGACTGGATCACGATGCTCATGCTGGTGATCGGCGGCCGGATCATCCCCTACTTCAGCACGGTCGTACCGCAGGTCGATCCCGCCTATCGCTACGGCCGCGTGGTCGGCATCGGCGCGGCACTGGCACTGCTGCTCGACGTCGGCGGCGCGTCCGCCGGCCTGCGCGGCGCGTGGTGGATCATCATCGCGCTGTTCACCCTCAGTCGCCTCGAAGGCTGGCACGGCTGGCGCTGTGCGCGTGAGCCGATGCTGTGGTCACTCCATCTCGGCTATCTGTGGCTCGTGATCGGCATGTTCGTGCGCGGCGTCGCGCTGCTGGCGAACGCGCGCTGGGAGCCCGCCACCCTTGGCCTCATCACCATCGGCGCGCTGGGAACCCTGTCGCTGTCGATGATGACGCGGCTGTCGCAGGGCCGATCGAGAAGCTGGATCCGCGCCAACGGCGCGCTGGTCATCGCCTTCCTGCTGCCGAGCCTCGCCGCGATCCTGTGGATTGTGCCGTTCCGCGTGGCGACGTGGATTTCCGCAGCGCTGTGGATCATTGCCTGGCTCATCTATCTTGCCGTGATCGGGCCGCTGCTGATCCGCGGCAAGGCGATCATCGAATGAGGTCCTTGAGCTTGTCCGGCGTCCCGTTCAACGCATCAGCGTCCGGTAACGCGTCGATCTTCTGCGCGATCACCGGCCATTTCTGCGACAGCTCGGCGTTGATCTGGAAGAACTGCTGCTGGTCAGCTGGAACGTCGTCCTCCGCGAAGATCGCGTTGGCCGGGCACTCAGGAACGCACAGCGTGCAATCAATGCACTCGATCGGATCGATGGCGAGGAAATTCGGCCCCTCGTGGAAGCAGTCCACCGGGCACACCTCGACGCAATCGGTGTACTTGCACTTTATGCAGTTTTCCGTGACGACATGAGTCATGGTCTCGTGACCTCAAACCTTGATGCAGAAATTATCGAATGCACTCCCTACCTCAACCATGATTGGACTCAAACCATGAACGCACGAAGCGACTTCCTGAACGCCCCCATGAGCCGCGTGGACCCCGCCACGCTGCGCACGCTGCGGCACCACTATCTGTTCGCCGCGCTCGACGAGCGCCAGTGGATGGGGCTGCGCCCCCACATGCGCGGTACAGCGCTCGAGGACGGGGAGCGGCTATTCTCCCATGGCGAGCCGGCGAACGCCTTCTACGTGGTGCGTGAAGGCAAGATCAAGCTGTTCCGCGACTCGTCGCAAGGCCTCGAGAAGATCATGCGGCTGGCGCGCGCCGGACAGAGCTTTGCGGAAAGCGTGCTGTTCTCCGACCCGCCGCAATATCCGGTGCACGCCCAGGCCGTCGGCGACACGACGCTGGCGGTCATCGACCGCGCGGCCTACCTCGCCGTGCTGGAATCCTCCTTCAACACCTGCCGGGCGGTGATGGCCCAGATGGTCCGCCGCATCTACGCGCACTGGGACGAGATCGAGATGCTGACGCTGCATGGCAGCCATGCGCGGGTGGCGCGCTACCTGCTGGCGCTGCACTCGCGCGACACCGGCGACGGCAAGGTGCTGGAGCTGCCGGTACGCAAGATCCTCATCGCTGCCGAACTCGGGCTCGCGCCGGAAACGCTGTCGCGCGCGTTTCGCGCCCTGAGCGAAGCGGGCGCGATCGCGGTTGAAGGCCCGCAGGTGACGATCCGCGACCTGCCGGCGCTGCAGCGCTATGCGCAGTACTGAAGGCGCTCGACCGACTGGCCGATCCGTCGACGGCGGACTATCGTGGACACATCAGAGCGTAGATGACGCCCGTTGAATGTGGAGAACGCTGCGATGGCAGCCATATCGACTACGATTCGCATCAAACGCGCCTACGACGCGCCGGCGGCGGACGACGGCGTGCGCATCCTGATCGATCGCCTCTGGCCGCGGGGCGTGACCAAGCAGGCCGCGCGGATCGACCACTGGGTGAAGACGCTCGCACCGAGCACCGAGCTGCGGAAGTGGTTCAACCACGATCCGGCCAAGTGGGTCGAGTTCCAGAAGCGCTACGGCGCCGAGCTCGACGCGCGACCCGAGGCGGTCGGCGAGCTGCTCGACCTGTGCCGCGACCGCGCGGTGACTCTGGTGTTCTCCGCGCGCGACACAATCCATTGCAACGCGGCGTTCCTGAAGCCCTATCTCGAGAAGCTTCTGGCGAAATAGGTCGCTCGAAGGCGCCCGCCCATCCCGGAACGGCTTCGTTCGCGCCTATGGTCTTGTTGTCTGCCGCGCGCGGAGCACGCGGAAGCGTAGAGCTGCCGCATGTCGCGCGAAGCATGGTGCCCCGCGCGGCCGGGCCGACCCATCGAGCGCTTCACCAGCTTTTCCGCATCCGCTGAGGCGCTGGCGCCGCGTCAACTCGACGTCGGCCGCGGTCCTGCGTCCGGCGCCACGGCGCGCAGGCAATCGCCCATGGGCCCACTACTCCGGCCGATATAATCGCCGCACCCAGCGCCCCGGAGTCCCATCAGATGCACCGTCTGCCCTTCGTCGAACCGGCGGTGATGCTGGCGACGGTGGTGCAATGGTTGATCCTTGCCATGCTCACGGGTGCGGTGGTGGGGACGGCGACCAGCGCCTTCCTGCGGCTGCTGTTCACGCTGGACGGCAAAATCTACGGCGCGCCGCTGTGGCTGCAGATGACGCTGCTTCCGGCCGCCGGGCTGCTCAACGGCCTTCTGTTGCATTACGGCTATCGCGCCAACCGCAGCGGCCTCAACGACTCCATCATCGTCGCCGTCAACGAACAGCACGGGCACCTGCCGCTCAAGACCATGCTGATCAAGCCGGTCGCCGCCCTCATAACCCTGTGGATGGGCGGTTCGGCCGGCAAGGAAGGACCGTGCTCACACCTCGGCGCCGAAGTGGCGAGCGGGATCGGCAGCCTGCTGCACGTCAACACGGAGATCCGCAAGCGCCTGGTGGCCTGCGGCGTCAGCGCCGGCTTTGCCAGCGTGTTCGGCACGCCGATCGCGGGTGCGATCTACGGCATCGAGATCCTCGCGATCGGCCGCATCCGCTACGACTTCGTGTTTCCGGGCATCGTCGCCGGCATCACCTCCTTTGCCGTCAGCCGCTTCTGGGGCGTGCCCTATCCGGACTACCACATGGTGTTCGGCAGCGACTTCTCGCAGTGGATGTTCCTCAAGACCATCGCGATCGGTGTGTTCGTCGGCGTGGCGGCCTTCGTATTCATCGAGGCTCTGCGCAACATCGAGCGCGCGACCGCCTGGATCAAGACGCATTTCTCGATCTGGCCCCCGGCCATGCCGTTGATCGGCGGGCTGGTCATGGCCGTGCTGATCATCGGGATACCCGACAGCTATCTCGGCCTGAGCCTGCCGATCATGGACCGGGCGCTGGCGGGCCAGGCGGTGCCGTGGCCCGGGTTCGTCTACAAGATCATCCTCGTCGCCATCACTCTGGGCTCGGGTTTCTACGCCGGCCGCGTGACGCCGCAGTTCGTCATCGGCGCGCTGGCCGGCAACGCCCTCGCGGGCGCGCTCGGCATGAGCCCGGCGCTGGGCGCCGCCGTCGGCTTCTGCGCGATGGTGGCCGCGGCGTCGAACGCGCCGATCGCCGCGATCTTCATGGGCATCGAGCTGTTCGGCGGTGGCAGCACCCCTTACATCGCCGGCGCCAGCATCGCCGCCTACCTGCTGGTCGGCCACCGCAGCGTCTACCCCGAGCAGCAGCTTGCCTACACCAAGACCTCGTGGATGTACGCGCGGCCCGACGCACTGACCGGTCGCGAGAAGATCCACCTTTCCTACGGACTGTTGCGCTGGTGGGCCGACCACCTCGATCGCGGCCACGAGCACCGGCCACCGCGGCGGCGCTGACGGCAGCATCAGCCCGCGAGGGTTCACAATAATGCTGTTCGCGCGCGTGGCGCGGTCCGACGCGCCGCCGCGGCGGGCGCACGCGGTCGTCAGGGATCATCACCGGGGAGCAGCATGGCCAGCCATCACATCGACCGCGAGGCGCCGACGCCCCCGCGCGCCAACTCGACGCTGCACATCCTCGTCGCGAGCCTGGCCGGCACCGCCATCGAGTTCTTCGACTTCTACATCTACGCAACGGCCGCCGTGCTGGTATTCCCGCGGCTGTTCTTCCCGCGCGCGGACCCCACCTCCGGCATTCTCGAGTCGCTGGCGACCTTCGCGCTCGCCTTCTTCGCCCGCCCCATCGGCGCGGCGATCTTCGGCCACTTCGGCGATCGCATCGGCCGCAAGGCGACGCTGGTGGCGGCGTTGACGACCATGGGCGTGTCCACCGTCGCCATCGGCCTGCTGCCCACCCACGCGCAGATCGGCGTGCTGGCGCCGACGCTGCTGGCGTTGTTCCGCCTCGGGCAAGGGCTCGGCCTCGGCGGCGAGTGGGGCGGCGCGGTGCTGCTCGCCATCGAGAACGCCCCGCTGGGCAAACGCGCGTGGTTCGGCATGTTTCCGCAGCTGGGCGCGCCGGTAGGCTTCATCTCGTCGGCGGGGCTGTTCCTGCTGCTGAGCGCGACGCTGACCGACGCGCAGTTCTTTGCATGGGGATGGCGCATCCCCTTCATCGCCAGCGCCGTCCTCGTCGTGCTCGGGCTGTGGGTTCGTCTGACGCTGACCGAGACGCCGGAATACCTGCGCGCTGTCGCGCATCAGAGGCCACCGCGCGTGCCGCTGGCCGAGGTCGTGGCGCGACATGGCACCATGCTCGTGATCGGCATCTTCGCGGCGGTCAGCACCTTCCTGCTGTTCTACCTGATGACGGTGTTCGCGCTGAGCTGGGGCACCACGGGCCTCGGCTACACGCGCGACCAGTTCCTGCTGCTGCAGATGGGATCGATGCTGTTCTTCGCCCTCGGCATTCCGCTGTCGGCGCGCCTGTCGGACCGCTACACGGCACGCCAGATCCTGATCGCGACCAGCGTCGTGATGCTCGGCTTCGGGATGCTGTTCTCCCATCTGTTCATCGCCGGGCACCTCGGCGTGGTGTTCGTGTTCCTCGCCATCGGGCTGCTGCTGATGGGCTTCATCTACGGACCGCTCGGCACCGCGCTGGCGGCGCTGTATCCGACCACCGTGCGCTACACGAGTACGTCCATTGCCTTCAACACCGCAGGCATCCTTGGCGCCTCGCTGGCGCCGACCATCGCCATGTGGCTGGCCAGCCGCATCGGCCTGCACGCCGTCGGCTGGTATCTCACAGGCGCCACCGCAGTGACGCTCGTGGCGCTGCTGCTGGCGCGCCCCGCCCAAGACGTCGAGCGCGACCCGCCGCCCCGCGTCAAGCGATACTCACCGACTTGATGTTGACGAATTCACGGATGCCGTAGGGACCGAGCTCGCGCCCGTAGCCGCTTTCCTTGATGCCGCCGAAGGGCATGCGAGGGTCGGACTTGAGCTGCTGGTTGACGAACACCGCGCCGGAATGCAGTTCGCGCGCCGCCAGCCGCTCGCCGCGCTTGAGGTCCCTGGTGAACACCGCGCCGCCGAGCCCGAAGACCGAATCATTGGCGATGCGCACCGCGTCCGCCTCGTCCTTTGCCGCGATGATGGCGGCCACCGGTCCGAACATCTCGTCGGAGTAGGCGGGCATGCCGGGATGGACTTCCGTGAGCACCGTCGGCGGATAAAAGGCGCCGGGCCCCGCCGGCACCTCGCCGCCCAGCACGCACTTCGCGCCCTTGCTGACGCTTTCCTCCACCTGCTGGTGCAGCTCGTCACGCAGATCGGCGCGCGCCATCGGACCGACGGTGACGCCTTTCTGCATCGGGTCGCCCATCTTCTGCTGGCGGCTGAGCTCCAGCACCTTCTGCTCGAAGGCCTTGCGCACCTTGTCCACGACGATGAAGCGCTTGGCGGCGATGCAGCTTTGTCCCGAGTTGACGAAACGACCCGCCACGCAGGCCTTTGCCGCCACGTCGAGATCGGCATCTTCCAGGACTACATAGGCGTCCGAGCCCCCCAGCTCCAGCACACACTTCTTCAGCACCGCGCCGGCTTCCGCAGCCACCGCCTTGCCGGCGCCGACGCTGCCGGTCAGCGACACCGCGCGCACCTTGGGGTGGCGGATGATCGCCGCGGTCTGCCCGCTGCTGATGACCAGCGTGCGGAACAGGTTTTCCGGGAAGCCCGCCTGCTTGAACACCGACTCGATGGAAAGCGCGCAGCCGACGACATTGGCCGCGTGCTTGAGCACCCCCGCGTTGCCCGCCATGAGCGTGGGCGCGGCGAAGCGGAACACCTGCCAGTAGGGGTAGTTCCACGGCATGACCGCGAGCACCACGCCCAGCGGCTCGTAGCAGACGAAGCTCTTGTGCGCGCCGGTCTCCACCGGCTCCGGGGCAAGCTGGGATTCCGCGTTATCGGCGTAGTAGTCGCACACCCACGCGCACTTGTTGACCTCGGCCACGCCGCCGGCGAGAGGCTTGCCCATCTCCTCGGCCATGAGCTTGGCGAATTCCTCGGCGCGCTCGCGGAGCACGTCGCCGGCCTTGTGCATCAGGCGTGCGCGTTCGGCGAAGGAAACATTCGTCCAGCGCTCCTGCGCCTCCGCCGCCTGGTCGACGACCCGTGCCGCCTCGGCGTCGGTCATCGCCGGGTAGCTCCGCACCTTGGCGCCGGTGGCGGGATTGATGATGTCGAAGTTCATGCTGGCTCCTCGCGTTGCCGCGCGATCGGCGCCTTCCGGCGCTGCGTTGAATGGTCCTTGCCGGAAATGATACGACGCGCACCGGCCCTCAGGCCGCGCGTCGGCACTCGTCGTGCTGCGGGCAGCCCACCAGGTGCGCGTTGATCATGCCCGTCGCCTTCATGAAGGACTGGATCACCACCGGCCCGACGAAGCGGAAGCCACGCCGCCGCAGGTCCGTGCTGATGCGGGTCGACAGCGCCGAGCTCGGTGGCACGCTCCGCGGCTCGCGCCATCCGCCGACGAGCGGCCGTCCGTCGACCTGCGTCCACATCCACTCGCCGAACGAAGTCCCCGCCCCCCGCATTGCGAGGCAGGCGCGCGCATTGGCAACCACCGCCTCGATCTTCAGGCGGTTGCGCACGATGCCGGGGTCGCGCATCAGTCGCTCCACCTTCTCCAGGTCGTAGCGCGCCACGCGCTCGACGTCGAAATCATCGAAAACCGCGCGGTAATGGGGGCGTTTGCCGAGAATCGTCCGCCACGACAGACCCGCCTGGGCGCCTTCAAGGCAAAGGAATTCGAACAACGCCCGCTCGTCGTGCAGCGGCCGGCCCCATTCGCGGTCGTGGTAGGCGCGCTCCGCGGACGACTGCAGCGCCCACGGACACACGCCCGTCGTGTCGAGCGCCCCGCCCGCGGCCCACGCCATCCGCGCTTCGCGAGCGGCCGGGACATCGTGTTGCAGCACTGTTTCCATGCAGTCACGGTAACACTTCAGCGACGCCTTCCTGCGTCGCTACGCCAGCCTCTTTCTCAGGCAGACATGGCGCCCGGGACGGCGCGTCGCGTGTCGTGGTTGCCGTCGCATCCCGGCGAGCCGCGCGCGTAGAGTACGAAGGACACGTCGCGGATCCGCCGATCTCACCTACGGGGCGCGGATCACGTCGTCCTGCAGCCCTCCGTCTTCCGGATCGCGTCCTCACGCATGCTCGACCGGCTCAACGGCTTTCTCGACCTTCAGCTGCTGCACGCGGGCGGCGTCACGCTCACGCTCGGCGCCCTGATCGCCGCGGTCATCGTGCTGATCCTCGCCGTAGTGGTGTCGCGGCTCATCGCCTACGGACTCAAGCGCTACGCGAGCCGTTACCAGAGCAACGAATCGACGCTTTACACGCTGTCGCGTGTCGCGCACTACACGGTGCTGGTGGCCGGCGTGCTCGTCGCGCTGTCCGTCGCCGGCATTCCCTTCAGCAAGTTCGCGATCTTCGCCGGGGCGGTCGGCGTCGGCCTCGGCTTCGGCCTGCAGCAGATCTTCTCGAACTTCGTCTCGGGGCTGATCATCCTCTTCGATCGCAGCCTCAAGGTCGGCGATTTCATCCAGCTGCCCAACGGCGTCCACGGCGAAGTGCGCGATATCCACATCCGCTGCACGCGCGTCACGACCACCGACAACATCGACGTCCTGATCCCCAACGCGAAGTTCATCACCGAAAACGTGGTGAACTTGACCTGGGGCGACCCCTCGCGCCGTATCCACGTCCCCTTCCGCGTGCGCTACGGCGCCGATCGCGACACCCTGCGGAAAGCCGCGCTCGAAGCTGCGGCCAGCGTGCGCTACACGCTGACGGACCAGCCGGCGCGCGCGCCGCAGCTGTGGATCACGGCCTTCGGCGAATCGTCCATCGAGTGCGCGCTCGTCGTATGGCTCAACGCCGACGCGGCGCGCGTCTATCGCGTCGTGATGGCGACCTACAACTGGGCGCTGTATACCGCGCTGGAAAAGTACGGGCTCGACTACCCCTTCCCGCAGCGCGAACTGCATCTCAAGGCATGGCCCGCGGCGGGCGGGACAAACGCTGCGGACGCGGCGCCGGCGGAAGACTCCGATCCGCGTTGAACGGCGGCGCGGGAGGCCGCCGCTATGATCGGCCATGGAAAGCCGCCTGCTGATCGTGACCGGCCTCGCGTGGCTGTACGTGTGCGGGCGCTTCGTGTGGCTACTGCCGGGCGGTGCGGCGCCGAAGATCGTCGCCGCCCTCGCGCTGCTGGCGGTCGCCGAATACCAGCAGGTTACCGTCCGCTGGTTCGGCACGCTGGCCTCGCCCGAGCTGCCCCATCTGCTGCTGGTGTTCCTCGGCTGGGCCTTCGGCAGCTTCGTGCTGCTGACCGCACTGCTGCTCCTGCGCGACATTGTCGGCGCGCTCACCTGGCTCGTCGCCCGCCGCGGCGGACACTTCCTGCTGCGCAGCGGTGCGCTGGCGATCGTGGTCGGAGTCGCCGCCGCGGCGTTCGGCGCCATAGGCACGTGGCAGGCGATCCGGGTGCCGGCCGTCCGCCCGGTCACCGTGCGCGTGACCGGCCTGCCGCCCGCCTTCGACGGCTACCGCATCGCGCAGCTCTCGGACCTGCACGCCAGCCGCCTGCTGCCCCGTGCATGGATGCAAGGCGTCGTCGAACGCACGAACGCGCTGCACGCGGACCTCATCGTCATCACTGGCGACCTCGCGGACGGCACGCCGACGGCGCGCGCACCCGACGTGGCGCCGCTGGTCCGCTTGCACGCGCCCGATGGCGTCCTGGCGATTCCCGGCAACCACGAGTACTACGCGGACTACGAGGGGTGGATGGCGGCCTACCGCCACATGGGGCTGCCGATGCTCGTCAACGCGCACGTCCTGATCCGGCGCGAGGATCAGAACCTCGCCGTCGCCGGCGTCACAGACCATCAGGCCATCGCGTTCCACGAGCCTGCGCCGGATCTGGCGCAGGCGCTGGCCGGAATCCCCGAAGGCGTGCCCACCATCCTCCTTGCGCACCGCCCCGGGGAAGCGTCGCGCGCCGCGGCCGCAGGCGCGGCGCTGCAGCTTTCCGGACACACGCACGGCGGGCAGATTCCCGGGCTGCGGTGGCTCGCGCGCCGCAGCAACGGCGGCTTCGTCTCGGGGCTGTACCGCGTCGCGGGCATGCCGCTCTACGTCAGCAACGGCACCGGCCTGTGGAACGGCCTCGTGCTGCGGCTCGGCAGCCCGGCGGAAATCACCCTGCTGACGCTGAAGCCCGCGCAGCGCTCCGCGCGATGACTCAAGTGAACGAGAGCCGCTGGCCGTGGACGCCCGGCAGCACGCGGCCGTCGCGCCATGCCGGGTGCCCGTTGACCCACGTTGCATCGATGCGCGCGGGAAAGACGTGGCCCTCGAACGGCGACCAGCCGCACTTGTAGCGCAGGGAGTCCGCGGTGACGGTCGTCGTCGCCTGCGGGTCGACGAGCACGAGGTCGGCAAAGCAGCCTTCGCGCAGGAATCCCCGGTCGACTACGCCGAAGCCGATCGCCGGCGCGTGGCACGCACGCTCGACCAGCGTAGTGATGCCCAGCTCGCCGCGATGCACGAGCTCGAAGAGGATCAGCAGCGCGTGCTGCACCAGCGGCAGCCCGGACGGCGCGCCGAAGTAGCTCCGCGCCTTCTCCTCGCGGGTGTGCGGCGCGTGGTCCGTCGCGACGGTGTCGACCAGCCCCTCGCGCACTGCCTTGACCAGCGCCTCCCGGTCGCTCTTCGCCTTGATCGCCGGGTTGCACTTCATGCGTGCGCCGAGCGCCGGGTAGGACGAATCGTCGAGGAAGAGGTGATGGACGCAGGCCTCGGCCGTGATCCGCTTGCCGGCGATCGGTCCCGCGCGGAACAGCGACAGCTCGCGCGCGGTCGACAGATGCGGCACGTGCAGCCGTGATTCGTGTCGCGTGGCAAGTTCCACGGCCAGCTTCGTGGACTTCCAGCAGGCGGCCACGGAGCGGATGCGGGGATGCTCGGTAAACGGCACGTCCTCGCCGTATTTCGCACGCGCCGCCGCGGCGTTGGCGTCGATCGTCGGCGTGTCCTCGCAGTGCGTGGCGATGAGCACCGGGCAGCTGGCGAAGATGCGCTCCAGCGCCGCCGGATCGTCGACGTGCAAGTTGCCCGTGGAACAGCCCATGAAGATCTTCAGTCCGCACACCTCGCCCGGCGCGAGCGATCGGATCTCTTCGAGATTGTCGTTCGTCGCACCGAAGTAGAACGCGTAGTTGCAGCGCATGCGGCCCGCCGCCAGGCGGTATTTCTCCGCCAGCCGCGCCCGCGTGGTGGTCGGCGGCCGCACGTTGGGCATGTCCATTACGGAAGTCACGCCGCCGGCCACCGCCGCCGTGGATTCCGTGGCGAAGTCGCCCTTGTGCGTCATGCCCGGTTCGCGAAAGTGCACGTGGCCGTCGATCATGCCCGGCAGCAGCAGGCGCCCCGCCGCGTCGACGACCTCTTCTTCGGCCTGCGCCGCCAGCCTCGGCGCGATCCGCTCGATCCGCTCACCGCGCACGCGCAGGTCGGCCTCGGTGATCAGCCCCTCGTTGACGAGCCGGGCGTTGGTGATGAGCATGGCGGACGACCGAGTTGCGGGTCGCGCAGCATAACGCGGCGCCGCACGGCAGCCCGCGCTGCGCTCAGCGCCAGTCACCCCACAGCGCCTGCATCGCCGCGCTCGCGGCGACGCCGGCCGTCTCCGTGCGCAGCACGCGCGGCCCCAGCCGCACGGACACACACCCGCAGCGCCGCGCAAGCGCAAGCTCATCGGCCGACAGCCCGCCCTCCGGCCCGACCAGCAGCGTCACCGCCGCCGGCGCCCGCAGCGACGCAAGCGGCACGCCATCATCGGGGTCCAGCACCAGCCGCAGGCCAGCGGCCGGGCGCAGCCACGCTGCCAGCTGCCTCACCTCGGAGAGCTCCGGCAAGCGATTGCGCCCGCACTGCTCGCAGGCCGCAGCGATGACCCCCCGCCAGCGTTCGCTGCGCCGCGCCCAGCGGCGCGCGTCGATCTGCACCACGGTGCGTTCTGAAATCAAAGGAGCGATTTGGCGCACGCCCAGCTCCACCGCCTTCTGGATGGTGTAGTCCATCCGCTCGCCCCTCGAAACGCACTGCGCCAGGGTGAGGGCAAGCGGGGATTCGCGCTCGACGCCGCGCCAGGCGCCGACTCGCGCCACCGCTTTCCGCCGATCCACGGAGAGCAACTCGGCCGCGTACTCCCCGCCTTCGCCGTTGAACAGCGTCAGCGGCGCGCCGACGCCCAGCCGCAGCACCTGCAGGACGTGGCGCGCCGCCGACGGCGGGAGCTCCACGAGCTGCCCTTCGTCGAGAGCCTGCGGCAGATGGATGCGCGTCACGCGAGCGACTCGCAGTCGCCACCACGAGCCGCGGCGGTCAGTTCACGCAGGCGTGCATCCCTTGCCGGCTTGGCCTGCGCGCCCAGCGCCTTCACGCTGGCGTAGAAGCGCGGCCAGTCGCCGCCGTCGCCCTTGAACAGCCTGCAGAAGCCGGGCACCCACTGGTCATAGAGGCCGAAGGGCACGAGCCGGGCATTGTTGAGCGGCTCATCGAAGAATCCATCGTATCCGGTGTAGCCATGCCACGGGCCGTTTCGCAGGGCCAGGTAGCGCTCGTGCAGATCGGCCAGCAGCGCCGCCTTGCGCGCGCGCATGGTGGCCTTCGACAGATCCGTCGCGTACAGCTTCGCCAGAGCGCCGCGGGTGCCCAGCACCAGCCGCGTGAACTGATCCGCGCGCTCGCGCGCCCGACGCCCGCTGGCTGGCAGGCTGCGCGCGGCGCGCCACTGGCGCAGCCCCTCGCGCTCGACGAAGTTCGCGTAGGACTCGTTGAACTGCGTATCGCCGGCGACGTAATACTCCTGATGCGCCAGCTCGTGGAAGATCTCGCCGACGAGCGTGGCGTCGTCCCAGCGCATCATGGTCGACAGGATCGGATCGCTGAACCAGCCGAGCGTGGAGAAGGTCGGCACGCCGAACACGGCGGTGTCGTCGCCCTGCGCACGCCAACGCGCGGCGTCGGCCAGCGCCGCCGCGTGGGAGAAATAGCCGCGGTAGGCGACGCAGCCTGCGATCGGGAAGCAATTCTCGCGCGGCTGGACGGAGAACTCCGGAGTGGCGTACACGTTCCACACCGCGTAGGGCCGCTGCAGGTCCGCATAGGTGGTGTAGCTCGCGTTGTCCGGCAGATGCAGCTCGCTTGACGCGAAGCGGCGCGCCTGCTCCGCGAGCCGCAGCCGCGCCTTCAGCTCCGCCGGCGTGGCCGGCGCGGCGACCAGCCTGCTGACCGGCTCGCGCGCCGACAGCAACGACATCTCACCGTGAGCCGCCTGCCAGTAGTAGCCGACCGTGCTGCAGCCGGACAGCACGACGCCAAGCGCGACAACGACCGCGCGCGCACCGCAGCGCCGCAGGAAGCCGACCACCAGAGCCCGGCCTCGACGGCCCGCCCGCGGCACGCGTCCGAACGTCGTCGCTCAGTGCGCGCGGCGGCTGCGGTCGAGCCAGACCTCCAGCCCCTGTGCGTTGAGCTCCATGTCCAGCTTCAGCAACGCGCGCACGCGCGCTTCCGGCATCGGGTGATGCATGCTGCGCAGCTGCATCAGGTGGTAATCGAAGAGCTCCGCGACGAGGCGCGCGTGACGATCAGCCGCGCCGTCGGCGGCGCGGGCGATGCGCTGGTAGGCAGCCAGCGACGCGCGCAGCTGCCGCACGATTCCCGCCGCATCGTCAAGCCGGCCGTAGTGCGTCAGATAGATGTGGGCGGGCTCCTTGGCCATGAGCTTCTGCAGGCTGTCCTCCCACGCGACGGGATCGAACTGCGTCGGCGTCGTCGTCGGCACCACGTAGAAGCCGAGCGCCGAGTCGAAGTCGCGGTAGGACGCGCCGAGGATGTCACCGCTGAACCAGCCGCGGCTGCGTGCATCCCATACGGCGTAGTGGTGGCGCGCGTGGCCCGGCACGTCAACCAGCAGCAGCGGGCGCCTGCCGACGCTCAGCGAGAAACCATCGTCGCGCGTCACGTCCGCCACCATCACGCGCGACTCGGGAACCGGCACGATGTCACCGTAGCTGCGGTGCACTTCCTCGAATCCATACACCTTGACGGCGCTGGCGATGAGCTTGCTCGGGTCGATCAGGTGGCGCGCGCCGCGCGGATGCACGACCAGCCGCGCCTTCGGCAGCTCGCGCAGCAGCGCGCCCGCGCCGCCGGCGTGATCCAGATGGACGTGCGTAGGCATGACGTAGTCGATCGCGTCGCGGTCGATGTGCAGCTCGTCGAGCACCTGCAGCAGCGCCGGCACCGAGCGGCTGGTGCCGGCCTCGATGAACGCATAGTGGCCGTCGCCGCCGATCAGATAGCAGGCCGCGAAGCTTGCGCGCTGCTGCTGCGTATCGATGCAGACGATGTCGTCGTTCAGCCGCTGGTAACTCGCCATCGATCACTCCTGGCAAATGTGCACGGAAACGCCGCGATTCTTGCACAGCTCGACGGCGCGCCGGGGCGATGCAGCGTTGACACCATTCATTGCCTGCCGCGCTGCGCACGCGGCCTCACAGCCGGCGGTCGAGCGCCTGCGCGTCATAGGAGCGCGGATCCTCGAGCGGTTCGACATGCGTGAACGCGATGGCGTTCGGAAACACGTGGACGATGCGCTGCTCGACACGTTCCGCGAGGTCGTGGGCTTCGCGCACCGTCCAGCTCCCGGGGACCAGGATATGCAGCGCGACGAAGCGCCGGTTCGCCGAGCGCCGCGTGCGCACGGCGTGGAAGTCGATCTGCTCCGGCGCGTGCGCGTGACGAAACTCATCGAGGATCGCCGCCAGGCGCGCACGGTCGCGCGCCGGCCACGCGGCGTCCATGAGCCCCATCGCAGATTCATGAATCAAGCTGACGCCGGTGCGCAGCACCTGCAGGGCGACCAGCAGCGCCACGAGCGGATCGACCCAGCGCCAGCCCGTGGCCGCGGCCAGCGCCACGCCCACCACGACGCCGACCGTGGTCCACACGTCGGTCATGAGGTGGCGACCATCCGCCGTCAGCGCGACGGATCCGTGGCGTCGGCCGGCGCGCAGCAGCACGCGTGCTACGGCCAGGTTGATGAGGCCGGCGACCACGGCCACCGACAGCCCCGCGCCGATGGCTTCGAGCCCGCGCGGCGCCAGCAGTCGGCGCACGGCCTCGGCAATGATGAGTCCCGCCGCGACGACGACGAGGATGCCCTCGAAG
>DASVGQ010000046.1:0-14067 GCA_036379455.1 Nevskiaceae bacterium
GGAACGGGACTGCTTGGTCGCCCGATCGGTGGCGCGCGAGACGGTCTCGAGGTCGGCCAGCGCGAGCTCGGTGTCGATCGTCGCGACGTCGCGCAGCGGGTCGACGCTGCCGCTGACGTGGACCACGTCGGGGTCGTCGAAGCAGCGCACGACGTGCGCAATCGCGTTCGTCTCGCGAATGTGGGACAGGAACTTGTTGCCGAGGCCTTCACCCTTGGAGGCGCCCGCGACGAGCCCCGCGATGTCGACGAACTCGACCGTGGCCGGGAGGATCTTCTGCGGATGGACGATGGCCGCCAGCGCCTCGAGGCGACCATCCGGCACGCCCACCACGCCGACGTTCGGGTCGATGGTACAAAACGGATAGTTCTCCGCCGCGATCTGCGCTTTGGTCAGCGCGTTGAAGAGCGTCGACTTGCCCACGTTGGGCAGCCCGACGATGCCGCACTTGATTGCCATCGCTTTCCGGATTCCGTCAGGTTCGGCGTCGCGGATGCGCCGTCAGGGCGCGTCTGCGTGCGCGGTGTGGAGCTGCAGCGTGGCGCGGTCCCAGCCCCGCGTCAGCAGCACCTGCAGGGCGTCGTGGCCGGCCTCCATCGCGGCGTCGAGCGCCTGGCGCTCGGCGCCGGTCGGCTTGCCCAGAACGTATCCGATGACTTCACCGCGTGCGGCGGGATGGGCGATGCCGATGCGCAGCCGGAGATAGTCGGCGCCGATGTGCTGATGGATGCTGCGCAGCCCGTTATGGCCGCCGTGGCCGCCGCCGGCCTTGAGCCGCGCGACGCCGACCGGCAGGTCCAGGTCGTCGTGCACGACGAGGAGCTCCGCGGGCCGCACCCGGTAGAAGGCCAGCAACGGCTGGACCGCTTCACCGCTGAGATTCATGAAGGTGTCGGGCTTGAGCAGCAACAGATCCGCGCCCGCGAAGGTGCCGCGCGCGAGCTCGCCGTGGAAACGTTTCTCCTCGCGGAAGCGCACGCCGATCTCATCGGCCAGCCGGTCCACGAACCAGAAGCCCGCGTTGTGCCGCGTGCGCGCGTACTCGGCGCCGGGGTTGCCGAGGCCGACGATGGCCCGCAGCGGATAGCCAAGCACGGCCGCCGTCGGGTGCGCGGACTACTTCTTGTCCTTTTCGGGCTTCTTGCCTTCCGGCTTGGCGGCGTCGGCCGCCGGCGCGGCGGCCTTGGCGGCATCCGTCGGCGCGGCGGCGCCTGCCGCAGGCGTTCCGCCGGCGGCAGCAGTGGCCGCAGCGGCGGCTTCGGCGGCGGCGGCTTCCTCGGCTTCCGCGGCCTCGATGGCGGCACGCGGAATCTGTACCGACACGACCGCCGGATTGCGGCCGTGCATGACGGCCACGGAACGCACCCCGGCCGGCAGCGTCAGATCCGAGACGCGCAGCACATCGCCGATGTCCATGGCGCTGAGGTCGACGTCGATCTGCTCCGGCAGGTCCTTCGGCAGGCACTCGATCTCCACCTCGATGAGGTGGTGCTCGACGATGCCGCCGTTGTTCTTCACGCCCGGGCAGACCGCGCCGCCCGTGAACTCGATGTGGACGCGCGAACGCAGCGCCTTGTCGGCGCGGACGCGCTGGAGATCGACATGCAGGATCTGGTCCCGTACCGGGTGGCGCTGGAGGTCCTTGAGCACCACCTGCTCGCGCTTGCCGTCGATCTCGAGGTCGAGCAGCTGCGAGAAGAAGCCGCGCTTGCGCGTGTGCTTCATGAGCTCGTTGTGCGAGGCGGCGATCGAGACCGCCTCGCCGAGGCCTCCGTAGAGGATGGCCGGAACCTTGCCTTCGTGGCGCAGGCGGCGGCTCGCACCCTTCCCGTGCGCTTCACGTAGTTCGGCGTGAATGACGAACGACTGTTTCATGTACCCTCTCCGCGTGATTTCTGCCGTTTCCGCGACCAGAAACGGCGCAGGGCGCGGATTATAACGGCGCGCCGTGGCCGCATCACGCCCTCGTACCGGCGGTGAGGCCCTGGCATCCATCCGGCGCGATGACGATGAGCGACTCCTGGCTGGACCGTCTGCAGCGGAAGTGGTGGGCGCGGCGGCCGCGTTCTGCGCTCATCCGCGGCCCGTGGTGGGTGGGGGGCTATGCGCTGGCGCTGCTGCGCGACGTCGTGCAGGGCGAAGTGACGCTGCACGCGACGAGCCTCGTCTACACCACGCTGCTGTCCTTCATCCCGTTGCTGGCCCTGGCCTTCTCGCTGCTCAAGGCGCTAGGCGTCCACCACGGGCTGGATGCGCTGCTGGAAAACCTGCTCCAGCCGCTCGGCGCCGGCGGCGGCGAACTTGCCCAACGGGTCGTGGGCTTCGTCGACAACGTCAAGGTCGGCGTGCTCGGCGCGCTCGGCGTGATCTTCCTTCTCTATTCGGCGATCTCGCTCATCTACAAGACCGAGACCAGCTTCAACCGTCTGTGGGAAGTGGGCGGACGCAACCGCCTGCTGCAGCGCTTCGGCGAATACGTTGCCGTGCTGGTGGTGGCGCCGGCCGTGGCCTTCGCGGTATTCAGCGTCACGGCGTCGCTGCGCAACCAGCACGTGGTGGCGTGGATCCTGCGGTCCGGGCCGCTCGGCGATCCGCTGCTGTGGTTGTCCAAGGTCGTGACCTATCTGTTGATGGCGGCGGTGTTCATCTTTTTGTACGGCTTCATGCCCAACGCCCGCGTGCGGCTGCGCACGGCGCTCGTGGGCGGCCTGCTGACCGGTATCGTCTGGCAGACGGCCAGCGTGGGGTTCTCGAACTACGTTGCACGCGCTTCCCAGTACAACATCATCTACTCCGGGTTTGCGATCTTCCTGTTCCTGCTGCTGTGGCTCTACATCAGCTGGCTGATCGTGCTGCTGGGCTGTCGGCTGACCTTCTACCTGCAGTATCCGCGCCGGCTGCTTCCGCCGGTGGCGGTCGGTCCGGGCAGTCGCGCATGGGAAGGCCTCGCGCTCAACGCCTGCGCGCTGGTCGTACGCCGCTACCTGGCCGGCGAGCCGCCGATGGATGCGAGCCAGCTGGCGGTGGAGCTCGACGTGAAGGCGGCGGCGATCGAGCGGGCGCTGGCGCCGCTGGTGGCGGCGGAAGTGCTGGTGTGCGTCGCGCCGCGCCGGCAGTTCGTTCCAGCCCGCGATCCGGCCGGCCTGAGCGTGGCGGAGCTATGGCGCAGCGCCCGGGGGGCACAGCCCCCGGTTGCTGCCGCCGGGCCAGCCGAGGCCTTCATCCGCGAAGTGGAGGCACACCTGCCGACGGCGCCGAACCTGCGCGACTGGGCCACCGCCGGCGGGGAATCGCCGAACGACCCCGCACGTGCCGAGGGCGTGCCCACCGACTGAGCCGGCCGCGCGCCGCCGGTGTCGGATCGCGGCCCTTGCTAGAACAGCGCGACGGCGTGGTCGCCCGTGGGCTGGCCCTCGCGTTGCCCGGTCAGCACGTCATGCAGCGGTTCGAGCTGCTCCATGGCGTAGTCGTAGCTGCGCGCGACGATGTCGTCCATGCGCTTCCAGTCGAAGATGCCCACGCCTTCCAGCGGCATGCGCAGGTAGCAGTCAGCGCGCGCCGCGCGCGCGCGCACGCCGCTCTCGCTCGTCAGCGTGGCGGTCGCGAAGAGGATGCTGAAGAGGCTGATGCCGTCGTGCGACGCTCCGTGGCGCAGCAGCGCGGCAGGGTCGGGCCCTTCCACGTCCGGGACCGCCAGCGTCCCCGAGGTGCTGACATCCGACGCGATGATCGGACCGCGCCCGTAGGCCTGCATGATGTCGGTCGGCAGGCTGTTGACGACCGAGCCGTCGACGTGCAGGTCTCCGCGCCAGATCACCGGTGGAGCGATGCCGGGAATCGCCATGCTGGCGCCGACCCACAGCGCCAGTTCGCCCTCCGTGTGCGCAACGGCGGCGCCGCGCGTGAGGTTCGTGGTGACGCAGAAGAAGGGGCTGCGCAGCTGCTCGATCCGGCGTTCGCCGAACACTTCACGCAGCTGTGCCAGCAGCTTGTGGCCGCGGATGAGCGAGATGCGCGGCCACGTGTAGTCGTTGAGGTAGTTGTGCGCGACGAAGGTCTCGCGCGCCAGGCGCAGCGCTTCCTCTGGCGCGAAGCGGCAGGCGTGCAGCGCGGAGATGAAGGCGCCCATGCTGCTGCCGCCGCACAGGTCGACCGGAATATGCAGGCTGGCCAGCGCGCGCAGCAGCCCCAGGTGTGCGAAGCCGCGCGCGCCGCCGCCGCCCAGTACCAGTCCGAGCGCGCGGCCGGTCAGCTGGCGCGCGAGCGATTCGTAGTCCTGGGCCTTGTCGGGACGCACGAAGTAGTGCGTGCGGGTTTCGAGGCGGGCGAGCCAGCCGGCGACGTCACCCGGCGGCGCGCCCGCGTTGCGCTGGATGACCAGCACCACCTGCGTGGCATCGCGGTGGCCGAGCACTTCGTCGACCATCGGCGTCAGCGCCGGGCGATCGTGTGCCTGGGTGACGACGAGGATCCGGTCGGCCTGGCGCATGCAGCGACGCGACCACACGTCGGCGCGATTGTTCGCCGCGTAGACGAGATAGCCGGTGCTGGTCTGGCTTTCGATGCGATCGAGATAGGCGATGAGGCTGCCGTTGGCGGCGCTGGCGCCGATCTCCGTCTGTGCGGCATCCGGGGAGAGGTCGAAGTCCACGCGGGCGGCGTTGATCAGCTGGGTGGGCGCCAGCGTCTCCAGCGCCGCGGTCAGGGCGTGCGCCGCCGCGTCGACGTCGACGCCGGGGTTGGCGGGGATCACCGCGAAGCTGCGGTGCTGGCGCGCGTTCGCGCGCTGGCGGTTGCCGCGCAGGCTCATCAGGCGCGTGACGGCCTTGCGCGTGATCGCCAGCAGCGCCGCCGGGTGGACGCGGATGAACTGCAGCAGTTCGCTGGCGCCGATGCGCAGGATCTGCGAGTCGCGCACCGCGCGCACGTTGGCGACGTAGCCGCTGCCTGACAGCAGGCCGATGCCGCCGATGGTCTCGAAGCGGCCGACGTCGAGCGTCATGCGCTGCGCGCCGAACTCCGCGCGCAGGTGGCCGGTGACGACGATATAGAGCGCCCGCGCCGGATCGTGCTCGCGGCACAGCTCCTCGCCGCCGCTCAGGCCGAACTGCACGCACCGCCGCGCCAGTTCCTCCAGCGCCGCGCCCCGCAGGCTGCTGAAGAGATCGCATCGCACCAGGACTTCGCGTGCGTCCATGGCGGCTATCGTAGCCGTCGCCCGGATGCCGTGCCGATGCTCCGCAGGGACGCCTGCGGCCCGCCGTGCGGCACCGGCTGTCGCCGCACCCCATCCCGCATAATTTGCGCGGCGGGAGCAGTACTTTCTGCGGACCACGGAGCATCCGGATGCAGCTGCTGACGGCCTTCCTTTACCTTCTGGCGGCGTGGCTGCTGCGGCCGCTGATGTGGGGGATGAGCTTCAAGACGGTGCCGGAGGCGCCGCTCGACGGGTTGAAGCTCGATCCGGTGCGACCGCTGTGCTACGTGCTGCCGACGCGCAGCTGGATCGACTGGTTCGCGCTGCAGCGCGTGTGTCGCCGCAGCGGCCTGCCGCGTCCCGCGCGGACCGGCCGGCACCTGCCGTCCGTGCACCGCTCCGGCGGCGTATACCTGCCGGCGTTGCTGGAGACGCGCATGCGCACGACGCCGCTGTCGGCTCTGATGCGCCGGGCCGCCGCGGCGGGGGATTACGACGTCCAGCTGGTGCCGGTGTCCATCTTCTGGGGACGCGACCCGGGCCAGCAGACGTCACTGTTCCGGCTGCTGTTCGCGGACAACCCGCAGGCCGGCGCGGTGCGCAAGTTCGTCATCATGCTGGCCAACGGCCGCAACGTGCTGGTGCACTTCGGCCAGCCCCTGTCCTACCGCAGCTATGAACGCGACGTGGGCGGAGCGGCGGCGGCGCAGCGCAAGCTGGGTCGCGTCCTGCACCTGCATTTCCTGCACACCCGCACCGCCGTCGTCGGCCCGACGCTGCTGCGGCGTGCCGTGGTCGTCGACGGCGTGCTGGCGGCGCCCGCGGTGCGCGAGGCGATTGCCCACGAGGCCGCGCGCCGGCACCAGGACGTCGACCGGGTGCGCCAGCGGGCGCGGGGCATGGCCTACGAGCTGTCCGCCGACTACTCGTCGACCGTCGTACGCGCCATGGCACACGTGCTGCCGTGGTTCCTGCACCGCGTCTTCAAGGGCGTGGAAGTCCGCGGCCTCGAGCGGGTCCGCGAGATGGCGCAGTCCCACGCGCTGGTCTACCTGCCTTGCCATCGCAGCCACGCGGACTATCTGCTGGTGTCGTATGTGCTCTACCGCAACGGGCTGGTGCCTCCGCATATCGCCGCCGGCATCAACCTGGATTTCTGGCCGGTCGGCGGCCTGCTGCGGCACTGCGGCGCGTTCTACATCCGCCGGCGGCTGGCGGGCGACGCGCTGTACAGCGCGGTGCTGCGCACCTATCTGGATGGCCTCATCCGTCGCGGCTACGCCATCGAGTTCTTCCCCGAGGGCGGACGCTCGCGCACCGGGCGCCTGCGGCAGCCGCAGACCGGGCTGCTGACCATGGCGCTGGAATCGGCGCTGCGCCAGACCTCGCGGCCGGTGGCCTTCGTCCCGGTGTTCATCGGCTACGACAAGGTCTGGGAGGTCAACAGCTATTTCCGCGAACTGCGCGGGCGCGCCAAGCAGAAGGAATCGGCCGAGGCGCTGCTCAAGGCGAGCAAGATCCTCGGCAAGTCCTACGGTCGCGCCTACGTCAGCTTCGGCGAGCCCGAGGTCATCGAGGACGTGGCGGACCGCATGCTGCCGGGCTGGCGTCACGAGATCTCGGCGCATGACGAAGCCCGCCCCGGCGGCTTTGCCGGCTTCGTCCGCAGCTTTGCAACGGAGCACATGCGGCACATCAACCGCGCCGCGGCCGTCAGCCCGGTGGCCCTGTGCGCCTGCGCGCTGCTTGCCACGCCGCGCAACCTGGTCGCCGAAGATGAGCTGCTGGCGCAGCTCGACCATCTGCGCGCGCTGCTGGAGGACTGGCCGGGGCGCGCCGAGCTGTATCTGCCCGAGGGCGACGCGAAGTCGCTGCTGGCGTGGGCGCAACCCATCGCGCGCATCCGGCGCGTACCACACGCGTGGGGAGATCTGCTGGCGGCGACAGGGCGCGACGCGGTGCTCATGACCTACACCCGCAACAACGTGCTGCACCTGTTCGCGCTGCCGTCGCTGGTGGCGAGCCTGTTCCGCACCCGCGTGGAGCTCAGCGAAGAGGCGATCGTCGTCGCCTGCCGCATCCTCTACCCGTTTCTGCGCGCCGAGCTGTTCCTGCCGTGGGAAGTGGCGGAGTCCGAGGCGGCCGTGCGCACGAGCATCGAGCGCCTCGTGCAACGCCGCCTGCTGCAGCGGCTCGAGGACGGCCGGCTGCATCGCCCGGACGGTGCCGGGCCGGAGCTTGCCGCGCTGACCGCGCTGGCGGGGATCCTCGGCGAGACGCTGGAGCGTTATGTCACGCTGCTGCTGCTGCTCGCCGACGAACAGCGGCGCGGCCATCGCATCGAGCGGCGGCGCGTCGAGGAGGACTGCCGCGTGCTGGCCGAGCGCCTCGCGTTCATGACCGGTCGCGAGGCGCCAGAGTACTTCGACAAGACCCTGTTCCGCGGCCAGCTCGACACCATGGTCGCCATCGGCGTCGCGCGCCAGACCGCCGACGGCTTCCAGGTGGATGAACGCATCACGCGCATGGCCGGGCGCGCCGTGGAGTTGCTGAGCGAGGAGACGCGCCAGACGCTGCTCCAGCTCATCGCCCGGCGGCGCCACGTCCCGCCCGCAGCGACAGCAGGCAAGTCCGTATAATCCGCGCCTGTCCGCGGCTTCCTGCGGATCCCGATGACCTCTCGACCGGAGTACCCCATGTCCCGATACGGACGCACCCTGCTGGTGGTCGGCGCGACCGTCCTGCTCGCCGCCTGCGGCCAGTCGGCCAGCGACACGTCGCACAGCACGGAGCTGAAGACCGAGCCGCAGAAGTTCGGCTACGCCGTCGGCTACGACATCGGCCAGTCGATGAAGGAAGTCGGCACCATGATCGACCTGAAGACGGTCGAGGAAGGCATCGAGGACGGCGTCAAGGGCAACAAGCCCAAGCTCGACGCGCAGCAGCGCGAGGAGATCCGCAGCGCGACGCTGAAGAAATTCCAGGAGCAGCAGGTGGCCGATCGGACGAAGGCGGCGACGGAGAACGCCACTGCGAGCGAGAAATTCCTGGCGGAGAAGGCCAAGGAGCCGGGCGTGGTCACGACGGCCAGCGGCCTCGAGTACAAGGTTGACCGCCCCGGCAAGGGCGCTTCGCCGAAGCCCGACGATCGCGTCACCGTGAACTACAAGGGGACGCTCATCGACGGCACGGTGTTCGACAGTTCCTGTGCGCGCGGCGAGCCCGCGACCTTCGCGGTCGACCAGGTGATCCCGGGTTGGGTCGAGGGCCTGCAGCTCATGAAGCCGGGCGCCAAGTACACCTTCTACATCCCGGCCAAGCTCGCCTACGGGGAGCGCGGGGCGGGCAACAAGATCGGCCCGAACCAGGCGCTGATCTTCGAAGTGGAGCTGATCAGCGTCGCACCAGCGCAGGCGTCGTCGTCAGCGCCGGCCGCCGCGGCTTCCAGCAAGCCGCACTGACGGCGTCGGGATCGGCTCTGCCGCGCCGTCCCGGGACGCGCGGCCGGACCGTCAGCCGCTGCAGTTGTCGCGCGCCACGGTCTTGACGGCGTCGAGGCGCTTGTCGAACTCGGGTTGCGTCATGCGTGCCCGGCTGCCGTCCGCCTCGGTGGTGTACAGGCGCCGCGCGGTGGCGTTCTCCAGCTCGGCGATCCGTTGGCGTGCCTGCGCGCACCGTGCTTCGCGATGCGCCTCCGCTTCCAGTCGCTCATTCGCGGCCTTCTTCTGCTTCTCCTGCGCCTCTGTCGTGCCCTTCGACAGCTGCGTGATGCCGGTGATACCTGGCGCCGAAGTCGGCGGTGGCAGGTGCGGATTGACCTTCGTGTAGGTACCGCTGGCGGGTGGCGAAGACGCGAAGTGGACGACGCCGTCCGCATCGGTCCATCGGTAGACGGCGGCAGAAGCCATCAGCGGCAGGCAGATCAGCAGGGCAAGGACGGGCTTCAGCATGGGCGCGCGCGCGGCGTGTGGCTGCAGCGATCCTACCGGAGCGGAGCCGCGGACGGATAGCGCGCCGCGGCCTGCAAGAACCGTTCCCACAGCTCGGCTTCGCGGCCATTGACGAAGCGCATGAAGCCTTCCGCGTCGGCCCTCTCGAGGTAGGCGAGGTTGACGTAGCGCCAGAATTCCAGCGCTTCGGCGATGCGCGTGCGCTGCGCCGGCGGCAGATTCGCGAGGCCGACGCGCGTCGGATCACTGCGCACGGTCTCGATGAGCGACGCGTAGGCGTCGATGATGCGTCGCTGTCCTGCGCTGCCCGAGTACGACGCGCTGCCGCGACGCTCGCGCAGCAGGTAGCGCGTGGCGCGCGCGATCGGCAGGCCCTCGCGACGCAGCGCCACCAGATGGAGCGTGTGCAGTACGTCCTCCGCGAACACCGGCTGGAAGCGCGGCCCCGCGTCACGCCGCCACAGCGGACGGATGGAGGCCAGGCAGCGCGCGTATTCCTGCATGCGCAGACGCGGTCCATGCAGCGCCACGCGGCGAAAAGGCGCGCCGTCCCAGCCCAGATATACGGTGGTTGCACAGGCCGCGCCGTGGTCGCGCGCCAGCGGCGCCAGTTCGTGCAGGTAGTTCGGCGGCCACAGGTCGTCGGCGTCGCACAGCGCGAGGAGCTCGCCGCGGGCCGCATCGATGGCGCGGTTGCGCGCGTGGCTCACGCCGTGATGGCCGTCGGGCGCCAGCACGCGCACGCGTGGCCCTCTCAAGGCGCGATAGTCGGCGCCGTCGTCCGGCGCCACGATCACTTCGAAGGGTGGGGCGTGCTGCTGCGCGAGGATGCTGCGCAACGCGTCAGCGATGAAGGCGTCGGCCCGATAGGCCGGGACGATGACGCTGACGAGCGGTCGCGCGGTGCCCACCGGTCATGGTCTCATGCCGCGTCAGTCGTCGTCCTGCGGCACCACGAGGCGCAGGTTGCGCCACAGCGCGAGCGCCGGCGCGGCCTTGTTGAGTGCGTAGACGTGCAGCCCCGGCGCGCCGCCCGCCAACAGCCCGTCGCAAAGGCGCGCGACGATGTCGCGCCCGAAGGCGAGCAGCGAGGCCTCATCGTCCGCGTAGCTTTCCAAGTGCAGACGGATCCAGCGCGGGACGTCCGCACCGCAGGCCGCCGAGAAGCGCAGCAGCTGGGCACCGTTGGTGATCGGCATGATGCCGGGCATTATCGGCACGTCGAGCCCGGCAGCGCGTACGCGGTCGACGAAGCGGAAGTAGCTGCCGATCGTGAAGAAATACTGGGTGATCGCACCGTCGGCGCCGGCCCGCACCTTGTCGCAGAAGTGGGCGAGGTCGGCTTCGGGATCCGTGGCCTGCGGGTGGATCTCGGGATAGGCCGCGACCTCGATCGTGAACGCATCGCCGTGCGTTTCGCGGATGAACCGCACGAGCTCCGCGGCGTGGTGGAATTCGCCTGGCGCCGCGGTCCCGGCGGCCGTGGCGGGCAGGTCGCCACGCAGGGCGACGAGCCGACGCACGCCGCAGCTGCGATAGCGCGTGAGGAGTTCGCGGATGCCTGCGCGCGTCGAGCCGATGCAGGTCAGGTGCGGCGCCACCGGCACGCCGGTGTGCTCGGCGACCTGCATCAGCGTTTCGTAGGTGCCGGCCTGCGCCGAGCCGCCCGCGCCGTAGGTGACGGAGAAGTAGTCCGGCTGCAGGCGTGCGAGCTGCCGCACTTCCACCGGCAGCCGCGCCACGCCCGCGGCCGTGCGCGGCGGGTAGAGTTCGAAGGACAGCGACAGGATCTTCGCGGCCGCCGGCGCGGCAGACGTCGCCGGGTCGATGTCGCGTTCCAGCAGCTGCGTCTGGGCGGGCATGGCGGCAGGTCGGGCCTCAGTAGCGGTAGTGCTCGGCCTTGTAGGGACCGTCGATCGGTACGCCGAGGTAGTCGGCCTGCGCCTGCGTCAGGCGCGTCAGCCGCACGCCGATCTGCGCCAGGTGCAGGCGCGCGACTTCCTCGTCGAGCTTCTTCGGCAGGCGGTAGACCTTGCGCTCGTAGCTGTCGCGGTGGCGCCACAGGTCGAGCTGGGCCAGCGTCTGGTTGCAGAAGCTGTTGGACATGACGAAGGACGGATGGCCGTGCGCGCAGCCGAGGTTCACCAAGCGCCCCTCGGCGAGCACGTAGATGCTGTGGCCGTCGGGGAAGGTGTAGCGGTCCACCTGCGGCTGCACGTTCTCGCGCTTGACTTCCTTCGCCGTGTTGAGGCGATCCATCTGGATCTCGTTGTCGAAGTGCCCGATGTTGCAGACCAGCGCGTTGTTCTTCATCGCGCGCATGTCTTCCAGCGTGATGATGTCGAGGTTGCCGGTGGTGGTGACGAAGATGTCGGCCTCGCTGACGACGTCCTCGAGTACCTTCACCTCGAAGCCTTCCATCGCCGCCTGCAGCGCGTTGATCGGGTCGATCTCAGTGATGATGACGCGCGCGCCGAAGCCGCGCAGCGAGTGCGAGCAGCCCTTGCCGACGTCGCCGTAGCCGCAAACGACGGCGACCTTGCCGGCGATCATCAGGTCGGTCGCGCGCTTGATGCCGTCGGCCAGCGATTCACGGCAGCCGTAGAGGTTGTCGAACTTCGACTTGGTGACCGAGTCGTTCACGTTGATGGCCGGTACGCGCAGCTTGCCGGCGTGCTCGAGCTGGTAGAGGCGATGCACGCCGGTGGTGGTTTCCTCGGACACGCCGATCCAGCCTGCCAGCGCCTTCTTCCAGAAGCCCGGGCGCTCCTTGCGCGTGCGCTTGAGCAGGTCCTTGATCACCTGCTCCTCGCGGTTGGCGCCGGGGGCGTCGACCCAGCCATCGCCTTCCTCCATCTCGATGCCTTTGTGCAGCAACAGCGTCGCGTCACCGCCGTCGTCGACCACCAGCTGCGGCCCGAGGCCATCGCCGTGCGTCACGGCGCGCAGCGTGCAGTTCCAGTACTCCTCGAGCGTCTCGCCCTTCCAGGCAAAGACCGGAATGCCCTCCGCGGCGATTGCTGCAGCGCAGTCGTCCTGCGTCGAGAAGATGTTGCACGAGGCCCACCGCACGCTGGCGCCGAGCGCGACGAGCGTTTCGATGAGGACCGCCGTCTCCTTGGTCATGTGCAGCGAGCCGGTGACGCGCACGCCCTTGAGCGGCAGCTCGCGTCGGTAGCGCTCGCGCAGCTGCATCAGGCCCGGCATTTCCTCTTCGGCCATGCGGATGCGGTGGCGGCCGAGCTCGGCGAGCTTGATGTCCCGCACCTCATAGTCTGCGGTGTGGGCGGCGGGGGATTTCGGCTTGCGTGCAGCGGGCATCGGTGGTCCTCGGAAGAAAGACGGTACGGGTACGGGAAAGTGGCCTGAGCCTCAGGCGGCGACGGCGCGCGCGGCGCCGTGGGCGAGCTTCGCGTCGGCGCGCAGCTCTTCGGCCTTGTCGGTCTTTTCCCAAGAGAAGGTCGTGAAGGTCTCGCCGTTGGGCAGAGTGACCGCCTTCGGCTTGCGCCCGAAGTGACCGTAGGTGGCCGTGGCCTGGTACATCGGATGGATGAGGTCGAGCATCTTGAGGATGCCGTAAGGGCGCAGGTCGAAGTGCGCGCGGATGAGCTGTTCGAGGCGGCTGTCGCTGATCTTGCCGGTGCCGAAGGTCGTCACGAACACCGAGGTCGGTTCGGCCACGCCGATGGCGTAGCTGATCTGCACCTCGCAGCGGTCGGCGAGGCCCGCTGCCACCACATTCTTGGCGACGTAGCGCGCCGCGTAGGCCGCCGAGCGGTCGACCTTCGAAGGATCCTTGCCGGAGAACGCGCCGCCGCCGTGACGCGCCCAGCCGCCGTAGGTGTCGACGATGATCTTGCGGCCGGTCAGCCCGCAGTCGCCCACCGGCCCGCCGATGACGAAGTTGCCGGTCGGATTGATGTGGATCTTCGTGTTCTTCGTGATCCAGTTCGCCGGCAGCACGGGCTTGATGATTTCCTCCATCACGGCTTCGCGCAGGGTCTTGAGCTTGACGGTCGGCTCGTGCTGCGTGGACAGGACGATGGCGTCGAGTCCCGCCGCCTTGCCGTCGTGGTAGCGCAGCGTGACCTGACTCTTGGCGTCGGGCCGCAGCCACGGCAACGGGGAGTTCTTCGCGCGCCGCACCTTCGACTGGCGCTCCACCAGGCGGTGTGCGTAGTAGATCGGCGCCGGCATGAGCTCCTTCGTCTCGTTGCAGGCGTAGCCGAACATGAGCCCCTGGTCGCCGGCGCCCTGTTCCTCCGGCGTGGCGCGCTCGACGCCCATGTTGATGTCTGGCGACTGCTTGCCGATCAGGTTCATGACGGCGCAGGTGGCGCCGTCGAAGCCGACCTGGGAGGAGGTGTAGCCGACGTCGATGATGACCTTGCGCGTGAGCGCTTCCAGATCGATCCACGCCTTGGTCGTGATCTCGCCCGCGACGACCGCCACGCCGGTCTTCACCAGCGTCTCGCAGGCCACGTGCGCGCGCTTGTCCTGCGCGATCACGGCGTCCAGCACCGCGTCGGAGATCTGGTCGGCCAGCTTGTCCGGATGGCCCTCGGAGACCGACTCCGAGGTGAACAGGTAATCGCCGGAAACGGGGACGCGGGAGGTGCTCACGATCAGGAACCTCGTTGTGATCTGGTTATACGGATAAACGGATAGTGTAAATGCGCATGTTGCGGCGCGACAAGATGCCCTGGGGTCATTGCAAAGGAGACGGTTTCGCTGTCGGCCGCCGGTTCAGCGGCCCGGGAACAGCTCGTGCAGGTAGGCCATCAGCGTTGCCCAGGAGCGGTGGCAGGCCTTCTCGTTGTACAGGATGCCGAGGTCGGGGCGGTTGGCGCCCGGCACGGCGAAGGCATGCATCGCGCCACCATACAGATGCAGCTGCCAATCGACCTTTGCCGCGGTCAT
>DASVGQ010000047.1:0-3650 GCA_036379455.1 Nevskiaceae bacterium
CGCTGCGTGCCGTGACCAAGTGGGGCCGCTACGCGGAGCTCTTCAGCTACGACGACGCCGCCGAGACCTTCAGCCTCGAGCAGGACGCGGAATAGGCTTCAGCGCGGCCCGAGCTCCGCGATCCGCAGCGCGAGCTCCAGCGACTGCGCGTAGTTGAGACGCGGGTCGACGTGCGAACGAAAGGCGCGATCGAGGTCTTCCTCGGTCAGCTCCGCCGCACCACCCGTGCACTCGGTGACGTCCTCGCCGGTCAGCTCGAGGTGCACGCCGCCGAGGCGGCCACCGGCGTCGCGGTGGATGTCGAAGGCCTGGGTCAGCTCCGAGCAGATCGCGTCGAAATCCCGCGTCTTGTGGCCGTTGGCCGTGCTGTGCGTGTTGCCGTGCATGGGATCGCACAGCCACAGGACGTGGCGGTGCGCGTCGCGCAGCGCCGCGACCAGCGGCGGCAGGCGCTCGCCGACCTTCGCCGCACCCATGCGATGGATGAGAGTCAGCCGCCCGGGTTCGTTCTCCGGATCGAGGCGTTCGCACAGTGCGAGCAGCCGCTCAGGCCCCACGTCCGGGCCGACCTTCACGCCAATGGGGTTGCGCAGGCCGCGGCAGAACTCGACGTGCGCGCCGTCCGGATCGGAGGTGCGGGCACCGATCCACGGCATGTGCGTGGAGAGGTCGTACCAGCCGTCGCGGCGCGGCACGCGGCGCGTCTGCGCCTGCTCGTAGGCCAGCAGCAGCGCCTCGTGCGCGGTGTAGAAATCCATGCGGCGGTACTGCGGCACACCGCCCGCCAGTGCCTCCATGAAGGTCAGCGCCTGCGCCACGTCGCGCACCCGGCGCTCGTATTCGGCGGCGTGCGGCGAGCTGCCGGCCCACGCGAGGTTCCAGTATTCCGTATGGTGCAGGTCGGCAAAGCCGCCGTCCACCAGGCCACGCACGAAATTCAGCGTCAGCGCCGAGCAGGCGTAGCCGCGCAGCAGGCGCTCGGGGTCCGGCTCGCGCGCCGCGGCGGAGAATTCGGGGCCGTTGACGATGTCACCGCGGTAGCTCGGCAGCGTGATGCCGTCACGCGTCTCGGTATCCGAGGAACGCGGCTTGGCGTACTGGCCGGCGTAGCGGCCGATGCGTACCACCGGCTCGCGGCGGCCGTGAGTCAGCACCAGGCTCATCTGCAGCAGCACCTTGAGCCGGTTGGTGATGATGTTGTCCCGGCAGTCGGCGAACTGCTCGGCGCAGTCGCCGCCCTGCAGCACGAAGGCACGGCCCTGCTGGGCAAGCGCCAGCCGCTGGCGGAGCTTCTCCACTTCCCAGGACGTGACGAGCGGCGGCAGGCGAGCGAGCTGCACGAGCACGGTGCGCAGGGCGCGCGTGTCGGCGTAGTCAGGCTGCTGGAGGCACGGGCGTGACTTCCATGAATCGGGGGCCCAGGGGGCAGCTGCAAGGCTCACGACCGTCAACGCTCGGCGATAATCGGGGGCGCAGTATACCCGGCCCCGCCTTGCGCCCAGATGCCTTCCAGACCAGCCGCCAGTCACACGCCTCTGATGCAGCAGTACTTTGCCATCAAGGCCGGTTACCCCGACACGCTCGTGCTGTTCCGCATGGGCGACTTCTACGAACTGTTCTACGACGACGCCCGCAAGGCGGCGCGGCTGCTCAACATCACGCTCACCTCCCGCGGCGAATCCGCCGGGGCGCCGGTGGTGATGGCGGGCGTGCCGTTCCACGCGCTCGAGCAGTACCTCGCGCGGCTGCTGCACGCGGGCGAATCCGCGGCCATCGTCGAGCAACTCGGAGAGCCTGGAGCCGAGAAAGGGCCGATGCAGCGGAAGGTGGTGCGCGTCGTCACCCCCGGCACGGCGACCGACGAGGCACTGCTCGACCCGCGTCAGCAGAGCCTGATCGCCGCCCTCTGCTGCACCGCACCGACTGCCCATGACCCGCGCTTCGGCCTTGCATGGATGGAGCTTTCCACCGGGCGCTTTTCGCTGCTGGAAACGTCATCGCGCGAAGACTGGGTTTCCCAGCTGCGGCGCCTGGACGTGCGCGAATGCCTCGTCGCGGAGGGCGCCACGGACGCCGCCGCACAGCCCTCGCCGCGCGAGCGCCCGGCCTGGCAGTTCGATCCACAGCGCGCGCAGCGTCTGCTCGTCGAGCACTTCCACGTCCAGGACCTCGCCGGTTTCGGCGCCGAAGGCCTGGACGCCGCGCTGGGCGCCGCGGGAGCGCTGCTGCAATACGTGCAGGAAACCCAGCACGACGCGCTTGCGCACGTGCGCTCCCTGCGCGTGGAGCACGTCGGCGACGCCGTGCTGATGGACCCTGCGACCCTCCGCAATCTCGAGCTCGACCGCTCGCTCGCCGGCCGCACCGAGGACAGCCTGCTGGGCCTCGTCGATACCTGCATCACGCCCATGGGCAGCCGCCAGATCCACCGCTGGCTGCTGCGGCCTCTGCGCCGGCAGGACGTGGTGCTCGAACGTCACGCCGCCGTCGCCGGCCTGATCGACGCCGACCCGCAGGAGCACGGCTTTCGCGCCCTGCGCGAGCGGTTGGCGCGTGTCAGCGATCTCGAACGCATCGCTTCGCGCGTCGCGCTGCGCTCGGCACGGCCGCGTGACCTCGCCGCGCTGCGCGACACGCTCGAAGCCCTGCCGACGATCCATGCGCTCACCGCCGTCCACGACGCGCCGATGATTCACCGGTTGAACGCGTCGTTGACGAACCACGAGGACACCGCGGCCGTGCTGCGCCGCGCCCTGGCGGAATCGCTGCCGACCTTCGCGCGCGACGGCGGGGTCTTCGCCGCCGGCTACGACACGTCCCTCGACGAGCTGCGAGGCCTCTCGGCGCACGCCGACGCCTTCCTCGTGGAGCTCGAGCAGCAGGAGCGTGCGCGCACCGGCATCGACGCGCTCAGGGTCGGCTACAACAGGGTGCACGGCTATTACATCGAAGTGCCGAAGAGTCAGTCCGAGCGGGTGCCGGCCGACTACACGCGTCGCCAAACGCTGACGAACGCGGAGCGCTACATCACCCAGCCGCTGAAGGACTTCGAGCACCGCATCCTGTCCGCCCACGACCGTGCCCTCGCGCGGGAACGCGAGCTCTACGACGCGCTGCTCGAGGCCCTGGCCAGCCGCCTCGAAGCCTTCCAGCAGACCGCGGACGCGCTGGCGCAGCTCGACGCGCTCGCGGCGCTGGCCGAACGCGCCGTCGCCCTGCGCTGGGTGCAACCGGTGCTCTCGGAAGAACCGGGAATCGAGATCGGCGCTGGCCGCCACCCGGTGGTCGAAGCCCGCGCGACGCAGGGCTTCGTACCGAACGATCTGCGGCTGAACCCCGAGCGCCGACTGCTCATCGTCACGGGGCCGAATATGGGCGGCAAATCGACCTACATGCGGCAGACCGCGCTCATCGTCATCCTCGCCTGCGCCGGCAGCTTCGTGCCCGCCGACGCCGCGCGCATCGGCCCCATCGACCGGATCTTCACGCGCATCGGCGCGGCTGACGACCTGGTGCACGCGCAGTCCACGTTCATGGTCGAGATGACGGAGGCCGCCAATATCCTCCACAACGCAACCCAGCACAGCCTCGTGCTGATGGACGAGATCGGCCGCGGTACCTCCACCTACGACGGCCTCGCGCTGGCGCGG
>DASVGQ010000048.1:0-49585 GCA_036379455.1 Nevskiaceae bacterium
CCTGCCGGATGAGGTGCATCCGCCGTGGTGCGCAGGGCCGTCGCCGGCGCCGCGGCGTCATGCCTCCGGAGAGGCGCGCTCGACGTCAGCGCCGCTCAGCGCGCCGCGGTGGAAACAGGCCACGCGATGCCGGGGTCCGACCTGCCGCATCTGCGGGTCTTGCTGCGTGCAAATGGGCATGCGGTAGGCGCAACGCGGCGCGAAGGCGCAGCCGGTGATGGGGCGGGCGAGGTCGGGAGGCTGCCCGGGGATGGCGTGCAGCGGCGCGCCGGCCGGCGCGTCGGCGCGCGGCGCGCAGCGCTGCAGGGCTGCGGTGTAGGGATGGCGTGGATCGCGGAAGATGGCCTCGGCCGGACCTTCCTCCACGATGCGCCCGGCGTACATCACCGCGATACGGTCGGCGACCTGCGCGACGACCGCCAGATCGTGCGTGACGAGGATCACGGCCAGCTTCGAGCGCGCGCGCAGCTCGCGCAGCAGCGCGAGGATCTGCGCCTGGATCGTGACGTCCAGCGCCGTGGTGGGCTCGTCGGCCAGCAGCAGCTCGGGCTCGCAGGCCAGCGCCATGGCGATCACGACGCGCTGGCGCATGCCGCCGGACAGCTCGTGCGGATAGCTGCGCAGGTGGCGGTCCGCTTCCGGCAGGTGGACGGCATGCAACAGTTCCCGCGCCCGGTCACGCGCGGCGTGGCGTGGCAACCCGAGGTGCACGCGCATGCCTTCGGTCAGCTGGCGACCGATGGTGAGGTGCGGGTTGAGCGTCGTCATCGGATCCTGGAAGACCATGCCGATGCGCCGACCCCTCAGGTTCCGCAGCGTCCCTTCGGTCGCGCCCAGCAGCTCCTCGCCGTGCAGCCGCACGGACCCCGAGGCGGTGGCACTGGGCGCGAGCAGGCCCATGACGCTGGCCAGCAGCTGGGATTTCCCGCTGCCGGATTCCCCGACCACCCCAAGGCATTCGCCGGTGGCGATCTCGAGGTCGACGCCGCGCAGCGCGTGCACGCTGGCGCCCGGCGTGGCGAAGCGCAGGTCGAGCCCGCGTACCTGCAGCAGCGGCGCGTCGCTCACCGCCGCTCCTGCGGGTCGAGCGCGTCGCGCAGCCCGTCGCCCAGATAGTTGAAGCAGTACACCAGCGCCGCGAGGAACAGCGACGGGATGATCAGCAGGTAGGGGTAGGACTGCAGGTTCGCGACCCCGTCGGATACCAGCGAGCCGAGCGAGGCCATCGGCGCCTGCACGCCGAGGCCGAGGAAGCTCAGGAAGGCCTCGAAGAGGATCAGCGCCGGGATCGTCAGCGTGATGTAGATGACGACGATGCCGATGAGGTTGGGCACCAGGTGGCGACGGATGATGGTGAAGCCGCCCACGCCGCTGGCGCGCGCCGCCTCGACGAACTCGCGTTTCTTCAGGGTCAGGGCCTGGCCACGCACGATGCGCGCGATGTCGAGCCAGGAGACCGCGCCGATGGCCACGAAGATCAGGATCAGGTCGCGACCGAAGAGCACCAGCAGGACGATGACGAAGGGGATGAAGGGCACCGCGTAGAGGATGTCGACGATGCGCATCATCAGGCCGTCGAGCCAGCCGCCGACGTAGCCCGCCGTGGCGCCGTAGAGCACGCCGATGATCAGGCTGACGACGGAGGCAACGAGCCCGATGAGCAGCGACACGCGGCAGCCCCACAGCACGCGCACCAGCTCGTCGCGGCCGAGGTCGTCGGTGCCGAAGACGTGGCCGCCGGCCAGCGTCGGCCAGTGGTCGAGCAGGTCCCACTGCGGCGTGTAGTAGCTGTAGGGCGAGATCAGCGGGCCGAAGGCCGCCGCGGCCACGATCACGCCGAGCACGACGAGGCTGGCCATCGCCGCGCGGTTGCGGCGCAGGCGCCGCCACGCGTCCGCCCACAGCCCACGGCCGCGCGCGCCATGTGCGTCCGCGTTGCCCAGCGCGAGCTCCGCGGTCTGCGCCGCCCGGCGCAGCGGATGCAGGCGGGAGGCGCTCATCGGTAGCGGATGCGCGGGTCGAGCGCCGCGTAGCACAGGTCGGCCACGAGGTTGGCGAGCACGATCAGCACGCCGTAGAGGATCGTCACGCCCAGCACCACGGTGTAGTCGCGGTTCAGCGCCCCGTCGACGAAGTAGCGCCCCATGCCCGGCAGTCCGAAGATGGTTTCGATGACGATCGAGCCGCTGATGATGCCCACGGCCGCAGGCCCGAGGAAGGAGACGAGCGGCATGAGCGCGGGCTTGATGGCGTGCACCCAGACAATGGTGCGCGTCGGCAGGCCCTTGGCGCGCGCCGTGCGGATGAAGGGGCTGCCGAGCACGTCGACCAGCGAGCCGCGCATCAGCCGCGCGACGTAGGCGGCGAAGGGCAGGGCGAGCGACACCGCCGGCAGCATCACGTGCGAGGGCGCACCGCCGGCCCAGCCGCCGGCCGGCAGCCAGTGCAGCAGCACCGCGAACACCAGGATGAGCAGCGGCGCGACGATGAACACCGGGATCGAGATCCCCAGCATGGCGACGGCCATCGGCCCGTAGTCGAGCGCGGTGTTCTGCCGCAGCGCGGCCAGCACGCCGACCGGGATGCCGATCAGCAGCGCGAGGGCCAGCGCGATGCCACCGATGGTGAGGTCGACCGGGAAGCCTTGCGCGATGAGCTCGTTCACGGTCGTGTCGCGGTACTGGAAGGACGGACCGAAGTTGCCGCGCAGCACCTGGCCAACGTAGCGCAAGTACTGCTCCGGCAGCGGCTCGTCGAGGTGGTAGGCGCGCTCGATGTTGGCCTTGATCTGCGGCGGCAGCGCCTTCTCCGCGTCGAAAGGTCCGCCCGGCGCCGCGTGCAGCAGCGCGAAGGCGAGCGTGACGATGACCAGCAGCGTCGGCACCGCCGACAGCAGCCGCCGCAGCGTGTAGCTCAGCATGCCCGTCCAGGGGTCGTGGAAAAAATTCGTGGCGAACGAAAGCTCATCGTCGGCGTACGCAGCGCGACGACCCGGATGTATTGGAATACATGAGGATCGGGAGCCCCTCGCAACCCCGGGATGTCGCACGCAGCGGGATTTTTCACGGCCGCTCAGCCTTCATGGTGCTCGAGGATGTACATGTAGCGCGACAGGTTGCGGTCGACGTTGTTCGGCTTCCAGCCCTTCACGTAGGGTTTTATGAGGTGGGAGGTCTGGTAGAAGTACAGCGGCAGGTAGGGCGCGTCGTGGTCGAGCAGCGCGTCGGCGCGCGTGAACAGCGCGTAGCGCGCCTCGGGATCCACCGTGTCCTGCGCCTGGTCGATGAGCGCGTCGAAGGCCGGGTTGCGGTAGTCGCCGTGGTTCTGCGGGAAGCCGCTGGTGAACAGCTGCATGAACGTGAAGGGATCGGGGAAGTCGCCGATCCACGCGCTCCAGTACAGCGGCAGGCTGCGCATCTGCAGGCTCTGCAGCAGCACCTTCCACTGCATCGTGTTGATGGTGACGTCGGCGCCGAGGTTCATGCGCCACATCGCCTCGAGCGCCTCCATGAAGCGGCGCGTGCCGGCGCCGCCGGCGGCGAAGGTCATGGTCGTGCGCAGCGGGTGCGCTTTCGAGTAGCCGGCCTCGTGATAGAGCTTCATGGCCAGCGCGTGGCGCTCGTCTTCCGGGAGCCGCGCCCAGTGCGGAACCGCGGGTGTGAAGCCCGCGAGCGGCGGGATGAGCTGGTAGGCAGGAGACACCAGCCCGTGGTTCAGATACTTGGCGAGGATCTCGCGGTCCACGGCCATCGACAGCGCCAGCCGCAGCTTGCGGTTGTCCTTGAAGGGCGGCAGCGTCAGGTTGAATCCCAGCATCGCGGTGCCGAAGTAGGGGCCGGTGACGACCTGGTCGCCCAGCGCCTGCTTGAGCCGCGGGTAGTCGCTGGCCGGGAAGCTGTTCGTCCATTGCACGGTGCCGGCGAGGTACTGCGCCACCGCCGAGGCGCCGTCGCTCACCGGATGGAAGGTCACGCGCGTCAGGTGCACGTCCTTCGCATCCCAGTAGTACGGGTTCTTCACCAGCTCGATTTCGCCGTTGATCACCTCGTGCTGGAGCATGAACGCGCCGTTGCTGACCATCTTCCCCGGCTGCGTCCAGGCGTCTCCCCAGCGCTCGATGGCCGGCGCGTACTCGGGGCCGAAATACATGTTGGACAGCAGGCTGAGGAAGTAGGGCGTGGGATGGACGAGGTGCACGACCAGCGTGTAGTCGCCCTGCGCGTCGGCGCCCAGCCGGTCCGGCGGCAGCTTCCCGGCGTTGATGGCGAGCGCGCCGACGATGGGCCCCAGCGCCTGCGCGTATTCCGAGGCCGTGGCGGGCGCCAGGATGCGCCGCCACGCGTAGAGGAAGTCCTGTGCGGTGACCGGCCGGCCGTTGGACCAGCGCGCGTCGTGGCGCAGGTGGAAGGTCCAGGTCAGGCCGTCGCTGCTTTCCTGCCAGCTGAGCGCCACGCCCGGCACGATGCTGCCGTCCTCGCCGATCGTCACGAGCCCCTCAAAGAGGTCGTCCAGCACCTGCTGCGAAGCGACGTCGGTGGCGAGCGAGGGGTCGAGCGTGCGCGGGCTGGCGCCGATCTGCCGATCGAGCACCTGCTGTTGCGCGAGCGCCGTGCCGACCGTGATCGGCGGGCCGTAGATCGACACATGCTCGCCGCACGCCGCCAGCAGCAGCGCAAGGCCGGCGATGACCGGCGTGCGCATCAGAAGGGCTTGGCGAGCACGAGGTAGATGATGCCGACGAGCAGCAGCACCGGGATCTCGTTCATGACCCGCAGCCAGCGGCCGGAGGGCAGCGGCAGGCCGCGCGCGGCGCGCTTGACCAGCCGGCCGCTCCACACGAAGTGCACGAGCAGCAGCGTGACGAAGGACAGCTTCAGGTAAAGCCAGCCGCCGATGAACACGAGGTGCAGGTGCACGCCGTAGTAGAGCCACAGCGCCATCCCCAGCAGGAAGGCCACGCCGAAGATGATGTGGCCGAAGCGGTACAGGCGGCGGCCCATGTCGACCAGTCGCGCGCGCACGGCGGGTTCGTTGTCGACTTCGGCGATATTGACGACGATGCGCGGCAGATAGAATACGGCGGCCATCCACGAGATGACGAAGACGACGTGCAGCGTTTTCACCCACATGTAGCTGGAGCCGATCATGCCTGCGCAGCCTCCTCGTGCGGCGTGCAAGCATGCCATGGCGTCGGGCGTGCGTCGCTGAGCACTTGTCGTCTGCCGGCGTGACGCCGTCGATCCCGGAATGGTGGCGTCCTTCCTCTCGCGTTACCTGATGCTCGCGGCGTTCGGCGCCGCGCTGCTGGTCGGCATCCAGGTACCCAACTTCGTCGACCAGTACGCCAACCGCGTCGACGCGCGGCTGCGACAGGTGCAGCAGGACCTGGCCGGCTTCGAGCAGATCGCGCAGCGCTATTTCAACGGCAGCTTCGACGCGCTGATCGCCTCCCACGCCACGAATCCCGATCCCCGCATCCGCGCCGAGATCGCGCCGCTGCGCCAGATGGTGGAATCAGAGCATCGCCTGAGCGCGGACAAGGCGGCGCTCGCCGGCCCGCTCTACCGGCGCCTGTGGCACGTGGCGGTGTCCGGCGACCGCACGCTGTTGAAGGAGACCTGGGACCGCTACGCGCCGGTGTTCCTGCTCGACCGCGGCGCCCTGCTCGTCGGCGTGATCTTCGCGTTCGGCGTGTGCTTGATCCTCGAGCTGCTGCTGGCGCTCGCGCGCGGCGTGGTTGCGTTGTTTAGGCGCCCCGCGCGGCGCATCCGTGCCTAAGCGCGCGATGCAGCGCACCGCGAGTACACTGGCGCGCGCTGCCCGGCAGCGCTGATGTCGCGGGGTCGTTCGGTTTCCATGGGCGGCAAGTCGGTCACAGCGGACAAGGTCGTGGTCTGTGAGTACTGCGACGCCGTCACGCGCCGGATCGCTCTGCGCCGTGGGGAGCGGGCGCTGTGCCCGAACTGCGGCAGCCCGCTCTACCGCAGGCGCTGGCTGGGGTTGGACGGCACGCTTGCGGTGACGCTCACCGCCTGCGTCGCGCTCGTCATCGCCAACAGCTACCCGGTGATGACGATGAACTTTGCTGGCCAGCACAGCAGCGCCACGTTCTGGCAGGCGGTGATGACCCTCGACCGCGACGGCTTCGTGGAGGTCGCCGTGGTGGTGGCCGTGACCGGTCTGCTGGCGCCCATCGTCCAGCTCCTGCTGCTCCTGTACATCTGCGTTCCGGCGCGGCTAGGCAGGCGCGCGGCCGGAGTCGTCCACGCCGTACACATGCTGGACCGGGTGCGGCCGTGGAGCATGGTCGAGGTCGTGCTCCTGAGTGCCCTCGTCGCGACGGTGAAACTGGCTGGCATGGCCGATGCGGTGCCGGGCGTCGGGCTGTTCGGCTTCGTGGCGCTCATGCTGTGCATGGCGGTGCTGCTGAGCAACGATCCCGAGCAGCTGTGGGACTGGGCGTGACGATGACGCGGACGACCATCCTGGACGATCCGGCGGCCCCGCACCTGCCGCGGGCCACCGAGCTGGGCCTGGCACGCTGCCCGGAGTGCGGCCGGACCTGCCGCGCGGAAGACCTGCACTGCCCGCGCTGCCACGGGCTGTTGGTGCGCCGCAAGCCGAACAGCCTGGCGCGGACCTGGGCGTGGCTGATCGCGGCGACGGTCATGTACATCCCGGCGAATCTGCTGCCGGTCATGCATACGGCGACGCTGTTGTCCTCCAGCAGCAACACGCTGCTCGGCGGCATCGTGCTGCTGTGGAACGAAGGCGCCTATGACCTTGCGCTCATCGTCTTCGTGGCGAGCATCGCGGTGCCGCTGACGAAGATCATCTGCCTCGCGTTCCTGCTCATCGGCGTGCAGCGGCACCGCTGCGGCAACCCGCGGGCCCGCACGCGGCTCTACCGCGCGGTCGACTTCGTCGGCCACTGGTCGATGCTGGATGTCTTTGTCGTGGCGCTGTTGGCGGCGCTGGTGCGGCTGGGGAATTTTGCGCAGGTGCGGCCGGAGGCCGGAGCGGTGGCTTTCGCGGCGGTCGTGATCCTGACCATGATCGCGTCCATGAGCTTCGACTCACGCCTGATCTGGGACGCGCGCGCGCAGCGCGGCCGCGGGGAGCACCCGTGAGCGACGATTCTGCCCGGCCGACGGACCCGGAGACGGTGCCCGAGCCCGTCGTGCGGCGGCGCCGCGGGTGGCGCTTCTCCGCCGTGTGGCTGGTGCCGCTGGTCGCGATCCTCGTGGGGATCGGGCTGGTGGTGCGGACTCAGCTGGAACGCGGCCCGACGATCCACATCAGCTTCGACAGCGCCATGTGGCTCACGGCCGGCAAGACCGAGGTGCGCTACAAGAACGTGCCGATGGGGCAGGTGACCGCGCTGCGCCTCGACAAGAATTTCAACCGCGTCATCGCCACGGTGGAGCTGCGCCGCAGCGCCGCGCGCCTGGCGCGCGCCGACACGCGCTTCTGGATCGTCCGGCCGCACGTCGATCTGCGGGGCGTCTCCGGACTCGGCACGCTGCTGTCGGGCACCTACATCGGCGTGGATATCGGGCAGTCTACGCAGCGGCAGACGAACTTCGTCGGGCTCGAGGCGCAGCCGGCCGTCACCAGCACCCAGCACGGCCGGCGCTACCGGCTGGTGGCGCAGGACATCGGTTCGCTGAACGTCGGTGCGCCGGTTTACTACCGGCGCTTCGCGGTCGGCCGCGTGACGGCTGAACATCTGGATCCCGACGGTGATGCCGCGCAGATCGACATCTTCGTGCGCGCGCCCTTCGACAAGCTGGTGAAGAACTCCACACGCTTCTGGAACGCCAGCGGCATCAACGTGTCGCTGGGCGCTTCCGGGTTCAAGCTCGACACGCAGTCGATCGTGTCCATCCTGATGGGGGGCGTGGCCTTCGGCCAGCAGCGAGGTGAGACCGACCAGGCGGTCGCGGCCGACCAGCAGGCCTTCACGCTCTATCCGACGGAGGCCGCCGCGATGGCGCCCTTCAGTGGACCCGGACAGACGGTGCGCATGCGCTTCGACAGCTCTGTCCGCGGGCTCGCGATCGGCGCCGAGGTCGACTTCCACGGCATCGACTTCGGCCACGTCACCGCCCTGAATCTGCACTACGATCCGGCACGCGCGTCCTTCTATACCGACGTCGACGCCGTCGTGTTCCCGGACCTCCTTGGTACCGCAGAGCCGCTCGTCGAGCAGCTGGCGAAGACCAGCCCCGTTGGCCGGGATCGCCCGATGGCGCTGCTGGTCTCCAAGGGGCTGCGCGCGCAGCTGCGCACCGCCAACCTCCTCAGCGGCCAGCTCTACGTGGCGTTGGAGATGATGCCGCACGCCAAGCCGGTCACGCTGGACGTGGAGCGCAACCCCATCGTCATTCCGACGGTGCCCGGCAGCCTCGAGCAGTTGCAGGAACAGATCGTGCAGATCGTCGCCAAGCTCAATGCGCTGCCGGTGGATCGCATCGGCAAGGAGACGCTGGCGACGCTGGCGAGCACGCGGGCGCTGGTCGATGGCCTGCACACGCAGCTCACGCCGCAGGCCGCGTCGACGCTGGGGGAGCTGCAGAAGACCCTGGCCGAGCTGCAGAAGACGCTGGTGGCCGCGCAGACGGGGCTGGTCTCGCCGCAGTCTCCGTTGCAGGAGAACACCACGCAGACGCTCCAGCAGCTGCGCGCCATGGCGCAGTCGCTCACCGAGCTGGCCGACTTCCTGCAGCGCCACCCGGAAGCGCTGATCCGCGGTCGGCCTGCGGACGCGGTCCCGCCGTTGCCGGAGAAAAAATAGATGAGGCGATTCGCGCCGAGCTGCGCCGTCGTCGCGGCGTTGGCGTCAGCATTGGCGCTGGCGGGCTGTGCCAGCCGTGCGCCGATCCATTACTACACGCTCGTCGGGGCTCCTACGGCGGCTTCCGCCGCCGCGTCCCCCGGCTACGCCATCGACCTGCGGCCGGTGGCGATGCCGCCGGGCCTGCGGACGCGTTCGATGGTGCTGCACACCGGCGGGCCGCGGGTGCTGGTGCAGGATGACCACCAGTGGCTGGCGCCGCTGCCGGACGAGGTGCGCAGCGCGGTGGCTGCCGACCTTGCCGCCGAGCTCGGCGTGCGCGACGTCGCGGGGCTGCCGGCGGCCCGCGGCCGCATCTATCGCGTGACGCTGGCGGTCCGCGACTTCGACGCGGTCTACGGCGGTGTGGTCAGCGTGGACGCCACGTGGAGCATCGCGCCGGGTGACGGCGGCGCGGCGCTGCTGGTGTGCAGCAGCCGCGCTTCCCGGCCGGTGGACGCGGGCTATGCGGCGCTGGCCTCCGGCGCGCGGCAGGCGCTGGCGGCCATCGCCACGCAGATCGCGGCCGGGCTGCGCAGCCTGCCCGCGGCGCGCTGCCCGGCCTGAGCCGCCTTCGGTCGGTTTGCGGCGCGCGCGGCGGGTGCGGGCACGCCGGTGCCTCGTGAAAGGCGGGGGATCGGGCACTATCATTGCGGCCTTTCATCCGCCTCTACGTTCAGGGGTCACAGCCTGATGCCGATCCAGATCACTCTTCCCGACGGTGCCAGGAAGTCCTTCGCGGCGCCGCCCACGGCGCTGGACATCGCCGGCGGCATTTCGCCGCGGCTGGCCAAGCAGGCGGTGTTGGCGAAGGTCGACGGCAAGCTCTGGGACCTGACGCGCCCCATCGAACGCGACGCGGACGTCGAGCTGCTCACGCGCGACGCGCCGGAGGCGTTGGAAGTGATCCGGCATGATGCCGCGCACGTGCTGGCGCAGGCGGTGCAGGAGCTCTACCCGGGCACCCAGGTGACCTTCGGCCCTGCTACCGAGAACGGCTTCTACTACGACTTCGCGCGCGACACGCCCTTCAACGACGCCGATCTCGCCGCCATCGAGGCGCGGATGCGCGAGATCGTCAAGCGTGATCTGCCGATCCGGCGCGAGGTGTGGCCGCACGACCGGGCCGTGAAGTACTTCGGCGACGCCGGCGAGAAGTTCAAGGCCGAGTGGATCCGCGACGGCATCCCGGCCGGCGCCGAGCTGACCATCTACCGCCAGGGCGATGAGTGGCTGGACTTGTGCCGTGGACCGCACCTGCCGTCGACCGGGCGACTGGGCAACGCCTTCAAGCTGATGCGCGTGGGCGGCGCCTACTGGCGCGGCGACCGGCACAACGCCCAGCTGCAGCGCATCTACGGCGTGGCCTTCGCCAACGAGAAGGCGCTCAAGGCCTACCTGCTGCAGCTGGAGGAAGCCGAGCGGCGCGATCATCGCCGGCTCGGCCAGCAGCTCGATCTCTTCCACCTGCAGGACGAAGCGGTCGGCAGCGTGTTCTGGCACCCGCGCGGCTACACGCTGTGGCGGGCGGTCGAGAACTACATCCGCCGTCGGCTGGAAGCAGCCGGCTACGTCGAGGTCAAGACGCCGATCCTGATCGATCGCGTGCTGTGGGAGCGCAGCGGGCACTGGGCCAAGTTCCGCGAACAGATGTTCACCGCCGAGAGCGAGGACCGCACGCTGGCGGTTAAGCCCATGAACTGCCCGGGGCACGTGCAGATCTTCCGCCAGGGCATCAAGAGCTACCGCGACCTGCCGCTGCGCATGGCGGAGTTCGGCTCCTGCCACCGCAACGAGCCGTCCGGTTCGCTGCACGGGCTGATGCGCGTGCGCGCCTTCACACAGGACGACGCCCACATCTTCTGCATGCCGTCGCAGATCAACTCGGAGACGGTCGCCTTCTGCACGCTGCTGCTGTCCGTCTACCGCGACTTCGGCTTCACCGACGTGCACGTGAAATATTCGGACCGTCCCGAACTGCGCGCCGGCGACGACGCCACGTGGGATCGCGCCGAGGCGGCGTTGCGCGACGCGCTGGAGGCGACGCACCTGCCGTATACGCTCAACCCGGGCGAAGGCGCCTTCTACGGGCCGAAGCTGGAATTCGTGTTGCGCGACGCGATCGGGCGCGACTGGCAGTGCGGCACGCTGCAGGTCGACTTCGTGCTGCCGGCGCGGCTGGACGCCGAGTACATCGCCGAGGACGGCAGTCGGCAGCGACCCGTCATGCTGCACCGCGCGATCCTCGGCTCCATGGAGCGCTTCATCGGCATCCTCATCGAGCAGCACGCCGGCGCGCTGCCCGCGTGGCTGTCGCCGGTGCAGGTCGTGGTCGCCACCATCGTGTCGGATGCCGACGACTACGCGCGCGAGGTCGCCGCGGCGCTGCGTGACGCCGGGCTGCGCGTCGAGGCGGACCTGCGCAACGAGAAAATCAGCTACAAGATCCGCGAGCACGCCACGATGAAGGTGCCGGTGATTGCCGTCATCGGCAGGACCGAAGCCGAAGCGCGCACCGTCACGCTGCGCGAGCGAGGCCAGCAGAAGCAGCACACGGTCGCGCTCGCCGAGGCCGCCCGTGAGCTCGTCGCCGCGGCGCGAGCGCCGGCGTGAAGGGGCTGCCGACGCACGCCATCGTGCTGCTCGCGACCGTCGTCGGCGTCGTGGCCGGCACGACGTCGGCGTTCTCGACCGAGCTCGGTGAAGGGGTCAGCGTTCGCGGCGCGTGGCGCCAGGGCGCGATGCTGCTGGGTTACGCCCCCGCCGGCACGCGCGTGGAGTTTGCCGGGCATGCGCTGGAGCTCACTCCGGCCGGCACCTTCGTGATCGGGCTGGACCGCGACGCGCCTTCACCGGCGGTGCTGCGGCTGGCCGTCCCGGGCCACGCGCCGCGCGCCTGGAGCCATCCGGTGGCGCCAGGAAACTGGAAGATCCAGCGTATCGACGGCCTGAAGCAGGCGCAGGTGACGCCGCCGCCGGACGTCGAGACGCGTATCCATCGGGAAGCCGAGGCGATCCGCGCGGTGCGGCAGAAGCAGACGCCGCTCTCGGGCTTTGCCGAGCATTTCATGTGGCCGGTGCAGGGCCGCGTCTCGAGCGTCTTCGGCAGCCAGCGCATCCTCAACGGTGAACCCCGCCAACCGCACTACGGGGTGGACATCGCGATCCCGACCGGCACGCCGGTGAAGGCGCCGGCCGCAGGCGTGGTGAGCTTCGTGGCACCGGATCTCTATTTCACGGGCATGACGCTCATGATCGACCATGGCCACGGGGTGCAGAGCGTATTCGCCCACCTCAGCCGCATCGACGTCAAGCTGGGCCAGCCCGTGGCGCAGGGGCAGGTGATTGCGCTCAGCGGAGCCAGCGGCCGCGCCACGGGGCCGAACCTGCACTGGGGCGTGAGCTGGTTCGACGAACGGATCGACGCGGCGGCGCTGGCGGGGCCGATGCCAAGGTAGACGTGCTGCGCTGCGCGCGGCCGATGCGTTGATCGACCGCCGTGTTCCGAATCCGCTCAGGGCTGGGCCGGGTGCCCCGACGTGAAGCGCCGGCGCAGCCAGCGGAGCATCGGCTCGGCGACGACGGTGCCGACGACCACCAGGACGCCGAGGTAGAACAAGGCCGTGAGCTGGCGCTGCTCCGCCAGGATCGGGATGGCGAGGAGCACGGCGTAGACCGGCTCGAGGTTGACCACGACCTGCTGGGCGAACACGCTGATGTCGCGCAGGGAGGCCAGCAGCATCGCGATCGGTACCGCGGTGAACGCGATCGCGAACACCAGCAGCAGCCACAGGTTGCGGCCGCGAGGCAGGAGGAATCCGGCGTCTGCGCGCGGCAACAGCGCGATCATGACGGTCAGGAAGGCTGCGCCCACCAACATCTCGATGCAGGTCGCGCTCAGCGGCTGGATCCGGCTGGCCAGCAGTTTGTTGAGCGAGCTGAACACAACGAGCACGGCGGCCGACAGCAGGCCCACGCCGAGGCCCAGGTACATCGCGTGGGGGATGCCACCCACCACCAGCGCGACGCCCGGAATCATCGCGAGCGCAAGCAGCAGGTCGATGCGGCGATACGGGCGTCGCGCCACGACGGGCCCGAACAGCGCGACGAACAGTGGCGAGGTGGCGAGGCACACCGCCGCGACGGAAGCGTCCGTCAGCTTCACGGACAGATAGAACAGCGCCCAGGTGATAGCCAGCACGCCGCCGGCCAGGCAGCAGCCGAGCGCGAGGCGCGGCGACAGCGTCCGGAACCCGCGCCACGTCATCGGCAGCAACAGCAGTACGGCGCCGGCCAGCGACATGCGCCACCACACGAGGGTCACCGCGTCGACCGTGATGAGCCGCCCCATGATCGGCGTGAAGCCGAACAGCAGGACGCTGGCGTGGATGAGCAGATAGCCGCGCAGGGTCGATGAATCGGATTGACTCGAAACCCTGGCCATCACAAGGCAGATGCGGCGTGGAGGCAAAGCGGCGTCGCTCAGTTTAGCCGCTGCAAATGCCACCGTGCGCCGACCGGAACATCCCGGTGCCGAGAGCCGGTGGGCTCTCACGTGCGTGCCGTCGTCAGCGGCCGCTAGCTGCACTCATACGGAGCTTGCTGAATTTTCCGCGGCGCCTCGGGCGTACCGGTACCTGCCTTGAGCTGGTAACGGCGGTCACCGCAGGTCGCTGCGGTCCGCCCACCCATGGACGGCGCCCGCCAGGCGCGAGCCGCCGCCCGCTGCGCAGGACCGCTCCCGCGTCGCATATCGGAAGGTGCAGACCCGACGCGGATAGCGGCGGGTCGCAGCGGGGCGGGCGAGGCCGTAGACGAGAACCGGCGACCACGCGATGAGCGTCTGCGGGTTCGCTTCCCTGATGATCGGGTAGGAATCCGAGTCACCCCAGACAACCGTATCTCCAACGTCGTTGATGCCGTGGATCTCCGTCACGCCGGTGGCCGCGCAGGCCATCGCGGCGACGCAGGGGCAGACCAGCGCCGAGAGCAAGCGTGCGGCCGCGGTGCACGGCCCCTCAGGCGGGCGTGAAGGCCGTCGCGCGTGAGATCCGTTCCCATCGGTCGGTCTCGGCCGCCATGGCCTGCAGCTTCTGGCGGGTGCGCTCGATGGCGAAGTCACCGAGCGGCAGGCGCAGCGGCGGATCCTTCGCTTCGACGACCCGGATCATCACCTGTGCCGCCTTGTCCGGATCGCCCGGCTGATGGCCGGAAACGTCGTGGAGCCGCGTGATGGTGGAATACGCGCTGTCCTCGTACGCGTCGATGCGGTGGCGTGGTGTTGCAAGCGACGGCCCGGCCCAGTCCGTGCGGAACGGGCCCGGTTCGATGACCGTCACGTGGATGCCGAAGGGCGCGACCTCTTGCGCAAGCGCCTCCGAGAGGCCTTCCAGAGCGAACTTGCTGGCGTTGTACAGGCCGAGCCCGGGCGTTCCGACAAAACCCGCGATCGAGGAGATCTGCAGGATGTGTCCCCGCCCCCGTGCGCGCATGCCGGGCAGCACCAGCCGCGTCAGCCGCAGCGCGCCGAAGAAATTTGTCTCCATCTGCGCGCGCGCCTCGTCCTCGCCGAGTTCCTCGACGGCGCCGCTCAGGCCGTATCCGGCGTTGTTGACGAGCACGTCGATGGCGCCGAATTCCGCCAGCGCATGGTTGACGGCATCACGGCAGGCGTCTGCGTCGTCCACGTCGAGCGCATGGGCGCGAACACGATGGCCGCCGCGTTCCGTGATCGGCGCAAGGCTTTCGGGTCGCCGGGCGGTGGCAACCACGCGCTCGCCGTGTTCCAGCACGGCGAGCGAAAGGCTGCGGCCAAAGCCGCGGTTGGCGCCAGTAATGAACCATGTGCGGGGTGCAGCATCGGACATGAATTGACGTCCTCAGATCGTGGATTGCTGCGCGTGCGCGGGGCATCGACAGCGTGACAAAGACAATGTAGAGTTGCGGTGCTTGCGCTTCAAGCAGCGTTGCAAGGTTGTCAATTCAAGTCCGCTGACCAAAGCGGCACAGGGGATTCTTCCAAGCAAACTGTTGAGCACCTGCGTTCCGCGGGCAATCGCCCGTTTTCGTCTATTGTTAAAGGATTGTCATCACATGGCTACAGTTGCAACCGGCACCGTCAAGTGGTTTAACGAGGCCAAGGGTTACGGGTTCATTACGCCGGAAGGCGGTGGCGAGGACCTGTTTGCGCATTTCAAGGAGATCCAGGGAACCGGATTCAAGACCCTCAAGGAAGGGCAGCGCGTCGAGTTCACGCCGCAGCGCGGACCCAAGGGCATGCAGGCGACACAGATCCGCGCGCTCTAAAAGGGATCCTCCCGAACAAGCAGTAGATGCATGGGCCGCGGCGGCCTGCCGCGGCCTTTTTTGTGCGCGGCGCATGGCCTCGCCGAAGTTCCGGGAATTTACGGGATCGCGCGCTATGATCGCTTGCATGGCTCTGATCGCGATGGACGGGAATGGCTGAGGATCTGCACTACGAGGTCATCCCGGTCACGGCGTTTCAGCAGAACTGTTCGCTGGTGTGGGACGGCGCGACGCGCCAAGGCGCGCTGATCGATCCGGGCGGCGAGGCTCCCCGGCTTCTCGAACGCGTGCAGGCCAACGGCGTCACTTTGCAGAAACTGCTCGTGACGCATGCGCATGTCGACCACGTCGGCGGCGTCGCCGGTCTGGCGGATGAGCTCGGCGTGCCGGTGGAAGGGCCGCAGCAGGAGGACCGCTTCTGGATCGATCTGCTGCCGACCCAGGCGCAGCGCTTCGGCCTGCCGCCGGCGCAGGCCTTCACGCCAACCCGTTGGCTCGTGGATGGCGATACGGTGGCCGTCGGCGGGCTGCACTTCGAGGTGCTGCACTGCCCGGGCCATACGCCCGGGCACGTCGTCTATTTCCACCGGGCGTCGGGTCTGGCCTTCGTCGGCGACGTGCTGTTTCGCGGATCCATCGGGCGAAGCGACTTTCCCCGCGGCGATTACGCGGCGCTGGTGCACTCGATCCGCGCGAAGCTTTTTCCCCTGGGCGACGGCGTGCGCTTCGTGCCGGGCCACGGCCCCATGTCCACCTTCGGCGCCGAGCGCCGCGGCAATCCCTTTGTCGGAGACGCTGCCGTGGGCGTGCGGGAGGACGGCGATGGGTGACAAGGCCGGCTGCGGGCGAAGCCATTTTTCCTGACGTTCTTTCGCCGGCCAGCGGTGGCCCGGCGCATCACGCGGGTCGTCGTGTCGCAGGCCGGGCGCCAACAGGTCAACCCGGGCGCTTGCCGCGAGCCGATCGATCGCGCGGCTCGCGGCAAGTCGGGTGAATGGATGGCGTCAGTGCTGTGCCTTTGCGCGCAGCATCTGGTTGACCTTGGCCTGCACCGAGTGGTTGGTCTGGATCACCATCGCGATCTGCTGGTAGCGCTGCACCGACAGGTGCTGTTTCTTCACGGCGGCTTCCATCTTCTTTTCCGCGGCCTGCTGCAGGTTTGCGCGGTCGGCTGCGCTCTTGGCGGCCTCGATCTGCGGTTCCGCGCCGCGCGCGATGTGCTGGACGTCGAGCGCAGCGGCGACGAAGTGCTTGAGCTCCGAGTCGCTCGGCGCCGGTCCCGTGTCAGGCTGTGCCATGCCCGGCGCGGCCTGCTGTTGCGGCGCCTGCGCAGCCGGCGCGCCGGTCTGCGCGAAAGCGCCCGGCGCCAGCACGCCGAGTCCAAGTACGACGGCGGCGGTCACGCCGATACGATGAAATGGCTGGTTCATGTAGTTCTCCAGTGTGGGGAAGGATGTAGGCGCGTGGCCCATGGATGTGGAGGACGCCACCGTCGGGCAGCCGCGACTTCCGCGCGCCGCCTTCGAGCCCCCGCGACGCTGCACCCGCTTCGAGGGTAACACCGCCCCTCCGAGGCACGCGAACCAGCCGCGCGTGATTGCACGCATGGAGCGTTGCCTTGCCGCCTGCGGTGAGCACGCGAGGCGGCGGCGTCCGCTGCGTTTGTCGAAACCGGGCCTCCGCCACGCCGCCACGGCGGTGCGGACGCGTGTCTGCCGCTCGGTCGGCGGGCGGCGCCTTGCGCCGATTCGGCACCCGCTGGTGCGTGCCGCAACCGATGGTTAGAGTCGGCGGCCGGCAAACCCGTGGAGACGACGAAGTGACGGACTGGACGATCTACCACAACCCGCGCTGTTCCAAGAGTCGGCAGACGCTCGCGTTGCTGCGGGAAGCCGGCGTGCAGCCGCGCATCGTGGAATACCTCGAGACGCCGCCGACGGCGACTGAGCTCGACGCCATCCTGCGCAAGCTGGGGCGGGAGCCGGAGGCCGTGATCCGCTTCGGAGAGAGCGTGGCGAAGGAGCTCGGCCTGCACAAGACGGACCGGCGCGAGCGTGCGGAGTGGATCCAGCTCATCGTCGAGCATCCGATTCTGCTGGAGCGTCCGATCGTCGTGCACGGCGACGACGCGCAGCTCGGGCGCCCGCCGGAGGCGGTGCGCGAACTGCTGCCTACCTGAGCCTCGGAGACTACGCCAAGTTCCGGGGCACGCGACGCGCGCTGCGGCGCCGGTGGCTTCATTCCTGTCGCGGTGTGGATGAGGTGCCATCGACCCTGCGGCCGGCGTCGGCGATCCAGTTTCCGTGGAAACCCAACGGTGCGCGCTGCCTGTGCGTGGCGCAGCGGCGTTCAGCGGTCGCGCGTCAGGCGTCCGGTGCCCGTCGCCGCGCGTCGCGCACGTGCTCTGGCGCGGGCTCGGTCAGGGTGCCGGCCTGATAGTCGTGGACGGCCTGCGCGAGCTCCTCGCGCGTGTTCATGACGAAGGGTCCGTACTGCTCCACCGGCTCGCCCAGCGGCCTGCCGGCCACGAGGATCAGGCGCGTGGCTTGCGCTCCGCTGCGCAGCATCACTTCGTCTCCGGCGTCGTCGAGAATGCCGGCCTGGTGCACGGGCAGCACCTGCGTTGCGTTATCGCCGACCGTCACGGAGCCTTCGTACACGTAGACGAAGGCGCTGTAGCCGGGCGGCACCGGGTGCGTGAAGGAGACATTTGCCGGCAGCGCGATGTCGAGGTACAGCGGGTCCGTAGCCACGTCGTGGCGCGCGCCGTTGACCGGCCCCGGCACCGCCTTGCCGTCGAGCTGCGCGGTTCCGGCCAGTACCTTGACGGAGCCTCCGGCCGCCAATCCCACCTCGGGGATGTCCTGCGGTGTGAAGTCGCGGTAGCTCGCCGGACGCATCTTCTGCGCGGCCGGCAGGTTGATCCACAGCTGGAAGCCGCGCATCCGGCCTTCCGTCTGCTTGGGCATCTCGGAGTGGATGACGCCGCGCGCCGCATCCATCCACTGCAGGCCGCCGGGTCCGAGGTTGCCGACGTTGCCGAGGTGGTCGCGGTGCTCCATGCGCCCGTCGATCATGTAGGTGACGGTCGTGAAGCCGCGGTGCGGATGGGAAGGGAAGCCTTCTATGTAGTCGTTCGGGTCGTCGGTTCCGAATTCATCGAGCATCAGGAAAGGGTCGAGGCGCAGCCCGAGCATGCTGCCGATGCTGCGGCGTACCCGCACGCCTGCGCCGTCGGAGGTTTCCAGCGCGGGGATGATCTTCGTGATTTTGCGTGTTGTCATGTACTTGTTCCTGTGTCTTCATGTCGAAGTCTGGCGGTCCGCTCACTCTGGCTGAGCCCCGGGCTGCAGCGGCGCGGGCCCCGGCGTGCCGGTGCGGCGCCTGCGCAGCGCGTCCAGGCTCCAGGCGCCGGCGCCGTGCGCGGCGAGGATCCAGAGGCCGGCGCCGACCGCGGCTTCAGCCATGAAGACGGTGGTCTGGTTCAGACCGCTGGCGGCGTTGAAGTGGAAGAACAGTACGGCGAGGAAGGTGTAGCCACCGAGCAGGAAGGCGCCAATGTGCGTGCGCCAACCGAGCAGCACCGACAGTCCGCAGCCGATCTCGGTGAGGATCACCAACGGCAGCAGCCACCCCGGGATGCCTTTTGCTTCCATGGCGATCGCCGTGCCCGCGTAGCCGCTGATCTTGGCGATACCGGAAGGGACGAAGAAGGCCGCGATGATGATGCGGCCGATCAGGTCGATAGCGTTTCTGCAGATGTTCATGCGCGGAATCCTCGCGGCGTCGATGAATGATTATGGGCAATGGTGCGGCTGGGCGTGCCGGCTCAGGCGATGAGCTTTGCCGCGACGCGGGCGCAAGGCGGTGCCGACGGACGCGGGGCGCGTGCTGTACCGGCGTGCGGTGGCGCTGCTCGATGAACGACGGCGCTCGAGTGCGCTGCGGGCCGCCTCGCGCGCGGGTGGGGGCCGAAGCTGCGGCTGGCCGTGGACGTGATATTTCCGACGTGGATTCTGCTCTCCTGCCTCGGACGTTTTGCGGTGGAGCAGCCGGTCACCCGCGTCGAGCTCCTGGAGACCGTGCTCGGCGGCGCGGAAGAAGCGCTGCTGGGCCGCGCCGCGGACCTCGTGATCGGACCGCACGTCCCGCAGGGCTTCCTCGGCGACCTGTTCATGCACCTGCGCTTCGTGGCCATCGTGGCGCCACAGCATCCTCTCCACCAGCTGGGCCGGCCGGTCACGCTTCAGGATCTGCGGCGCCATCGCCAGTTGGTGGTTCGCGGTTCCGGCCTGCACCGCCGGCTCGACGCGAGCTGGCTCGGCGCCGAGCAGTGCTGGACGGTGAGCCACAAGGTGACCTCGATCCGCGCGGCGTGCATGGGGCCTGGCTTTGCGTGGTATCCAGAAGACGTCATCCGCGACGAGCTCGTGAGCGGCGCGCTGCGACGGCTGGAGCTGCTGGAGAGCGGTGAGCGCCACGCCGACCTGTATCTCATCGTGCCCGATCCGGACTACGCCGGTCCTGGCACGCGGCGTCTCGCGGCGCTGCTGCGGGAAGGCGTTGCCGCGCTCGCGCGCGGAGACGTGTCGCCGTAGGGCTCCGCGCTGGGCCGCCGCACGCGGCGTCGCCGCGTGAAGCGTTTCGCCTTGTCTTAATCTAGGCGCCGATCTCCCAAGTCCTGTCGCGCCGCCGCGCGCACTGGAGCCCCGTCAATGTCGCATTCCTCCATCCCGTGTTCCGCTTCCGCCGCTGCCTTCTCCCGCGCTGCGCCGGGACGAACGCCGCGCGCGCTGGCCGCCGGGGGATATCCCGGCGAGCTGCAGCTGCACGTCGACCTGACGGCGGCGGCGCGGCGCATCTTCAAGGTCGAGGAGCTGCTCACGGGCGTGCGCCCGGGCCGCATGGAGCTGCACTATCCCCAGTGGGTGCCGGGTGAGCATTCGCCGAGCGGGCCGATCGAGGGCGTCACCGGCCTCGAGATCACCGCGGGCGGCAAGGCGCTTGCATGGCACCGCGATCCGGTGGATCTGTTCACGCTGTCGGTGGAGGTTCCCGACGGCGCCACGGAGCTCCGGCTCGCGTTCAGCTTCCTGTCGCCGGGACCGGGCGGCAGCTTCGGCGCGGCGGTCTCCGCGACGGCCAACTACGCCGTGCTGGCGTGGAACCAGGTGCTGTTCTATCCGGCCGGCTATCGCGTCGACGCCATCGCCTGCCGCGCCTCCGTGACGCTGCCGAAGGGCTGGCAGGCTGCGACCGCGCTGCCCGTACACGGCAAGCCGACGGGCAGCCGGCGGCACTTTGCCGGCGTGTCGCTGCAGGTGCTCGTCGACTCGCCGCTGCTGGCCGGGCGTTATTTCCGCCGCGTCGCGCTCGACGACGATCCGGGGGCGCCGGTGCATCTCAACGTGGTCGCCGACGCCGCACGGCACCTGGAGTGGAAGAGCGAGCAGATCGACGGTCACCGGCGACTGATCCGCGAGGCGCGTGCCCTGTTCCGCTCGCGCCACTACGCGCACTACGACTTCCTGCTGACGCTCTCCGACCACACCATGCATTTCGGGCTTGAGCACCAGCAGTCGAGCGACGACCGGCTGGACGCCGAATTCTTCACCGACAAGGACCGCTTCATGACGGCCGCGGGGCTCATGCCGCATGAGTTCGTGCACTCGTGGAACGGCAAGTTCCGCTGCCCGGCGCCGACCGCGACGCCGACCTACAACACGCCGATGGGCGGTTCGCTCATGTGGGTCTACGAGGGGCTGACGACCTACTGGGGCGACGTGCTCACCGCGCGCTGCCGGCTGTGGACGCCGCAGCAGTACCGCGATGTGCTGGCGGCCGACGCGGCGCTGATGTCGGAGCGCCCGGGCGGCCGTTGGCGGCCGCTGCAGGACACCTGCGACATGGCACCGCGTCTGTATGAATCACCCACGGCGTGGGCGAACCAGCGACGTGGCACGGACTTCTATCCGGAAGGCGCGCTGCTGTGGCTGGCGGTGGACGTCCGCATCCGCACGCTGACGAAGGACGCGCGCACGCTCGACGACTTCTGCCGCAGCTTCCACGGCATCGACGACGGCGCCGTGGCGATCCGGCCCTTCGACTTCGACGAGGTGGCGCAGACGCTGGAACGCACCGCGCCGGGCGAATGGACGCCGTGGCTGCGGCGCTGGCTGGATGCGACCGGCGAACGCGACCCGCTCGCGGGCGTGCGGGCGTCGGGCTGGAAGCTCGGCTGGTCGGACACGCCGAGCGACTACTTCAAGCAGCGCCATGCGCAGCGCAAGGTGCTCAACCTCAACTACTGCGCCGGTCTGGTCGTCAGCACCAAGGGCGGAGAGCTGGTGGACGTGCTCTGGCAGAGCCCGGCCTTTGCGGCAGGCCTCACGCCGGGCATGAAGATCGTCGCCGTGGACGGCGAGCAGTTCAGCCCGGAAGCACTTTCCGCGGCGGTCGGCGCGAGCCGCAGCGGCCTTGCGAGCATCGATCTGCTGATCGACAACGCCGGCTGCTTCGACCACCACAAGCTGGTCGTCAAGGACGGGCTGCGCTACCCGCAGCTGGAGCGCGACGAGTCGGTGCCGGATCGCCTGACGCGGATCCTCGAGCCGTTGGCGACGCGCTAGCACGAAGCAGAGCCTGTGAGGCGTGGGCGCGCCGGGACCAGGCTGCCACACGCTGAGCGCCTTCCACCCTGCGCACGATCGTGGGACGGCGAAGGCGGAAACGGGGGCACGGCGTCGTCCGTTGTCGAATGTTCGAGGCGTACGGGAAGCCGCATTCCCTCGGCGATGGCGCACAGCGGGTGGCGATCGACGCCGCCTCCGTGCGCTGGCTAAGATCGAACCGGGCGGCGGTACAGCCAACGATCGCAAGAGGAGATGAGGACATGGCGCACGGGGCAGCGAAACTGGACACCCCGCTCGGGAAGCGGGTCGGCACCACGGTTCCGATCTGGAGCGCGGGCATGGGCGGCGGCGCGGCGGGTTCCGCGCTGGTGGCGGCGGTGTCGGAAGCCGGCGGGCTGGGCGTGCTGGGCACGGCTGGCATCCCGCAAGCGGGCGTCCGTGAGGAGATCCGGCGCATCAAGGCGCGGACAAGCCGACCCTTCGGCATCAACCTGCTGATTCCCGCGCTGCGTCCCGACGAGGATCTGCTGCAGCTGGCGATCGACGAGCGGGTGCCGGTCGTCGTGTTCTTCTGGGGAGACATTTCGCCCTACGCGGCGCGGGCGCACGCGGCGGGGCTGTTCGTCGTCGTGCAGGTAGGTTCGGTGCAGGAGGGGCGGGACGCCGTCGCGGCCGGCGCCGACGCGGTCATCTTCCAGGGCGTGGAGGCCGGCGGGCACGTGCGCGGCACCACGCCGCTCATGGTCGGCGTGCGGGCGCTGGTGGAGGCCATAAGCCCGGTGCCCGTCATCGCCTCCGGCGGCATCGCCGACGGCGCCGGCGTGGTGGCGGCGCTGACGCTCGGTGCGCAGGCGGCCTCGCTCGGCACGCGCTTCCTGTGCACGCCGGAGTCGCCGGTGTGGGGACCCTACAAGCGCCGGATCGTGGACGCGCGGGCGGCCGACACCGTATTGACGGGCCTGTTCGACGTCGAATGGCCTAACGCCAGCCATCGCGTGCTGCGTGACCGGGCGATCGAGGAATGGGAGGCCGCTGGCCGTCCAGCTTCGGGATCGCGGCCCGGCGAGGGCGAGATCGTCGCGCGCATGCCGGTAGCGGGCACGGTGGTGGAAGTGCCGCGCTACCACTTCACGATGCCGCTGGAGGGCCTCGACGGCGACATGGAGCTCATGTGCCTGCACGCGGGCTGCTCCTGCGAGCTCATCGACGACATCGCGCCGGCGGCTGAGGTCGTCGCGCGGATCGCGGCGCAGGCGCGCGCGCAGCTCGGCGGCTGAGCCGCTTCAGCCGCGTACGCCGCCGGGCTTGCACCCGGCGTGCAGGCTGGCGGCGGCAGAAGGCCGCGCTGCGATGCGTGCGAACCACGGCCCGAGGTGCGGGAGGGCGTGGTCGAAGGGCTGCTTGACGGATTCGCCGAAGTCCAGCCACACGTAGAGCCAGATGTCGGCGATGGTGAAGCGCTCGCCCGCGAGGAAGCGATGGTCTCCGATCATGCCGTCCAGCCACGCGATGCGGTCCTGCGCCACGCGCTTGAGGCCGGCCGCGGCCTCCGGCGCAAGCGGGATCCGCCCCGTGAAACGCTTGAGGCCTTCCGCGTAGTGGAAGGCGTTGTGGATGTTCTCGGTGACGTTGAGCTCGGCGCGCCGCTGCCACTGGCGCGTGACGGCGCGCTCCTCGGGCGTCGATCCGATGAGCGGTGGCTCGGGGTGCAGCTCCTCGAGGTAATTCATGATCGCGATCGATTCGCTGATCGTCGTGCCGTCATCCAGCGCCAGCGTCGGCGTCTGTCCGGCCGGGTTGCGCGCCAGGTAGGGCAGCCGGCGGTTCTCGCCGGTCATGACGTCAACTTGCCGCACCGGCAGAGTGAGACCTTTTTCCAGCAGGTACATCCGCAGGGTGCGCGGAGCCGGGCTCAAGGCGTCGAAAAGCAGCACGGTGCTCTCCAGGAAAGATGTGCCGCCAGCCTACGATGGAAGCGGCTGCGGCGCCTTGCCGCGCGGCGCGAGTCAGCGGCTCGCCGTCGGCCGTCCTTCCAGCGGCGGCGCGTCGAGGCGCGCGCCGCGATAGGCGGCGACCTCGCCGAAGCGGCGGTGCTGCTGCCAGTCCTCGCGCGCCGCCCTTATCTCGTCGGCCGTGCGCGCGACGAAGTTCCACCACATGACGATGGATTCGCCGAACGGCGCGCCGCCGACGAGTACGACGTGCGCCGGCCGCGTCGCCGCCAGCTCCAGCCCGCTACGGCAAGTGCCGAGGTAGTAGAGGCTTCCGGGGACAAGGCGCGCGCCGTCCAGCGCCACTTCGCCGCCGATCACGACCAGCGCGTGCTCCCACGTTTCCTCCAGCGGCAGGCGCAGGCGGCCATGGCCGCCGACGTGGATGTCCGCGCCCACCAGGGGCGAGAAGCTCCGCGTTCCGGCGCGGGCAGTCCCGAGCGTGCCCATGAATACCTGTGCCCGCCCGCCGCCCGGCTCCAGCACCGGCAGATCCTTGTAGTGATCGAATGCCGGTTCGCGGTTCCGCTGCGCCTCCGGCAGCGCGATCCACAGCTGCAGGCCGTGGAGCTGGCCGGAGTTGTCCGCCGGGGTCTCCTCGGAGTGGGCGATGCCGCGGCCCGAGGTCATGAGGTTGAGCTCGCCGGGCCGCGCCGTGGCCGCGCGGCCGAGGCTGTCGTGATGGATCGCCTCGCCGGTAAACAGCCATGAAACCGTCTGCAGGCCGATGTGCGGGTGGGGCGCCACGTCCATGGCCTTGCGGTCCGCGAAGCGCAGCGGCCCGTACAGGTCGAGGAAGCACCAGGGACCGACCAGGCGCCTCCGCCGCGTGGGCAGCGATCGCTGTACCTTGAGGCCGGCGCCGAGATCCGCCGTGCGCGCCGGAAGCGTGACGATCTCGGCACGCGCATCGGGACGCGACTCGCAGCGCTCCGGCGCGGCTTGCGGCAGCAGGTTGCTCATGATCGTCTCGTATTCCTTCGTGGGATGACCATCATGATGCGGTGGCTACCGCGACATCGCGCGCTCGAAGCGGCGATCGGGAATGAACCACATGCCGGCGACGGCCGCGTAGAGCAGGCAGGACAGCCACGGCACCCACGCGACGAGGGCGAGTGCGAGCACGTACAGGCCGATCGAGCAGCGCTTCTTGCGGTCGCGCGCAACCGCGCGTGACAGCGCCGAGCTCGGCCCGTTGACGCGCACGACTTCGTATTGCAGCAGGAAGAAGGTCACGGCCGTCATCAGCAGGACGATGCCGTAGAGCGCGACGGGTACCGTGGCGAAGCGGTTCTCGCTCATCCACGCGGTGGCGAAGGGAATGAGCGTGATCCAGAAGAGACAGAGCAGGTTGGCCCACAGGCTCAGGCCCCTGATGCGCTCGGTGGCGCGCATCAGGTGATGGTGGTTGTTCCAGTAGATGCCGATGTAGATGAAACTCAGGATGCAGCTCAGGGCGACCGGCCCCAGCGTCAGCAGGGCCGCAAGACCCGGACTGTGCGGCGGCCGCAGCTCCAGCACCATGATGGTGAGCGTCACGGCCATGACGTCGTCCGTGAAAGCCTCGAGCCGATTGGTTTCCGCGGCGGGTTTCCGCGTCCCGCAGCAACCGAGGCTCCGGTGCCGGCCGAGCCCGGTGCCGGGGAGTATCTGCCCGGTCGATGCGACGCTGCATGCCCCTCGCGCCGTGCCTGGTGGCCGACGACATGATCGCGCGGCGTCTGTCTCATCCAGCTGCCGGGCCTGATTGCCGATGAAGCGATCGCGGACGGCACGTTGGTCGAGTTGCTGCCCGGTTGGTCGCCGAAGATCGGCGCGGTGCACGCGGTGTTCGCCACGCGCCGCGGCCTGCTGCCGTCGGTGCGGGCGTTGATCGACTGCCTCCTCGAGCGCCTGACGGAGTGACACGCGGCGACGGCACGCTCTGGTCATGTGAAAGCTGCGACATACTGACGTGCAGGGCGCGTTGGGGTTGTCGGGGTGACGGGACGCCGCTGGGGCGCACGACGCGAAACCTCGCGGATGCAGGCAAGCGGGAAAGGGGAAACGATGACCAAACTCCGGCTCGAGGACGTCCGTTGTGCGGCATGCGGGCACCACAGCGAACAGCCCGTGCTCGCCAGCACGAACTCGTCCGGCGCGCCGGATCTCGTGCTGCGCGTCGAGCTGCTGCGGCGCGCGGATCAGGCCGACGAGGCGGGCGCATTGGCCGCCGAGGTGCGGCCGCGCGTGCGCGAGGCGTACCTGCGGAAGATGCGGGACTACGAGGATGCGCTGATCGGGCGAGGCGACATCGGTTGCCACACCCTCGCCGAGGCCGGTGCGGCCACGCGATGAAGCCGTGCGGCCTGCGTTGGGCGTGGCTCGTTGCCGTTGTTCTGCTGGGCGCGAGGGCCGGGCCCTGTGCGGCGCGTATGGACCCGGGCGAAGTGCTTGCGTTCGTCGAGACCGATGCTGCGGCGCGGACGGTTCGGCGCGTGTCGCTGCGCTTGACCGACCAACCCGCGGCGACCTGTCTCGGCGACGACTGGAAGCGTGCGGAGGTGGTGCAGGATCGCGGATCCTACGTGCACCGGCCGGCGTACCGACGACACGGCGCCCGGCTGGAAATTCTGCTGGTGAACGGCGCTTGCGACGATTACGACGTATATGCCGGAGACCTGTCGGGGGCCGTATTCCGTGGTCGGCATGTGCGCTTCGGCATGCGCTTCCGCGAGGTGATGGGCGAGGTGTCCGGTGTGCTCATGAGCGACGTGGATAAAGAGCCGCGGATCCCCGGGAAGTAACGCAGTAACGCAGACAATGCGGCAACGCAAACGCGGCTGATCCGCTCGCCTGTCGCACGCCGGAAAGGCTTTGTGATCACTTGCCGGTGGCCGGATTCCGGCGTCGCATCGGGCGTCCACGCGACGCCGGCCCAGCCCGGAAAATCCGCTTTCGGAGCGTGGTCCGCCCGCCGAGTCGCGCATCCTGTGAGGTGGCTCCCAGGATTCGCACGACAGCGCGCGCCCCTCTGCCGCATGAGGGTGGTGGCGGCACGGCGTTTGTACCGCTGTGCGGTCGACGCTACCTTGTGTGTCTGCTACGGTGCCGTGGCCCTCACGCTGGCCAACGCCAGTCGTCCACGCATCGACCGGAGGCATGACATGACGGCCGAAAGAACACGCTATCTGGCTCAACGCGGGCCGACGTGCCCACATCATGACCCGGGCCAACTGGACTCGCTCATGGGCGAACATCGGCACGCCATCGGGCCTGATCGTGAGGGGCTGGAGCGGTGGGAGGACGAAGGCGGCGCGCTGCCGCCGCTTGAACCCGGCGGGGAGCTATCGGCGCGCGCCAACGCCAACGCTTGAACTATCCTGTGCGCCGATGGCCGCGCTGCTGCGCGCCGGCAACCACCTGAACGGAACCTGGTTCCTTGCGTTTTCGCGCCAGCACGCGCGCGACCCGCAGTCCCTGCGCGCAGCGTTCGACGGCGAACTCGACGCGCGTCCGTTGAACTCCCGGAGACGCCGGCGGTATCCATCCGGCGGCGGGCGCGATGCCGCTCGGCTTCGCTCAGTCCGGCCTTCCAGCCCCGCCGTGCGGGTCGTCGTCCGTCGAGCCGTTTCCTTTCAGGAACCGGTCGAGCCCCGCCTTCACGCGTTTCATCGCCGTGTGCGTGGTCGCGACCACCGCTTCCACGGCCGATTCGCCGTCCGCTACCGCATGCTCGTCGAAGTCTTCCACACGCTCCACCGCGTGCGCGATGCGGGAAGGAAGGCGCTGCGCGGCGTCCGCGAGCGCCTGCTGCAGCCGCGTGGCGGGGATCGCATCGGCTGCTTCCAGCTGCTCGCGGCTCGCGGCGGCCATGGGCAGCGACAGCGCGGGCGGGCCGGCGTTCGAGGGTTCGGACAGAGAGAGCACCGGCAACAGGTCCGGAGCCTGCGCGTCCCGCCGCGTCAGCGGTGCGAAGGGACCGAACAGCGCACGGAGCGTGGCGATGATGGAGGTGTGGTCAAAGGGCGGGCCGTCGCCCGGCGCGCGCACGATGGATCCGGCGGGAATCCACGGTGAGATGAGCACGGCCGGAACGCGCACGCCGTAGCGGTCGAAGGCGAAACCGTCCGGGTGCAGGTCGTCGGGGCTCACCGCGCGCGGCGGCGGCACGTGATCCCAGATGCCGCCGTGTTCGTCGTAGACGATCACGAGCAGCGTCCGCTCCCAGCCGGCGCCGCCGCGCACGGCGTCGTAGCAACGCGCGATGAGCCGCTCGCCCCGCAAGACGCCGTACGGTGGGTGCTGGTCGTTCGGCAGCCGGCCGACGAGCCGGTCGGGAAAGTAGCGCGGCTCGATGAAGCTGTAGTTCGGCAGGTGGCCGAGCCTGGCGTCCTTCAGGAAGTCGTCGTCGAAGGATTTGAGACGTCCGGGCAGCTCGGCCCAGATGCGGCTCAAGGTCGCCGCCTGCGGGAAGTCGTGGTGGTAGATGCACCACGTGCGGCCGGCACCGGTGAGCCGGTTGAAGACCGTCTCCATCGTGTAGGGCAGGTGCAGCGGAAGGTTGTTGACGTAGCCGCCGGCCGTTCCGGCGTGCACGAAGAAGCGGTTTGGCCACGTCTCGGTCGGAGCGGACGCGAACCAGCGGTCCGACACGGCAAAGCTCCGCGCCAGCGCGCTGATCACGGGCAGCTGACGTGGCGTGTACCCGTACATGACGCTGCGCGGATCGCCGCCCGTCTTGAGGTAGTTCGCGGCGAAGCCTGACATGTCTGCGCGACCCGTGGCGCCTTTTCCGACGCCGTGGATCTGCTCGGTCATGTCGGCGAAGTCCTCTTCGGGATCCGGCGTCGGAATGTGAAGATCGCCGGGCCTGCCCGCGCCCCTGCGCGTCCATGCCCGCACGGGCGTCCCGTTGACCAGCAGGTTGCGCGCGCCGCGCGGCACGCCGTCGAAGTCCTTCCTGCCCGGGTAGAGGTGGCCGAGGACGCTGTCGAAGGAACGGTTCTCCAGCATGAGGACGACGACGTGGTCGATCCTTGCCACCAGCGGTCTCCAGCCTGCGGATCCGGAGGCCGGATCAGCGCGCCGGCGTTGGGGCGGCGGGCTCGGTCGGTGCCGTGGCCAGAGCGTCCGGCCCGAGCGTGCGACCGATCCACGCCGGGATATCGACGCGGTAGACCGTGCCGTCCTGGCTGCCGACGAAGAGATCCTGGTTGATGATCACCGGACCGCCCGGCGCCAGGCCGACGTCACGCGCGGCGTTGACGGTGCCGCCAAGCTTGCGCTTGCCTACCGGCCAGCCGTTGGCGCCGCGCGGCGGTTCCCCCGTGGTCGCATCGAGCACGTGCAGATAGCCGTTGCCGTCGCCGAAGAACACGAGGCCGCCCTTGATCGCTGGAGCGCCCTTGATGCTGGCGTTGACGCGATATTCCCACAGCTTCCTGCCGGTGTTTACGTCGAAGCAGAAGAAGGACCACGTGTAGGGGCTGCCCACGTACACGCGGTCCCCCGCGATGGTGGTCGCGCCGGCGGTGTTGTCGGCCTGTTCCGGACCGTAGCCCATGAGGGTCTTCCACAGCAGCTTGCCGCTTCCGGCGTCGAAGCCGTAGATGAACTGGACGTACTGCCGCGCGTCTGGCCAGCGCGCTTTCTCCGCGGGCGTCATGACGTCGTGGAACTTGCGGGCCGTCATCACCACCACCCCGTTGGCGGACAGCGACGGCGAGATGTCGGTGAAGGAGCCGATCTCGTCGTAGCGCCAGCGGATCCGGTGGGCCTTCAGATCGACCGCGACCACGGAGTTGAGCGCACCGACGTAGAGCGTGTCGCCGCGCAGGTTCGGCGACGACATGCTCACCCAGCCCGGCAGCGCGACATCCCACAGCAACCGGCCGGTCGCAGCGTCGAGCGCGAGCAGCCGGCCGGCGCCGGTGGCCGCGAGGATCTCGCCGTGCCAGTACACCGGCGTCGGCATCACTTCGCCCACCGTGCGGTGGTCCCACAGCGTCGCGCCGGTGGCGGGGTCGAGCGCCATCACGCCGCTCTCGCCGGTGCCGCGGACGTCGTCGCTGTGGAACAGCCGGTTGCCGTAGCCTACGTAGATGCGGTCGTCCACGTACACCATGTCCGAGTGGACCCAGTTCGGCGCATGGCGCCACCACGGCGACTCATCGCCCCACAGGAGCTTGCCGCTGCGCACGTCGAAGGCGAACAGGCCGCCGCTGATGTCGTTGCCGACGTACAGCCGGTTGCCGACGATGACCGGCGTGGCAACCACATGTTCACTGGTCGCGAAATGATGGTCCGGCAGCGCGCTGGAGCCGTTGTCGAAGATCGCGTTGTTCGTGCTCGTCATGCGGTACTGCGGCCATCGGGAGGGGCCGAAGGCTGGCTGCGCCACGGACACCAGTGGCAACGCCATGGCGAGCGCGGCGCAGAACGGAGGAAGGATGCGCATGGACAGGCTCCTGCACTTCAACGCGTGCAGCGGGGTGCGGCATCGGACGCGCGGCCAACCGCGCGTCCGTCGTCGCCTATTAGGAGCGTGCCCGGCGTCGCGCGCAATGTCCCGGTGCGTAAAAAAGTGCAACGATTTCCGCGACCCCGACGGACGGGTGGCGCTTCCGCAAGACGGTGGTGCGAACCTGAGGAGCAGGTACTGAAGGAGCGTCCGCGTGCCGTCGAAGGCGTGGGGCACGGCGTGTGCTCAACGGACGGACGTGCAGCCGCGGCCGCCGCGCATCTCCCGCAGGTAAGTTCCCAGTAGACGGCGAAACGCGCCGGCTCCCACCGCGCCGGCGCGCGCTGTGGTCCCTGGACTCAGGTCGTCGGCTTGCCCGTGCTCAGCCAGTGCTGGTAGGCGTTGCGGAAGTTGTCGCGGCGTTCGAGTCCGCGTGTGAGCCGCGCGGCTTCGTTGATCTGCGCCGGTGTCATCGCCTTCCCCAGCGTGCTGCGCGCCTTGGCCGCTTCGTCGTAGGACGGCGCGCTCACGCTGTAGAGCGCGTAGGCGAGGACCGGATCGGCCGGCACGCCGCGGTGGTATTCGTACAGCTGGCCGAGGTTGTACTGCGCGATGCCGTAGCCCTGCTCCGCCGCGTGCGCGTACCAGTTCGCCGCCGTACGGTAGTCCTGCGACACCCCGTAGCCGTGCTCGTAGAGGACCCCGAGGCTGTTCTGCGCGGCTGCGTCGCTGTGTTCGGCGGCGATGTGGAACCACTTCGCGGCTTCCACGTAGTCCTGCGTCACGCCCAGACCACGCTGGTAGGCGTTGCCGAGGTTGTTGGCGGCGGGTCCGTAGCCCTGTTCTGCGGCGAGCCGATACCAGGAAGCAGCGGTGCGCGCGTCCTGCGGCACGCCGATGCCGTTGGCGTAGGCGATGCCGAGGTTGTACTGCGCCACGGCATTGCCGCGCTGCGCAGCTCGGCGGAACCAGTGCATCGCCTCGACCGGGTCGCGCGGCGTGCCCTGGCCTTTCTCATAGGCGAAGGCGAGGTTGTTCTCGGCGTCCGCGTAACCCTGCGCCGCGGCCTTGCGGTACCACTCCACGGCGGCGATGTCGTTCTGCGGCACGCCGGCGCCCGCGGAGTAGGCCCGGCCGAGGTTGTACTGGGCGGCCGGCAGGCCCTGTGCCGCCGCGTCGCCGAACCACTTTGCGGCCAGCACGTCGTCGCGCGCCACGCCCAGCCCTTCCGCATAGGCCACGCCGAGGTTGTACTGGGCTTCGGCCAGGCCCTGAATCGCGGCCTCCTGGAACAGCGCCACGGCGCGCACGTAGTCCTGGGTCACGCCTTCGCCGGACAGGTACAGCAGCCCGAGGTTGTACTCGGCGCCCGCGAAGCCCTGGTCGGCCGCCGCGTGGTACCACTGCGCTGCCTTGTGATGATCCACCGGCACGCCCCAGCCGGAGTCGTAGAGCAACCCGAGGCAGAACTGCGCGCTGGGATCGACGTTGGCGACCGCCGAGCATAACCGGAAGGCCCGCGCGTAGTCTCCAGTGGCAATCGCCGCTTCCGCGGCGCCCATGGCCTGCGCGTGCACCGGCGGCATGAACGCCACGCACAGCCCAGAAAGTGCGAATGCGACCGCTGCCGCGCGGGCGAGGCGGCCAATGCGCGTGCGGTTTCCTGCTTTCCGGCCCCCGCTCAAGCGCGGGCCGCGAGAATCGTCGCGGAGGGCGGCGGATGCGTTCCGCCAAAGATGCGCGCAGGTCCCGGCAGGTGACGATCGTGCGGCGTGGTCAGATCGTCCGGGGTACGTCGTAGGCGCAGCTTGGCGTGCCATGGCAGTGAACGCCGCGCGGCGCCACGCCCAATCCGGGGATCGGAATTGAACGGCATGCGCATCGGTGTTCCACCTCCGCTGAATTGACGCCGAATGTGTGGGCGCGCCCGATTTAATCAATCGCGGCACTCCGTGACGTGAAAACTGCATTCTGCAGCCTGTTGATTACACGACGGATTCGTACCAGATGCGGCCGCGCTGGCGGGGTTTGCGCCGTCGGCCTACATGCGCGCGATCGCAGACGCCGGGTTCTCGATGGCATCCGCGACGGCGCGCATGAAGCCGGCGGCCGCGAGGCCGTCGCACACGCGGTGGTCGAAGACCAGCGACATGACGGTGATCTTGCGCGCCGTGATCTGCCCATCGACGACCCACGGCCGGTCGAGGATGCGGCCGAAGCCGAGGATCGCCACCTGCGGATAGTTGATGATCGCGGCCGATCCGTCGACGCGGAACCGCCCGTAGTTGTTGAGCGTGAAGGTCGCGTCGGCCATCTCCTGCAGGCTGATGTTGCCGCCCTTCGCGCGCGCCGTCGCCGCGCGGATCGCCTGGTCGAGGCCGCGGGTCGTGAGCGTGCCGGCGTCGTGGACGGTCGGCACCGTCAGTCCGCGCTCGCCCTGCGTGGCGATGCCGAGGTGGATGGCGGCGTACTCGACGATCTCGTCCCGCGCGAGGTCCAGCCGCGCGTTGAACATCGGGTAGTCCTTGAGCGCGGCGACGACGAAGCGCGCGAGATAGGCGAGCAGCCCCGGCCCCGGATCGTCCGGAGTGCGCAGCGACTCGCGCAGCTGCCACAGCGGCGTGGCGTCGACATCCACCCATACCGTTGCCTCGGGGATCTCGCGACGGCTCTGCTGCAGCCTGTCGGCCACGGTACGGCGAAATGGGCTGAGCGGGATGTGGCGGTCCGCGGCCTGCGCTGGCCGCGGCGCCGCGTCGGCGTCGACGGCTGCGCTGCGTTCCACGTCCGCGCGGGTCACGCGGCCGTTCGGGCCGCTGCCGGCGACCAGCCGCAGGTTGACGCCGCGGCTGCGCGCGAGCTTGCGCACGCTTGGCGAGCTCACCGCGACCGGTCCGCCCGCCTCGCGTGGGCCGCTCGACAGGCGCTTCGCGGCGGGAGGCGCGGCGGCAGCGGGCGCCACGTCCCGGGCTGGATGTGACTCATGCGCGCGGCGCCGTCGGCGCGCGCGCTCGGCGGTGCCGTAGCCGACCAGCACGTTGCCGGAGCCCGTCAGCGCGTTCGCCGTCTCGTCGGGCGGCGCGGCCGTCGCGCTGGCGTCCGCTCGTGTGGCGATGCTGATGAGCGGCGCGCCGACCGCCAGCGTCTCGCCCGCGGCGGCGTGCAGCGTGGCGACCGTTCCGGCATAGGGTGAGGGCACTTCGACGACCGACTTCGCGGTCTCGACTTCTGCGATGATCTGGTCGATCTCGACGGCCTCGCCCGGCGCCACGCGCCAGCGCGCGATCACGCCGTCGGCCAACCCCTCGCCGAGATCCGGCAGGCGGAAGGTGCGCAACGCCTCGCCATCGCTCATGACTCGTCCCACTGCAGATCGTCCACCGCGTCGAGGACGCGGTCCACGGAGGGCAGCTGGAAGTGCTCGAGCTTCGGCGGCGGGTAGGGAATGTCGAAGCCGGTCACGCGGCGCACCGGCGCCAGCAGCGTGTGGAAGCAGTTTTCGCTGATGCGCGCGGCGATCTCGCTGGCGACGCTGGCGAAGCCCGACGCCTCGGCGACGACCACGGCGCGGCCGGTGGCGCGCACCGCCGCGTACAGCGTCTCGTCGTCGAGCGGCACGAGCGAGCGCAGGTCGATGACCTGCAGGCTGCGGCCGTCCTCGGCGGCGGCCTCCGCCGCCTCCAGCGCGATCGGCACGCTGGAGCCGTAGGCGATGAGCGTGGCGTCCGTGCCTTCGCGCCGTACGACGGCCTTGCCGATGCCCGGCAGCACTTCGCCGAAGCTTGCCTCGCCCTTGGCCCAGTAGAGCTTCTTCGGTTCCATGAAGATCACCGGGTCGGGTGAGCGGATCGCGTCGCGCAGCAGCGCGTAGGCGTCGGCCGGATTCGAGGGCGTGACCACGTACAGCCCCGGCGTGTGCGCGTAATAGGCTTCCGAGGAATCGCAGTGGTGTTCCACGCCGCCGATACCGCCGGCGTAGGGGATGCGGATCACCATCGGCAGCCGTACCTGGCCACGCGTGCGGTTGCCCATCTTCGCGACGTGGCTGACGATCTGCTCGAAGGCGGAGTAGGCGAAGGCGTCGAACTGCATCTCGATCACCGGCCGCATGCCGTTCATTGCCAGGCCGACGGCGAAGCCGACGATGCCGGCTTCGTTGAGCGGCGTGTCGAAGCAGCGCTGCTCGCCGAACTCGCGTGTCAAGCCGTCGGTGATGCGGAACACGCCGCCGTTGACGCCGACGTCCTCGCCGAACACCAGTACCGAAGGGTCTTCCGCCAGCGCGTCGTGCAGCGCGCGGTTGAGCGCGCGCGCCACGGTGACGAGCGGCCGCGCCTCGGATGCGGGCACGGCGGCCATTCAGGCGCCCTCCGCGTCGCGCGCGAGCTCGTCGAGCAGCATGCGCTGCTCAGCGGCGAGCTGCGGCGTCGGCGTATCGAACACGTGCTGGAACAGATCCGTCGGGTCGGGCGTGACGTCGCGATTGAGCTCCGCGCGCGTGCGCCGCGCGATGGCCTCCGCGTCCGCCACGAAGCCGGCCATGATCTCGTCCGTCAACGCGCCGGTCGCGCGCAGGTAGGTTTCCAGCCGCAGCAGCGGATCGCGCGGCTCCCAGGCCTTCACCTCGGCGGCGTCCCGGTAGCGCGTCGCATCGTCGGCGTTGGTATGCGCCTCCATGCGGTAGGTGAGGGCCTCGACGAGCTGTGGCCCGCCGCCGGCGCGCGCTTGCCTGACCGCTTCACCTAGCACGTGCAGCAGGGCCGCGACGTCGTTGCCGTCGACGATCGCCCCCGGTACGCCGTAGCCGATGCCCTTGTACGCGAGCGACGGCGCAGCGGTCTGTCGCGACAGCGGCACGGAAATCGCATAGCCGTTGTTCTGCACGAGGAACACCACCGGCGCGCGGAACACGGCGGCGAAGTTCAGCGCCGCGTGGAACTCGCCTTCGCTGGTGGCGCCGTCGCCGCACAGGGCCATGACGACCGTCGGCTCATGCCGCAGCACGGCGGCGTAGGCAACGCCCGCGGCGTGCGTCAGCTGCGTGCCGAGCGGTGTGGCCTGCGGGGCCACCTTGTACTGGTGCGGGTCGTAGCCGGTGTGCCAGTCGCCTTTGAGCAGCGTGAGCGCTTCGGCGGGATCGACGCCGCGTGCCACGACCGCCGTCGTGTCGCGGTAGGTCGGGAACAGCCAGTCGTCCGCATCGAGTACCTGCACCGCGGCGACCTGGCAGGCTTCCTGTCCATGCGTGGAGGGATATACCGCGAGCCGTCCCTGCCGCACCAGCGCCGAGGCCAGCTTGTTGAAGCGCCGTGCCTCGACCAGGCCGCGCATCGCCTTCAGAAGCTCGGCGACGGGCGGAACCTCATCGGCGCTGCGGGCCGCCAGGCTGCCGTCCGCGGCGATGAAGCAGATCGGCGTCGCCGTCGGCAGCAGGGTCTCGGGCTTGCGGCGTGTCACGGTGCCCTCGTCGTCATCTCCTGTGTTGCTCTGGTTTAGTCGCGGGCGCGGCGACGGTCAAGCGCGCCTTGATGCGCGTTGCGCCGGCGGCGCCGCTTCCGCGAGCGCCCCGTGCAGGCCCAGCGCGGCACCTGAGGTCGGGGCGTTCTGTCCCGCGTTGGCGAGGGGCGAGGGGCGAGGGGTGATGAGCCCGGCTCTGCGGGCCGCAGGCTGTCAGCCGCCGGCGGCCGCCCGATGGGTCAGCGCCCTGTGCAGCTCGCGGACGAGGCTGTCGAGCGCGAAGCCGAGGATACCGATCAGCAGGATGACGGCCATCAGCTCCGAGTAGGCGAGGCGGTCGCGCGTGTCGAGCACGAAATAGCCCAATCCGGACGTGACGCCGAGCATCTCGCAGGGGACCAGCAGGATCCAGATGATGCCGATCGCGATCCGCACGCCGGTCAGGACGTTGCCGAGGATCCCCGGCAGCACGATGCGCAGCAGGATCTCCGTGCGCGTGGCGCTCAGGCTGTGCGCCAGCGCGAGCCAGCGCGGGTCGAGCTGACGCACGCCGCTGGCGGTGTTCAGCACGATGGGCCAGACGGCGGTGATGGCGAGCAGGAAGTAGATGGGCGCGTCGCCGATGCCAAAGGCCATCACGGCAATGGGCATCCAGGACAGCGGCGAGATCATCCGCAGGAACTGGAACGCGGCGCTGGTGCCGGCGTCAAAGCGCCGCGATGAGCCCACCGCGAGTCCGGTCGGAACGCCGGCGAGAAGCGCGAGGCCGAGGCTGACGCCAACCCGGCGCAGGCTGGCGATGATGTCTGTTGTCAGCTCGCCGCGCGCCAGCAGGTCGTAGAGACTGCCCACCGCCGCCTGCGGTGCGAACAGGTGCGCGAGCGGCATCCTCGTTTCGAGGGCCCACACTCCGATCTGCCACAGCAGCAGGAGGACCGCGAGCCCGGACAGCGCGAGCAGCGCATGCTGCGCGGTGCCGACGAGCCGGTGCAGGCCCGCGTGCGGCGTTCGCGCCGGCGTGGGCGACGAGAGGGCGGTGACGGCTTGGCCGGTGGTGGACATGTTCAGGCCTCTACCACTTCCGTGCGCGTGAAGTCCTCGGGTTGTCCGAAGGTGGACATGCCGCCCGCCGCGAGGATCGCCTTCTTCACGAAGCGGTCGTCGACGAGGTCGCGCGCGGCGAACTTCGGATCAAGCGTCTTGAGGAAGCCGTTCTGGCCCGCGACGACCGTGTCGCGCAGCATCTCGACCAACGTTTCGGTGTAGCTGGGATAGGGCCACGGCTGGAAGCCGATGCGCGGCTCGTCCCAGTGCGTGTGCTGGATCGCTCCGGTCTTGATGTACTGCGCGCGCAGGGCCGGATCGGGGACCAGCACGCGTTCCAGCGGCGCTGGCGAGAAAGGCGTGAAACGCTCAGCGTTTTCGCGTGACAGGATCCGGGCCGTCTCGGCCCGATGCCCGCGTACCCACACCTGCGCTTCGACGATGCCGTTGACCACCTTCTGTGCCCATTCCGGGCGTTCGTCGAGGTCCTTCTCGTGCATCCAGACGACACAGCACGCGTGCTCTTTCCACACATCGCCGGTGAAGCGCAGGATCTTGCCGATCTTGCGCAGCTCAGCCATGGCGCAGAACGGCTCGGCGACGATATAGCCGGAGATGCGGCCCGCCGCCAGCCCGGGCAGCATGTCCGACGGCGCCATGACCACCAGCTTCACCTGCCGGGCCGTCGGAGTGCCTTCCTTGATCGGCTCGAGCCCCTTGTTGCGCATCAGGAACTGCAGGACGACGTTATGGATGGAATACCAGAACGGAATGGCGAAGGTGGTCCCGCCGAGGTCCGTGATGTCGTCGATGTGCTTGTTGACGGCGACCGTTGCCGCCGACCCGTTGATGTGGTTCCACGCCACGACCTTCGACGGCGAGTGGCTGCCGTAGCGAGCCCACACGGTGACCGGCGACAGCATGTGGACGACGTTGACGCGGCCGCTGAGGAAGGCCTCTACCACTTGGTCCCAGCCGCGAAACATGCGCGGCTTGTCGACCTTCAACCCCTGCTTCTGGAACAGGCCGCGCTGGTAGGCGATGAGCAGCGCGGTGGCATCGGTGATCGGCAGGTAACCGATGCGCAGCGGAGCGTCCGGCTCCGCTGCCCGCGCGTCGTTGGCGCGCGCCAGCAGGGGCACGGCGCCCGCCGCGGTGAGTATCGACGCCAGCTTGAGGAACTTTCGCCGCGTGATGCCGGGCCATTCATCGTGTTGTTCATGCACGGGTGTCGTCCTGTGAGTGGGTGGACTGGGAGCTGAGCGCGTGACGCATTGCGCGCATGCGCTGCACGATTTCGGTCCTCACCGAAACGAGCGCCTGCGAGGTCTCGTCACGCGGATAGGGATCTTGTGGCGACCATTCCTGCGTGATTCGCGCCGGGCGGCCGCCGATCAGCAGGATGCGGTCGGCGACCAGCAGCGCCTCGTCGATGTCATGCGTGACGAGCAGCGCCGCCGCGTGATGGCGCGTCGCCACGCTGCGCAGCAGCTGCTGCATTTCGCTGCGCGTGATTTCGTCCAGCGCGCTGAAGGGTTCGTCGAGCATCATGATTTCGGGCTGCCTGGCGAGCGCGCGGGCGAGCGCGGCGCGCTGCGCCATGCCGCCGGACAGCGCAGCGGGGTAGCGTCGCGCGGCGTCCTCGAGATCCACTTCCGCGATGGCAGCGGCGACGCGGGCGCGCCGATCGTCCGCGTCGGTGTGCGGCTGGCGCTTGAAGCCGAGCCCGAAGCCGACGTTCTCCTCCAGCGTCAGCCACGGCAGCAGGCACGGATCCTGGAACAGGAAGCTGGTGCGCGGGTGCGGCCCGCGCAGGGGCCGACCGAGCACTTGGACGGTGCCTTGGGCGAAGGGCTGCAGGCCCGCGAGTACGCGCAACAGCGAGCTCTTGCCGACGCCGCTGGCGCCGAGGATTGCCACCACCTCGCCCCGCTCCATCCGCAGCGAGAAGTCGGTGACGACAGTGTGTTGCGTCGCATCCGGTCCGCGGTAGGCCAGCGCGACGCGCTGCGCGTCGAGCACCGCGGTCGGGGTGCCTTCGAAAGAAGTGAGCATGGGTATCGCGCGTGGGGCGTGGCCTGGACACGGCCACGCCGGGGCGGATGGGTCTCAGGCCGCCGCGCTTTCGGCGGACTCCCGGGCCGGCTGCCGACAGGAACGCGTCAGGTCGTGGATCTCCTTGCGGAGATGCTTCAACGCCGGCGTGACGATCGCGACGAAGATGGCTTCGCGCAGCCGACGCTGCGCCGGGTTGCTCATCAGATAGCCGCGCGCGCCGGCGTGCAGCACGGCGGCGTTGGCGGCGCGCAGGCCGAGCTCGGACGCGCCGGCCCGCGCGCGGAGTATCTCGATGAGAGATGGCCGCCCGGCCTGAGCCGCATCGGCGAGCCGGCGCGTCGCTTCGCGGAGGCGACCCAGTTCACGCTGCAGCTCGGGCTGCTGTTCGTCGAGGTATCCGTTGACCTCGGCCATGGTCGCGTCGTAGCGGTGCATGGTCCGCAGGCAGCCCGTCACCAGGCCAAGGCCCATGCCGACCTGCCCGAGTACGAAGCCGGGCTTGATACGCGTCATGTAAGCTGCGAACTCGGCCGGGCCGGCAATGACGTTCGCAGCCTGCACGTGCACCTCGTGGAAGCGTGGGTTGAAGGTCCCGGTGCCCTCCATGCCGGAAAACGGCGGGCAGGCGTGCAGCTCGATGCCGGACGCGTTGCAGCGGATCGCGAACATGACGTAGCGCTGGTCGGCGAGCTGCGCGGTGGTGATCAGCAGATGATCCTCGCCGAGGTTCGAGACCCACGGCAGGATGCCGTTGACCCGGTAATCCGCGCCGTCGTGTCGCGCCTGCAGATGCATTTTCTCGATGCCCGCCAAGTGCTTGGCGGTGTTGGACATGCCGCTGCCGGCCAGCAGTTCGCCGCGCGCGACGCGGGCCAGGTAACGCCGCTTCACGGTCGGGTTCGGCGCGTGCAGCAGATACCACCCGCATACGGACTGGCACCACGTCAGGAAGGCGCTCGATCCGCACTCCTCGGCAACGGCCGACGTGACGTCGATCTGGTCCGCCAGGCCCAGTCCCGCGCCGCCGTCGGGCTGCGGGATAGACGCACCAAAGCCGCCGGCCGCGCCGAGACGGCGGAGGAACTCGGCGGGATAGTAGCCGTCCCGGTCGATGCGTCCCGCCAGCGGCGCCAGTTCCTCATGGACCAGGCCACGGACCGCTGCCAGCACCGGATTCCCGGGTTTCGATTGCTTGATCATCGTGATATCCGAGCGTTGGTCGGTGACGTCTTCAGGCGTAGGCCTCGCCGTATTCCTGCAGCTCGGGGTTGATGGGGGTCTGCGCGATGTTGTTGGAGTAGTTGCACAGCGTCTGCAGCGTGACTCCGAGGACGACTTCCTCCACGTTGGCCTGCGTGTAGCCCGCAGCGAGAAAGTCGCTGAGTTCCTGGTCGCTTACGCGGCCCTTCTGGTCGATGACCGCTCGGGCGAAGCTTGCCAATGCGTCGAGCTTTGAATCCGCGAGCTTTTCGCTCCGCCGTACGCCGCGCACGGTAGCTGCCTCCATGCGTGCCTTCTTCAGCGCGACCTTGGTGTGGCCGGCGGCGCAGAAGCCGCAGCCGTTGCGCGTCGCCGCCGTGAGCTGCACGACCTCGCGCTCCGCGGGCGTCAGGCTGTTCCGGGCGTTGATCTTTCCGAGCGTTTGATAGGCCTCCAGGGCAACCGGCGCGTTCGCCAGTACGCCGAGCAGGTTGGGGAGGAAGCCGCTGGCTCTCTGAGCAGCCGCCAACCGCTCCCGTGCTTCCGCGGGCGCGCTTTCGATCGTCTGGATGGTGAGACGACTCATGACCGATCTCCTGAATGGGTGTGCTTGAGTGCGCGCACTCTAGGTATGCAAGGAGCCGGTTTTGAAGGAATATCTCGGTATGTTCTTATGCGGTGGACGGGTTATATTCTTATGCCCGAATGGACATTTGGAGCGCGCCCTGTCGAGGCGCGAAGCAGGTGCGCGCATTGCGATACGTCGCCGGGTCCGGCGGCGTGAAGGCGGGGAAAGATCCGACGACGGCCGCGCAGCGTGGCCGCCGCGCGACGCTCGTTCACTGCTGCGGCGACGGACGGCTCAGCGCCGGGTCACTGCGCATTGACGCCGTGCGCGTAGCTGGTACACCGCCGCGCTCGCGGCCATGCGTGGCCTACGCAGCGTCGCCCCCGGTGCGCTTTCGGTCGACGGCAGGGCGCCAGGGCGCGCGCTTCGGGGCAACGGGTACACGGCGTTCGACGACGCGGCAGGCGTTGCCTTCGCAGGCGTAGCCCGTGGTCACGCGTTCCAGGCTGATGTCCGGTGGCTGCGCGGAGTCGGCCGTCGACGTGCTCACGTTGCCTGGCGCCGTCGGCCGCGGCGTGCCGGCGGCGGCTTGAGACGGTTCAGTCGGGTGTCGGTCTGTCATGGTTGGATCTGCGGATGATGTGGACGATGCGGAGGAGGGTTGCGGCTTGGCGCTCAATTCAGCAGGTTCACGTCGGCCGTGAGAATTGCGTCCTTCAGGCCTTCGACGTCCGTGCCCATGCCCTGCACAAGGCGTTTGCCGATAAGCGTCGTCGGCACCGCCTGGATGCCGATCCGGTGCGCCAGCGACAGCTCGTCATCGTGGCGTCGCGCGTAGGCGGGTGACGACAGCGCGACCTCGAGGGCCGTCGCGTCAAGCCCCACTTCGCTGGCGATGCGCTTGAGCACCGCGACGTCGCCGACGTCCAGGTTGCGCTGGAAGAAGGCACGCAGCACAGCTTCCGTGTAGGCGTTCGCGAGGCCCTCGTCGCGCGCGTACTGCATGCCGATGAAGGCGGTGCGCGTGTAGGGCTGGGGCGAGATCGTCGGCAGCCTGATCGGCACGCCGAGGCGCTGGGCGGCCGGATAGACGGAGGCCGCCCAAGTGCGCGTCAGGTAGTCGTCTTCCGGCCGCAGCGTGGGCTCCGGGAAGGGGCGCAGCTCGAAGGGCATCCAGATCAACCGTGCGTGGAGACCCGCGACGGCCTGCTTCACCGCGCCTTCGCCGAGCAGGCAGAAGGGGCAGACGTAGTCGGTCCAAACATAGACGTTTACGGCCTGGCCGGCTTCAAGCCGGCGCGGTTCGTAGCGCAGGGCTCTTGCTCCGGCCGCCGGTGATCGCGGCGCTTCGCGCCGTGCAGCAATGTTCGCGTTCATGGTCCTTCGATCGTGGATCTTCGCGAACGTTTCGGCGTTGCCCTCAGGCGACCGATGCCGGCAGGCCGAATACGCGATCGAAGATCCAGTTGTAGCTGAATGTGTAGATGACGAAGAACATCGCAAGCCCGAGGTCGAGCATCAGCGCGTGGGCGAGAGAGATGTCGAGCCACCAGGCGAACACCGGCGCGAGGATGAAGACCAGTCCGCCCTCGAAACACAGGGCGTGGACGACGCGATCCGCGAGCCCGCGGCCGCGAATGCGCAGGCGTGCCTCGACGAACTCGAAGACGGTGTTGAAAATGATGTTCCAGATGACCGCGATGACGGAAGCGGTGACGGCCGCCGCGCCGGCGTACTCGAGCTGCGAATCGGCGCCGAAGGACAGCCCGGTGCTGCTCGCCACGATGGCGATTGCTTCGTAGAGGCCTACGTAGACGATCTTGCGTTTCCAGCCCTGCAGCCTGCCCTTGCCCGCCACTTCCGCTCCTGTCCGTGAGAATCCCGAGCCGCCTTTCTACGCCGCGCGCCGTTCCACGACGCCGCGGAGGACGGAAGAAACGCCGGCACCTCGTGAGTTCCATGGCCTTGGCGGCGCGGATGCGGCGCCGCATGCTCCGGGCCCTTCGGCCGCGATTTTTTGCGCGTAGTATCGGGTACATGCGGTCTTGATACGAACACATCAACTACGATAGGAGCTTGCGATGCAAGGCAGATGGCTTTCTGCGGTCGGTGCGGCGGTGGCGCTGGGACTCGCGATGGCGGTGGCGCCGTCGGCGGCGTTCGCGGCGGACCACGCGGGTGCGACGATCATCGTCGGCGCGGATACCACCTTCCCACCCTTCGAGGCGGAGGTGGGAGGCAAGGTGACGGGCTTCGACATCGACATGATCCGCGACATCGCCAAGGCCGAGGATTTGAAGGTGGACTTCAAGACCATGCCCTTCAACGGCATCATTCCCGGCCTGCAGGTCGGCTCGGTGAACGCTGCGGTGGCGGGTATCACCATCACCAAGAGCCGCATGCAGAGCGTGGACTTCTCGGATGCCTACTACCTCTCCGGCCTGTCGGTGCTGGTGCGCAAGGATTCGCCGATCAAGGGCTTCTCCGACCTCAAGGGCCACGTCGTCGCGACCAAGAAGGCGACCTCCTCGGTCGCCTACCTGCAGACCCACGGCTTCGATATGGGTAACGTGCGCCAGTTCGCCAACATCGACGCCGCTTATCAGGCACTGCTGTCAGACGGCGCGGACGCGGTGATCTTCGACAACCCCGTGAACCTGAACTTCGAGCTGCACGAGAAGGACAAGGTGAAGATCGTCGGCGACCTGCTCACCGGTGAGTACTACGGCGTCGCCGTCAGCAAGAAGAATCCGTGGCTGGTGGCGAAGATGAACGCCGGGCTGAAGAAGATCCGCGCCAACGGCGAGTACGACAAGCTGTTCGACAAGTACTTCGGCGGCGACGCGCACGGCAAGGTCACCGAGGTGAAGGCGCCCGCGTCGGTGGCGACGAACGACTGACCGGCGGTCCGTCGTCGGCTCATTCCAGATGCCGGCACCGCGCGACCCGCGGTGCCGGCATCGTCATGTCGCGTGCACGCCGTTGCCGCGGCGGAGTAACTTGGCTGCGTGAGGGGTGAAAGGCGAGAGCGATGAACATCATCTGGCAGAACCTGCCGATCCTGCTGGACGGCCTGCGCCTGACGCTCGAGTACTCCGCGGTGGCGATCATCCTGATGATCGTCTTCGGCCTCGTCGCCGCGCTCATGCGGCTGTCGCAGTCGCGCGTGCTGCGCGGCATCGGCTCGGTGTACGTGGAGATCTTCCGTTCCACGCCGCTGCTGGTGCAGCTGTTCTTCATCGTCCTCGGCCTGCCGGCCATCCTGCCGCTGAACCGCATCTTCGGGCCGCTGTTCTATCCGATCCTCGCCGCGGCCATCACGCTCGGCCTCAACGAGGGTGCCTACGTCACGGAGATCATCCGCGCCGGCATCCTCGGCGTGGACCGTGGCCAGAAGGAGGCCGCCGCCAGCATCGGCATGACGCGCGTGCAGGCGATGCGCTACATCGTGCTGCCGCAGGCCTTCAAGCGCATGATCCCTCCGCTCGTCAACCAGGCGGCGCAGACCGTGAAGGACACTTCGCTGCTGGCGCCGGTCGGCGTCGTCGAGCTCGTCTACCAGGGAGAGATCGTGATTTCCGAGACCTTCGCCTCCTTCGCCATCTGGTCGACGATCGCGGTGCTGTACTTCATCGTCATCTACGCCATATCGCGCTGGTCGGCGATGCTCGAGAAGAGGCTACAACTTGATAAGCGTTAAGGATCTGCACAAGTCCTTTGGCGACAACGAAGTCCTCAAGGGTGTTTCCACCGAGGTGGCGGACAGCGAGGTGCTGGTCGTCATCGGCCCTTCCGGCAGCGGCAAGAGCACCTTCCTGCGCTGCCTGAACGGCCTGGAAGTGGCCAACGGTGGCGAGATCGAGATCGCCGGCATGAAGCTCACGCAGCACCGCAAGGAGGTCTACAAGCTGCGCCAGCACGTCGGCATGGTGTTCCAGCACTTCAACCTGTTCCACCACCTGACGATCCTCGAGAACATCACCATCGGCCCGCGCAAGGTGAAGAAGGCGTCGAAGGCCGAGGCCGAGCGCGTCGCGCGCCAGCTGCTCGAGCGCGTCGGACTGGCAGGCAAGGAACCGAGCTACCCGGATGAGCTCTCCGGCGGACAACAGCAGCGCGTCGCCATCGCCCGCGCGCTGGCGATGAGCCCGAAGGTCATGCTGTTCGACGAGCCCACCTCCGCGCTCGACCCGGAGATGGTCGGCGAAGTGCTGCAGGTCATGAAGGACCTCGCCACCGAGGGTATGACGATGGTCGTCGTCACCCACGAGATGGGCTTCGCGCGTGAGGTCGGCGACCGCGTCATCTTCATGGACGACGGCCGCATCGTCGAGGAAGGTGAGCCCAAGGCCCTGTTCGCCCACCCGCAGATGGACCGCACCAAGGACTTTCTCGGCAAGATCCTCTGACGGGCGGCGCGCTGCAGGCCGCCTCAGAGCGGCGGTGTCACCGCAGGTGGGCGTTCCTCTTTCCGTAGACACCGGAGAGCGCCGTGCAGGACGGGTACAACCACTCGGTTTCGATCGACTCGCGTGCCCGCTCTGCGCTCGGGGAAGCTCGTCGTGGCGGGCCGCTCAGTGGAACTCAGCGAGCGCTGGAAGCTCTGCGGCGAGGCTGTAGGGGTGGATGCCGAGGTCGGCGAAGGTCATCGCTGAGCCGCCGACCGTATTGTCGTGACGCATCAGGATTACCTGATCGCGCGTGAGCGGCGGGTTCGGCAACGCCGATACCAGGGTGGCCAGTAAGCGCCACGCAAAGGAGGGCAGCGGCAGCAGCAGGCGCCGGCGACCGTCCGTCGCGAGTATTGCGCGCACGATCTGTCGATAGCAGTAGGTCCCGCTGCCACCCAGCTCGTAGACCCCGGTGCGGCCGCCGCGCAGAACCGCCTCCACGGCGGCGGCGATGTCGTCCACGTGGACGGGCTGCAGTCTGGTCGCGCCGTGGCCGAACAGCGGGACCACCGGCAACGCCGTGGCGTTCCGCACGCCGGCGAGGAACGCGGCGCCGGGTCCGAACAACACGCCGGCCCGCAGGATCGTCGCGGCGGGGAAGGCGGCACGCACGGCGGCCTCGCCGGCTGCACGCGCCCGAACGTAAGCCGATGGCGAGCGGGCGTCGACGCCGAGCCCCGAGACATGGATCAGGCGGCTAGCTCCGGCCGCGGCGAGGCGCGCGACGCGCTCGGCGCCTTTCACGTGTACGTCCACGAAGCGCTCGCCGGCGCGTTCCACGTACATGCCGACCGCGTTGACGACGCCGCCGACGCCTTGCATTGCCGCACGGACCTGCGGTTCGTCGCGGACGTCGGTACAGCAATACTCGATCGGTCCGCCGGGTCCTCCGTGCTGGTCGGGGCCCGGGTGGCGCGCGGCGACGCGCACCCTGTAGCCGGCTTCGAGCAGACGGCGCACGACGGCAGCGCCGACGAATCCCGTGCCGCCGAAGACAACGACCGGCAGCGCGGATGTCGCGGGAACGTTCAACGGCGCTGCGTGCGGTGGCTGAGCGTGCTCGCGACGCGTCGCGCCTCTTGCGGCGCAACGCCCGCAGAGCCGAACGGCGAAAGCTGATGCCAGGCGGCGATCGAGGAACGGCTCACGGCGGCATGCTACGCCGCCATTCGCCGGTTTCCGCGCCGGATTGCCGCACGTGCGGCGCACATTCTGATCGACGCGGGCGCGGCCTGGAGCGCCTGCTTCAGCCCTTCGGCGTGGTAGCTAGGCCACTGCGCTGGCGTCGCGGCCCAGCGTTCCGCACCTGCGCCTCGCCGGGGTTCTCGCCGCTGCCCTTCATCGCGTAGAGGCCGGCGCGCACCGGTCCGTACCTGCGGATGCCCTCGCGCATCGCCTCGAGGTAGGCAAACCACTGCATGCCGCGCAGCGCGGCGTAGTGCATCAGCAGCTGGCCGTTCACGCCGTAGACGTAGAGCAGGCCGATGTCGGGCTTGTCCAGCGCCTCGCGCTCCTCGTCGGTGAGGTCGTAGTCGTGCAGCACCGCGGCAGGATCCTGCTTGTAGCGCTCGCGCACCGCCGGATCGCGGTTGAGCTGGTAGATCAGCTTCTGCACGTAGTACAGGCTCATGGCGCGACTCGCGGGACAGGGCGTTGACGCCACTATAATTTTTCGCGACCCAAGGAGGAGCATCGCAATGGACCCAGCGCTGGTCTTCTTCTATTACCCGCGCGCCTGCTCGCTGGCGGTGCACATCGCGCTGGAGGAGACGGGAGTGCCCTACGAAAGGCGCCTGGTCGATCTCAAGAGCAAAAAGAACCGCTCTGCCGAGTACCTCGCCCTGAACCCCAAGGGTTCGGTGCCGGCGCTGTCCATCGACGGCCGGGTGCTCACCGAGACACACGCGTTGCTGACCTTCCTCGGCGATCTCAAGCCGCAGTTGGGGCTGCTGCCGCCGACCGGCGACTTTGCGCGCTATCGCGCCCACGAGTGGATGAACTTCCTGTCCAGCAGCGTGCACGTGTACATCCGCTCGGTCTTTCGCTCCTCCGCCTACGCGGGAGACAACCCGCAGGCCGCCGCAGCGGTCAACGCGCAGGGCGTGCGCAACCTCGCCGGCGCGGTCGCCGTGCTGGAGGACAAGCTCGGCGACCGGCCGTGGGCGCTGGGCGATCGCTACAGCGTCGTCGACGCCTACCTGTTCGTCATGTACCTGTGGAGCACCGACGAGCGCATCGCCTCGGTGCCGCCGCGGCCGAACTGGGACCGGGTGGCCGCCCACGTGTGGAGCCGGCCCGCCACGCGGCGCGTGGTGGAAGTCGAGCGGCGCGATCGCAACTATCCGGTTCCCGCGCACTGGAGCACGCCGTGAGCCTCGTATACGCGGGCATCGCCAGCCACGCACCGGGCCTCACGGCGCGCGCCGAGATGGCCGATCCGGCGCAGTACGCGCGCGTGAAGGCCGCCTTCGCGCGCCAGCGCCAGGCCATCCTCGATTCCGGCGCGGAGGCGCTGATGTTGGTGTCCTCCGAGCATTTCGCCAACTTCTTCATGGACAACATGCCGGCCTTTGCGATCGGCATGGCCGACGGCTACGACACGCCCATCGAAGACCCGGCGTGGCTCAAGACACGGGTGACGAAGGTGCCGGCCGACGCGGCGCTGTCGCTGCGCATCATCGAGGAAGTGATGCAGAGCTCGGACCTGTCCTACGCGCAGGAGTGGAAGTTCGACCACGGCATCGCCGTGCCGCTGCACTTCCTCACGCCGGACTACGACCTGCCGGTGATCCCGGTGAACATCAACTGCCAGGTTCCGCCCATGCCGCCGCTGCACCGCACCTGGGAATTCGGCCGCGCCCTGCGCCGCGCCATCGACAAGGTGCCCGAGAAGATCGCGCTGGTGAGCACCGGCGGCACCTCGCACTGGCCGTGCACGCCCGACTCGGGGAGGATCAACCATGAATGGGACCTCGAGTTCCTCGACCGGGTGCTGAACACGCGCAAGCCGGAGCTGCTGTCCTACGTCGACGCCGACACCTACGCGCTGGCCGGGCAGGGTGCCTTCGAGATGCGCACCTCCATCTGCGTGGCCGCCGCCTGCGAGGGCGCCAGGGGCGAGCTGTGGCTGGCTGAACCGATCCCGATCTTCGCCACCAGCATCGTGGTGGGGACGCTGATGCAGGCGCCGCGCGCGTGACGCCGGACATGGGCGGAGGGCGGCGTGTTGCCCGCGCGTTTCTCCGCTGCGGGGCGTTTCCCGCGGCCAATCCGCGAGCCACCGTCCGCGGGCTGCGGCGTTGATCGGTGTGGTCAATCGAGCGCGGCACTGCGCGGCGCCGACGGGTGTGCGAGGCGCCTCCGACACGGTGGCATGATGACGGACCCGTCCGACTGCCGCCGCTGCCAGGAGACGTGCGAATGCCTGTATCGACGCGCTGTCGCGCCGCCACTGCGGCAGATCTGCCCGCCATCCTCGGGCTTTACGCGCAGCCGGCGCTCGACGGCGGTCGCGTGCTGTCGGTTGCCGAGGCGCGGGCGATCTTCGAACGCATGGCGCGTTATCCCGACTACCACGTCTATGTGGCCGAGCGGGAAGGCGAAGTTGTCGGCACCTTCGCGCTGCTGGTCATGGACAACCTCGCGCATCGTGGCGCGCGCTCGGGGGTGGTGGAGGACGTCGCGGTGGACCCGGCGTGCCAACGCGCCGGCGTTGGCCGAGCGATGATGCGCCACGCGCTGGCGCAGTGCCGCGAAAAGGGCTGCTACAAGATGACGCTGTCCTCCGCGCTCAGGCGCCGCGGCGCGCACGCCTTCTACGATGCGCTGGGCTTCGAGCGTCACGGCTATAGCTTCCGTGCGGATCTGCCGGCGCCCCCGCGCGACGCGGGAACGCATCCCTGAAGCGGATGCGTCGGCGCGATCGTCCGACGCGCGCGGGGATCCGGCGGTGAGCGACGAGGTTCTGCTTGCCGCGCGCGGCCTGCGTTGCACCGTGGCTGGCACCACGCTGTGGCGTGACCTCGATGTTGAGCTCACCGCGCGGCGCTGCCTGGCGGTAACGGGGCCCTCCGGCGGCGGCAAGACGCTGCTGCTGCGCACGTTGGCCGGGCTGCGCGGCGCGGAGCGCGGCGAGATCCGTTTCGCCGGAAGGTCGCTGCGGGAATGGTGGGTTCCCGGCTATCGCGCGCAGGTGGCCTATCTGCCGCAGCGGCCCGCGTTTCCTGAGGGTGACGTGGCGGCGGCCCTGACGGCGCCCTTCGCGTTTCGCGTGCATCGGCAGCGGCGCTTTTCGAGCGAGCGCGCGCGCCAGCTGATCGAGCGCCTGGGCATGGAGCCGTCGTTCCTCAAGCACGCGACCGCGGAGCTTTCCGGCGGCGAGGCGCAGCTCGCCGCGCTGGTGCGCGCGCTGCTCGTCGAGCCCGCGATCCTGCTGCTCGACGAGCCCACCGCCTCGCTCGACGCGGAGCGCGCCGCGCGTGTCGAAGCGCTGCTGTGCGAGTGGCTGCGCGCGGGCGAGCCGCGCGCCTGCGCGTGGACCAGCCACGACGCTGCGCAGCTGGAGCGCGTCGGCGACACGCTGCTCAGGATCGGCGAAACG
>DASVGQ010000049.1:0-6606 GCA_036379455.1 Nevskiaceae bacterium
TGGACGGGCATCGCGCTGCGGGTGCGGGCCCGCTGGATCCTGATCCCGCGCACGGAGGTGCGGGAGATCCTGCTGCGTCCGCGCCTGACGCGCGTGCCGGGCGCCAAGCCGTTCCTGATCGGCGTAGCCAACCTGCGTGGCGCGCTGTTGCCGGTCACCGACCTCGGCGCGCTGTGGGGCGAGGCGGTGGTTCCCGAGCATCACCGTCAGCGCGTCGTGGTGCTCAACTCACGCCATATTCCCGCGGGGTTCCTGGTCGACGAGGTGGGCGGCTACCGGCGCTTCGCTCCGGCTGACCAGCATCACGACCGGATCCACGAGGTCGGCGTGCCGAGCGAGTGGCTGCTGGGCGCGTTCGCGCGCGATGCACAGACCTGGCCGGTCCTGTCGCTCCACCGCGTGGTGCGCAGCGCCGCCTTCGTCAAGGCAGGCGGCTGAGGTGGACGCGTCGAGCCCGATCGGGGTGGTGCGCCTTTCCCATGTCGGACTGCTGCCGCTGCCAGGGCGCATCCAGCTGCTGGGCGCGGAGTTCGTGCGCGGTCTGGGCGTCGTGCACGGCGGCCTCGAGGATTATCTGGAGACGGATGGCGAAGACCCGCGTCCGTTGCAGGCGGCGGCGGCCGAGCTGCGCCTCATCGCAGGGGCCGCCGTCGTCGCCGGTGCCAGCGGGCCGGCGGTGCTGGCGCAGGAGATGGGCGAGACGCTGGGTTACCTGCTGGCCGGAAAGGCCGCGTCACGACGCGACGAGGTTCTCGCTTCGCTGGCCTACGCAACGCTGCTGCTGCGAGGCGATATTGATGCCCTGGCGGCCGGTGAGCCGGACCGCACGCTGGTGCTTCTGCCGGTCGTCAACGAGCTGCGCGCGGGGCGCGGCGCGGCGCCCCTGGATCGGCCCGGACTGTGCGCGCGCCAGCTGGCGATGACGCTGCGCACTTGGGCCGCGAGCGAGTGGGGCCGAATGGACCCCGGCGCGGGCCCGGGAGTCCAGTCACTCGCCAAGGCCGAGCTGGCGGCCTACCAGGGCGCGTTCCTCGACTGGTTCAAGGGACATGAGCCGGTCGACGCCCTGCGGCGCATGCAGGACATCGCGGCGCGTGTGGAAGCGGCGGCGCGGGATCGGTCCGGCAAGGCGTTGTGGCGCGTGCTCGGCTGGTTGCTTGGATCGCTTGCCGCGGGGGCAGGAGAAGCGCCTTCGCAGATCAAGCGGCTGCTGGGCAGAAGTGGTGTCGAACTGCAGCGCCTGGCCCGCGGTGAAGACGTGCAGGACAGGGACGCCTGGGAGCTGGCGGCCCAGGCGGGGTGCTGGCTTGTCGAGGCGCCGCAGGTTCCGCCGGCCGCAGAGCGCTGGATTGACGCGCTGGGGCTGCATGCGTTGATGCCCGATGAGGCGGCCTTGACGGCTGCCCGTCGACGTCTGGAAGCGCCCGCGCTGGATGTGCGGACACAGCTGTACGCCGAGCTCAGCCGCGACCTGCAGGGGGCAAGCGATCGCATCGACCTCGTGGTGCGCACGCGGGGCCGGACGGCGGGCCGGATGGACGAGGTCGCCGCGGTGCTCACGCGCACGGCCGAGACGCTGACGCTGCTCGGATTGCCGCAGCTGCGCGCCATCCTCGAGCGCCAGGCCGAACGCGTGACGGCGCTGGTTCCGGACGTCGCCGATGGCTGGTCGGAAACCGCGGACGCGCTGCTGCAGGTCGAGACCGCGCTGCACGAAGCGCTGGTCGGCCCGTCCATAGCCCGCACCGGCATCGCCGGCGCGCTGCCGTCTGCGGGTCTGGACGCGTGGCTTGCCGCCGCGCGCCTGCGCACCTGCACCGCAGTCCTGGCGCGTGAGGCGCTGGTCAACATGGCGGATCTGGAGACCGCTCTGGCCGCGGGCGTCGCGGAAGACGACGAGGGTTATCTGGGAGACCTGCCGAAGCGGGTCGCGCTGGTGGCAGCCGCACTGCGCGTGGGCGGTGTGGATGCCGTGGCGTCGCCGCTTGAGGCCGTGGGACGGTATATCGAATCCGGTCGTGCGCTGGGGAGGACGAGTGATTCGGCGCTGGTCGAGCCGCTGAGCGAAGCCTTCGTCATGGTGCGCATCTGCCTGGAGGCCCTGCGCGACGGGTGGACCGGCGGCGATCGGCTCCATGAGGCGCTGGCGGAGGTCGTGGCGTCGCTGCCGGCCCGGCGCGCAGCGGGCGAACCGGAGCGCGTCGCCGCGGCGGAGCCGATGACCGCCGAGCCTGCTCCGTCGGCGCCGGTCGTCGCCGACGCGGATGACGCGCCGGATGCCGCTGCGGCCGAGATCCGCGCCGTATTCATCGAGGAGGCGCGCGAGGTTGCCGACGACCTGAACCGGCGCTTCCCGCAGCTGCAGCGTGATGCCCATGATCGGGACACGCTCGCGCAGGTGCGCCGGGCCTTCCACACGCTGAAAGGCAGCGGACGGATGGTGGGAGCTGACGGCATCGGCGAGTTCGCGTGGGCGCTCGAGCAGCTGCTCAATCGCGCGCTGGAGGGCACGCTTGAACTGGGCGCGCCGGCGCTCGAGGTGGTCGCGGCGGCAATCGCGGTACTGCCGCGCATGGTTGCGGCGCTCGAAGGGGATGACACCGCGGCGACAGGCGTACCGGAGGCGGCCGCGGTCGCCGGCCGTGCGGACGCGCTGCGCGCGCAGACCAGCGCGACGGATACCGACATCTATCGCTTGTTCCGGGACGACGCGCACAGCCGCCTGACGCTGGTTGCCAACTGGCTGGCTGGCCAGCCGGCGGACGCCGCGGTCGAGCCGGAAATCGTTCGCGCCTTCCATACCCTGCGCGGCAGCGCGGCCCTGGCGCACGCGACGGCGGTGCAGCAGGTGGCAGAGGCGACGGAGGCGTGGCTGGACGTCGTGAGCGGCGGCGAGCGCCTGGACGCCGAGGACCTCACGCTGCTCGGAGAAATTTGCGAGGCGTTGCAGCAGTGGGCGGCTGAGGCGACGCCGATCGCCGCGGACGTGGGCCAGGCGCTCGCGCAGCGCGTCGAGGCCCGGCGTGGTGCACGCATCGCGCGCAGCGCCCCACATGAAGAGGTGGAGTCCGCGTATGCGCTGCAGACGCTGGATGCGCTGCAGGCGGTGGCTGGGGACGTGGACGCCTGGCAGGCGCAGCGCGAAGCCGGCCGCGGCGCGGCGCTCGGCGGCCGCCTGACGCGGATTGGAAGCGAGGCGGCGGATCACGGCAGCGTCGCGCTGGCGCAGGTACTGCGCGCGGTGGGTGAACGGCTCGCGGCGGTCGAAGGTGCTCCGCCGGAGGCGCTGTTCCCGGCGCTGGCGGACGTGTTCGAGCAGCTCTACCAGCGGCTCGACGGGCTGCAGGCCGGCGAAGCGGAGCCGGATCCGGCGCCTCTGCTGGATCAGATCGAAGGCCTTCCGGTTGTCGATCGTGGCGAGCAGGCCGAGCCCGGTGAGGCGCGCAGCGCGCCGGCGCCGGAGCCGGCGCCCGAGGATGTGGCCGTCGTGTCTCCGGAGGCCGGGACGCAGCCGGAGTCCGCGCCGGGCGATGCCGATGACGAAGAGTCGGCCCCTGAAGCCACGGTCGCCGACGTTCCGGAGGGCGTGGACGACGTCGCGCAGGGCGCGTCGCCGCCGCTCCCCGTCGAGACTGCGCCCGCGCCTTCGCCGCAGGTTTCGGGCCCAGCGCCCGACGCGGAGGCGGTGGCAGAGGCGCCCTCCTCTGCGGGCGATGAACTCTTGTCGGAAGGCATCGATGCGGCCGCATCCGACGTGCCCGCGTCGCGACCGGCGGTCGCCGAAGCGCCGGAGTCTGTGCCTGAGCCCGTGACGGGTCCGGGCGAAGCACAGCCTCCAGTTTCGCAAGAAGCGGACGTGGTGCCTGCGCCGACGTGGGCGGAGCCCGTGCGCCAGCGCGGCGAGCCGACGCTGCAGCCGCAGGGCGAACCCGAATCCGCGGCGAATGCAGGTCGCAACGAAGCGATCTCTGCGGATGTGCCGGCGGCGCCTGAACATCCAGAGGACGTGCTTTTGCCGGCGACGAGCAACGTCGACGAGGTCGAGCCGCCGCCGGAGCCGCCCGTCGACTTCCCGGCGGACGAGGTCGAATCCGCGGCATCTGCCGGTGGCGGCCTTGAGTCGCCCGAGATTCCGTCGGTGGCGCCGGCGCTGCCCGCTGAGCCTTCCAATAGCGCGGCGACACCCGGCGCGCTCGCCGCTGACGACGCCGGCGCGCGGAACGCGCCGTCGACCGCTGAGGCTGCAACGACTCCGCCCGCGGGAGCGGAAACCGGCGCGGCGGCGCCGGCGGCTCCCCCGCCCGAGGAATTCGCCGAGCTTGACCCGGAGCTGATCGAGGTGTTCATCCCCGAGGCGGGCGAACTGCTCGACACGCTGGATGCGGCGCTCGAACGCTGGCAGGCGGGCAACGACAGCGCCGCCAACGCGCGGCGCGCCTTGCATACGCTCAAGGGCGGCGCGCGGGTCGTGGGGCTGAACGCGATGGGCGACGGCGCCCACGCGCTGGAGACGCGCGTCGAGGCTGCCATCAAGGGCGACGCCTGGGATGCGGCGACTGCGAAGGACTTGCGCGCGCAGGCCGACCGCCTGCACGCGATGTACGACGCGCTTCGCGAGGGCAAGGACGCGACAGGCGCGAAGGCCGGCGAGACGGCGCGCGCCACCGAGTCGCCGTGGCGTGGCGAGCTCGACTGGCTGCCGGACGACGAACGCGCGCCGGAAGTGGTGACGCAGCGTGAATACATCCGCGTGCCGGTGGAGACGCTCGACCACATGCTGGGTGAGACCGGCGTGGTCGGGACCCAGCGGGCGCGTCTGGTCGAGCACAACGCCGGGCTGCGCGGCCAGCTCGCGGAGCTGGCGCGTACGGTGGATCGCGTGCGCTCGCAGCTGCGCATGCTGGCGACCGAGACGGACGCGCAGATCGCGGCCCGCGGCATGCCCTCGGACAGCAACGACACGCCTTCGCCCGACCGTTACGCGGCGGAATTCGATCCGCTCGAGATGGATCGCTATTCGCGCATGCAGGAGCTGGCGCGCTCGCTCGCGGAGTCCGCGGACGACCTCGATTCACTGCACACGTCGATGGAACAGGGCCTCGGCGAGGCCGACCTGCTCCTCGGCCAGCAGGCGCATACCGCGACCGGCGTACAGCAGGGGTTGATGGACATGCTGCTCGTTCCGTTCTCGCGCCAGCAGTCGCGCCTCGAACGCGTCGTGCGGCAGGCCGCCGCGGACACCGGACACGACGCGGTGCTCCGCGTCGAGGGCGCGGACACCGAGCTGGACCGCAACGTCCTGGAGCGCATCGTCGGCCCGCTGGAGCATCTGCTGCGCAACGCCGTCGTGCACGGCATCGAGGCGCCCGCGGTGCGGCGTGCGGCCGGCAAGCCGGTTCCGGGCAACGTCGAACTGCGCCTGCAGCGGGAAAGCGGCCAGGTGGTGGTGGAAGTGGCCGACGACGGACGCGGGCTGGATTTCGACGCCATCCGCCGCAAGGCGCTCGAGCGCGGCCTGCTTGCTCCCGACGCGAAGCCCAGCGATGACGAGCTCGGCCGCATGATCTTCGAACCCGGCTTCTCCACGGCGGCGAAGCTCACCAAGGACGCCGGGCGCGGCGTTGGCCTGGACGTGGTCACGGCCTCGGTGCGCCAGCTCGGTGGCACCCTCGAGCTGCGCGCCCAGCGCGGCAGCGCTGCGCACTTCGTATTGCGCCTGCCGTTGAGCGCGGCCGTGTCGCAGGCCCTGCTGGTGCGCGTGGGAAGTGAACGGTACGCGCTGCCGCTGATCGGCATCGCGGGCGTGACGCGCATGTCGAACGCGGAACTGACGGATTCGCTGGCGGCCGGCGGCGCGCCGATCCACTACGGCGACGGCGACTATGACGTCCGCTATCTCGGTGACTTCCTCGGCGTGGCGCGACCGACGCAGCTTGAGGGGCGTTCCGTCATCGCGATTCTGGTGCGGGCCGGGGAGACCCTGGCGGGCAAATCGCGGCGCGTCGGGTTGATCGTCGACGAGCTGCTGGGCACCCGCGAGATCCTCGCCAAGGCCACCGGTCCGCAGCTCGAGAGCATCCAGGGGATCGTCGGGGCGACGACGCTGCCGGAAGGGGGAATCGCCCTGACGCTGGACGTCTCCGCCGTGGTGTCGCGCCGTGGTCGGGTCACGTCGGCCGTCGCGCCGCCCGCGCTGCCGCCGCAGCGCGGGACGGTGATGGTGGTCGACGACTCCATCACCATCCGGAGGATCGCCGAACGGCTGTTACGGCGCAACGGCTACCGCGTCGTGACGGCCCGCGACGGCATCGACGCGATGGACGTGCTGTAGACCGAGGTCCCCGACGTCGTCCTGCTGGACATCGAGATGCCGCGCGCCGACGGCTTCGAGGTCGCCGGATTCATGCGCGCCGAGCCCCGGCTCGCGCAGGTGCCGATCATCATGATCACGTCCCGCTCGGGCGACAAGCACCGCCAGCGGGCGCTGAAGCTGGGCGTGGATCGCTACCTCATCAAGCCCTACCAGGAGGACCAGCTGCTGCGCGAGATCGAGATGGTGCGGAGCGTAACGGCGGTCGCCGGAGCATGAGCGCGAGCAGGCTGTCG